>DASQNQ010000129.1:0-12209 GCA_035644895.1 Acetobacteraceae bacterium | reverse complement strand
TCCATGGTGTAGGTGTCGGGGTCGATGTCGAGCAGCAGCGGCACCGCCCCCGCCATCTCCACCGCCGCCACCGTGGCGACCGCGGTGTGGGAGACGGTGGCCACCGTGCAGTCCTCGCCGATGCCGAGGCCGCGCAGGATCAGCGCCAGCGCGTCCGTGCCGTTGGCGCAGCCCACCGCGCGGGCGGTGCCGAGCCAGGCGGCGAATTCCCGCTCGAAGGCCTCGCCCTCCTTGCCCAGGATGTACCAGCCGGAGTTGAGCGCGCGGGCGACGGCGGCGTCGATCTCGGCCTTCTGGGCGCGGTAGCCCGCGCCGGGGTCGGCCTGCGGGACGGTGACGACGGGTGCGTTCATGGATGTGCGGTCCTGCGGGTCAGGCGGTGTATTCGGCGAGGCGGGGACGGTACCATTCCAGCGAACGGCGCAGCCCCTCCTCGATGTCCACGCGCGGCCACCAGCCGGTGGCGGCACGGAAGGCGCGGTCGTCCGCGGCGTAGGAGCCGATGTCGATGGCGGCGCGGTCGGCCGGGAACTCCTTCAGCATGAACTCGCCCCGCCCGCCATTGGCCGCGACCAGGCGCTCCGCCAGGTCGATCAGCCGGATGGGCGGGCCGCCGCCGATGTTGAACACGCGGCCGGCCGCCTCCGGCGCCGCCGCATGCTGCGCCGCGCGCAGGAAAGCGTCCGTCACGTCGTCGAGGTAGGTCAGGTCACGGAGCTGCTCGCCGCCCCAGACCTCGAAGGGCTCGCCCTCCAGCACGCGGCGGATCCAGATGCCGAGGAAGGTCTGGCGGGCATCCTTGATGCGCAGCCGCGGCCCGTAGCAGTTGGTCAGTCGGAGCGAGACGACGGGGCGCCCATGCACCCGGTTCTCCAGCAGCCAGTACTGCTCGCCCGCCCACTTGGAGACGCCGTTCGAGTCGGGCGGGTTGACGGTGTGCTTCTCGTCCACCGGCAGGTACTGCGGCCGCCCGTAGAACTGCCGGGTGGAGGCGTGGACCACGGTGGCCTTCGGCGCCACCTCGCGCATCACGCCGATCAGGCGCACCTGGGCCACCGCGTTGATCGCGATGTCGGAGACGGGGTCGCGCTGCCCGCCCATGTGGCTCGTCTGCGCCGCCAGGTTGAACAGCACGTCGATGCCCTGGCAGAGCGAGTGCAGCTCCGCATCGCGGATGTCCCCGCGCACGAGCAGGACGTTGCTGCCCTCGAGGTTCAGGGGGCTCGCGCCGCCATCCGGCACCATGGCGTCCAGCGCCACGACGCGCGCGCCGGCCGCCGCCAGGGTGTGGCACAGGCCGCTTCCGAGGAAACCGGCCCCGCCCGTCACAAGAACCCGCTTGCCGCGCCAGTAGTCCATTGTCACCCGTCCCGAACGTCCGCGTTACACGCCCCATAGCACCCGGGTGCGTTTCATTCCGATCAAGGAGGCGTGGCCCCCGCCAGCCCAGCCCGGTCACGAGGCCGATAATGGTCGGACAATGCGGCGGAAGCGCGACCTCTACCCGGCGGGCCCATGGCCGCGCGGATCCTTGACCTCCGCGCCGGACTTGCGGGCCCGCATGATCTCGGCGAAGCCGAAGAGCAGCAGCAACTGGCCGGTGATGACCTGGATGCTGGCCAGCACGCGGATGCCGTCGTCATATGGCCGGATGTCGCCATACCCCACGGTCGAGAAGGTGACGACCGAACGTGCCCAGAGCCCCAGGCGGCGCCGCGGCCTCATGCGGCCAGCGCGACCCCGGTGATCTCGACCCGCCAGGAGGGGTCCACGAGCGGAGCCTGGATCGTCATCCGGGCGGGCTTGGCCGACGGGTCAAGCCAGGCATCCCAGGCGCGGTTCATGGCCGGGGCGTCGGCGATGTCGGCCAGCACGACCGTGACGGATAGAAGATTTCGCTTGGTCACTCCTGCCTCGGCCAGCAGGGCGTCGATCTGGCGGAGGATGTCGGCCGTCTGCCCTTCGGCATCCAGGGATGTGTCGTCCGCCACCTGCCCGGCGAGCCAGACGAGGCCGCCCGCCGCCACCGCGCCCGAAAGGCGCCCCTCCTCCGCGATGCGCCGGATCGCCATGCCCTCACCAGCCTCCTTTTCCTCGGCCGCCTCTCTTGGCACATGGGAGGCAGGTGGGGGAGCACGCGATGGGATCGATTCTGGACAGGACCATCCTGGCGAGCCGGTGGATTTTGGTGGTGTTCTATGTCGGGCTGGCCGTCGCGCTGGCGGTTTTCGCGGTACGCTTCGTCCTGAAGCTGGTGAAGTTCGCGGCGGACGTACTCACGGCGCCGGACACCACGATGCTCATCGCACTGCTCCACCTCCTGGACAGCGCGCTCATCGCGGCCTTGGTCGTCACTGTCGCGGTTTCATCATACGACAGCCTCGTCTCCCGTCTGACCCAGGACGAGGCGGAGCGTAAGTCCTCCTGGGTGACGACGATCGATCCCGGCAACCTGAAGGTGAAGCTCGCCTCCGCGCTGATCGCCATATCCTCGATCCACCTGCTGCAGATTTTCATGGAGGTGGGCCAGCACGACGACCGCACCGTTCTCTGGGCGCTGGCGATCCACGGCATGTTCCTGGCCGGCGCGGTCGTGCTCGGCATGCTGGACCGGCTCTCGGCGGCCGCGAAAGCAGCCAAGGGGAGCTGAGGGCAACCCAGGACACCTCCGGCGCGTCCCTTCGGACGTGAACCGAGAGGAGGAGTGGCCATGCGGTTGATCCTGGCGGCGGCGGCGGCCCTCGTGCTTGCCGGGCCGGCTGGCGCGCAAATCGGGGGCAGCGGCGGCGTCGGCACCTCGCCTGGCCTGGGCGGCCCGACCTCGGGCATGGCCGCGGAGCAGGGTGGGACGGATGCGCAGGCCACCGCTCGAAGTGGCGCCGGTGGCCGCACGGAACGCGACGCGGCGCGGCCCGACCTGCCCCGGATCGACCCTCCGAGCGCCGGCGGCGCCCTGGGCTCAGGCGGTGGGCTGGCTCCGGCACCGGCGGACCGCAGCCCGGCCGGCGGCAGCGCCCTCGGCGGCAGCGGCGTGCCCGGCACAGCGACGGGCGGCGGCAGCCTCGGGCGGTAGCGGCCCCTACCTGTTCGCGACGGCTGCGCTCGCGCGCTCCTCGTAGTGCCGCGCGCGGTCCAGCAGCTCCGAGGTCACGATCGGGAGCCGGGCGCGGTGCGCGGCCAGCCGGCACTCGGCGGCGAGCGCCATGAGCTCGCGTGGCTCGTCATCCCGGGTCGCGCAGCGGGCGGTCTGCTCGGTCATGTGCCTGGCCTCTGGAACGGTCTGGTCGAACCGGCATGCCATGGCTTTGTTGACGGAACCGTGCCGACTGCACCCGGCCCGCCCGGGCCGCTACGCTGCGGCCCGTTGCAGCCGAGGAGGAGCGCGTGGAACGCTTGCAGCAGAGAGTGGCAGAGCCCGCCGACGCAGGCGCGCGACGCGCCGTCACGCCCGTCATCTGCTACCCGGTCGTAAGCCTGCCGCGCCCGGACCTGGCCGCCTACCGCGCAGCGCGGGAGGGCTGGCGCAAGGTGGACGAGGTGCGCGTGCCGCCGCGCGATGCCTGCAGCTTCGACGTGCCGGCCGGGCACTTCTTCCGCATCGTCAGCATCGAGGGGCCGCAGGTGGGCGACCTGAACCTCTGGGCGGCGGACGACCTTTCCGAGCGCTTCTTCTCCGGCAAGACCCGCGCGCTGCACGGCACGCATGTCTCGGAAGGGGACCGGCTCTGGTCCTGCCTGCCCCATCTCCGGCCGATGGCGACGATCACGGAGGACACGCTCGGCTGGTACGGCTTCGACGAATGGGGCGCGTCGGTCCACGACGTGATCGGCACGCGCTGCGACCCCTACACGCACCGGCTGCTGTCGGGGCAGGACTACCACTGTTGCTGCCACTCGAACCTGACCCGCGCCCTGGCGCGGCGCATGGGCCGGGGCACGGAGGCGGCGGAGCCCCTCGTGCACGACGTGCTGAACGTCTTCATGTGCACGGGATTCACCCGCGACACCGGGCAGTACTTCATGAAGGCAAGCCCCGTGCGGCCGGGCGACCACCTGGAGTTCTTCGCCGAGATCGGGTTGATCGGCGCGCTCTCCGCCTGCCCCGGCGGCGACTGCAGCACCGAGCATTCGAGCGACGCGGCCGCGTGCCACCCGCTGCTGGTCGAGGTCTACCGGCCGGCGGCGCCCCCGCGGGGCTGGGCCCCGCCGCCGCGCAACGCCTATGGCGGCGGTCACGGCGCGTGACGTCGCCCGGCAACCGCGCCTGATCGGGTCCGTTGAGGGCCCGCGCCGGCACCTGCGGGCGCATTCCTCTAGGCGGACCGCGAAGGAGGCTCCCTGCCCTCACCTGCCTCTCTGCTTTCGGTGCTGGCCGGCTGCGCCGTCCTCGTCGTTGCCGCCTACGAAGTCTACGCCACCGTGCTGCACGCCCGTGCGCGCGCGGGCCCGGTTTCGGAGCTGCTGAGCCGCGCCGCCTGGTGGGCCACCATGGCCATGGCCGCGCGGCTGCCGCGCAAGCGGCGCCACCGCATGCTGAACAGGGTCGGGCCCCTGCTGCTGCCCACGGTCCTTGGCTCCCTCGTCGGGCTGTTCGTCCTGGGCTTCGCGCTGATCTACCTGCCCTGGATGCCGGACGGCTTCTCGGTGGACGAGGCCGCCGCCGACGCGCCGCCCTGGCTGCAGGCGGTCTACTACAGCGGCGTCACGCTCACCACGCTGGGCTATGGCGACATCGTGCCCCGCGCCACGCCAGTGCGCCTTGTGGCACTGGTGCAGGCGGCGGCCGGCTTCGTGACCATTCCGCTTGCGGTCGCCTACTTCCTGACCGTCAACGGCGCACTCGAACGCCGGCGGGCCGCGGCGCTCGCTCTGTTCCACGAGGCGGGGCGCGGGCCGGATGCCGCGGCCGCGCTGCTCGCGCGCCGGCACCTGGGCGACCGGTTCCACGGGCTGGACGACGTGCTGGCGGATGCGGCGCACGACATGCAATCCGTGCTCGAGAGCCATGTCGAGCACCCGGTGACGCAGTACTTCCACCCGATCGAGGTGCATGACGGCCTGCCGCGCATGATCTTCGTCGCGCTCGAGACCGGGGCTGTGCTGCGTGCCTTTCCCGACGCCACCCGCTATCCGGAGGCCTGCGACCACCCGTCCCTCACCATGCTGGAGGAGACGGCGATGCACGTCATGGCCGAGGTCGCCGCCTCCCGCCGCGCACGGGGGGAAGCGCGCCAGGACCGCGCCGAGGCCCCGGGAGCGGAACAGCCTGACCTCGGCAGCCGCATCGCGCGGACCCGGGCGCGGCTGTCCAGCGCCGGCGTCGCGCTCCGGCCCGACGCGGCGGAGGCGGAGCGCATCTACCTCGAGCATCGTCGCCGGTGGGAGGGACTGCTCAGGCACCTCGCCGCCCAGCTCGGCTATGACTGGGACGAGGTCACGGGCGACCACGATCCGCGCGCGGCGGTCGAGGCAGACCGTCTCGATCAGGATGCGTGACGCCGGATGGAACCCGGACCACGGGTGCCGCGCCTGACGCTCCAGCCCAGCTTGAGGAACCGCCGATGCTGTCCGTGCTCGCCAAGGCCATCCTGGCCGGCCGATTCCTGCTCGTCGTCTTCTTCCTCGGGCTGATGTGGGGCCTCGCGCTCTTCGCCGCCCGGTTCGTGGTGGACCTCTGGGAGCTCACGACCGGCTTCTGGGAGAAGGATGACTCGGCCATGCTGATCGGGATGTTGCACCTGGTCGATGGCGCGCTCGTCGCATCGCTCATCGTCATGGTGGCGCTCTCCTCCTACGACAGCCTGGTGGACCGGCTGCAGGGGGAGGCCGACCAGCAGGAGATGCGCTGGGTGTCGCGGACGGACCACGGCAACCTGAAGATCAAGGTCGCGACGGCGATGGTCGCCATCTCCTCCATCCACCTGCTGCAAATTTTCCTGCAGGCGGAGGACCAGGATTCGACCGCCATGTTCTGGCGGGTAATGATCCACCTGGTGTTCCTGGGCGGCGCCGTGCTGCTGGGCATCCTCGACCGCCTCGGCGCGCACCATGGCGACGCCGGCACCAACGAGAAGGTCTGAGCAAAGCGGGGCCGGCGCGCACCGGCCCCGCGGGCGCGCTACATGCCGAGTGCGCGGCGGTAGAGGTCGAGCAGCGACTCCTGCTCCTCAACCTCGGACGGCTCCTTCTTCCGGAGCGAGATGAGCTGGCGGATCACCTTCACGTCGAAGCCCGCGCTCTTCGCCTCGGAGAAGATGTCCTTGATGTCGCCGGCCAGCGCCTTTCGCTCCTCCTCCAGCCGCTCGACACGCTCAATGATCGAGCGCAGCCGGTCGACGGCGATGCCGCCGACCTCCGAGTCCTCGGACTCCGCCTGGCGCTGCCGGCTGGCGGCCGCCTCCTGGACTTCGCTCATGCCCCTGGTCCCCCTCACTGTCCCCTGCCGGTTCTGGTGCCACGTTCCCCGGGCCGGCTCAATGCCATGCCACGGACGGGCAACGAGCCGCCTCCGAGGGGGTCAATGCCCGGGATTTGTTGCCGCGAACTTGGCCTTCTGCTCGGGCGTCGCCTCCCGCTGGTGCAGCGCCTGCCATTCCTTGTAGGGCATGCCGTAGATCGTCTCCCGCGCCTCGGGGTCCGTCATCCCGATGCCCCGCTCTTCGGCCGCCGCGCGGTACCACTTCGACAGGCAGTTCCGGCAGAAGCCGGCCAGGTTCATCATGTCGATGTTCTGCACGTCGTTGCGCGCGCGCAGGTGCTCCACCAGCCGGCGGAAGGCGGCCGCCTCCAGCTCCGTGCGCGTCGCCTCGTCGATCTCCGGCATTCGAAGCCCTCCGTTTGTTGCGGTGGCCGGCACATGGTCGCTCGGCGGCGCTTCCGCCATAGTGCGCGCCGGGAAGGAGACAGGGCATGGCCTGGGATGACGTCACGGCGCGCGCCGCACTGCGAGGGATCTTCGACGCGGCGGTGGCAAGCGCCGACCCGCGCGTCGTCCTGGCGCGGCATCTTCCGGCAAAGCCGCAGCGGGGGCGGGTGGTGGTGGTCGGCGCCGGAAAGTCGGCGGCCGTCATGGCCGCGGCGGTCGAGGCCGCCTGGCCCGACCTGCCACTCTCGGGCGTGGTGGTCACGCGCTACGGCCACGGCCACCCCACCTCCCATATCGAGGTGCTCGAGGCCTCCCATCCGGTGCCGGACATCGCGGGTGCGGTCGCCGCCCGCCGCATCCTGGACGCCGTGCAGGGCCTCTCGGCCGAGGACGTGGTGCTGTTCCTCGTGTCCGGCGGCGGCTCCTCCCTGACCACCCTGCCGGCCGAGGGGCTCACGCTCGAGGACCTGATGGCGGTGAACCGGGCGCTGCTCGCCTCCGGCGCCACGATCGGGGAGATGAACTGCATCCGGCGGCACCTCTCGGCCTTCTCCGGCGGGCGGGTGGCGGTGGCCGCGCACCCCGCGCGCGTGGTGACGCTCGCCATTTCCGACGTGCCGGGCGACGACCCGACCGCCATCGCCTCGGGTCCCACCGTGCCGGACCCCACCACCTTCGCCGAGGCGCGGGCGCTGGTTGCCCATTACCGGATGCGCCTGCCGGATGCGGTGACCGGGCACCTGGCACGCGCCGCGGAGGAAAGCCCGAAGCCCGGCGACCCGCGCCTGGGCGAGCCGGACTACCGCTTCATCGCCACGCCCCAGATGGCGCTCGAAGCCGCGGCTGAGGCTGGCAGGGCACTTGGCCTCACGCCCCTCATTCTCGGCGATGCGCTGGAAGGCGAGGCGCGCGAACTGGGCCGCGCGCTCGCGGGCATCGCGAGGGGGGCGGCGCGGCACGCCCACCCGGTGCGGCCCCCTGCCCTGCTGCTATCGGGCGGCGAGACGACCGTCACCATCGGGGCGGAGGGTGCCGGGCGCGGCGGGCGGAACACGGAATGCCTGCTCGGCTGCGCCCTCGCGCTCGACGGGCATGCCGGCATCTGGGCGCTGATGGGCGACACGGACGGGATCGACGGGTCGGAGGAGAATGCGGGCGCCATCGCCACGCCTGACACCCTGGCCCGCGCCCGCGCTGCGTCGCTCGACCCGCGCGGGCTGCTCGCCCGGCACGACAGCCACGGGCTGTTCCATCGTCTCGGCGACCTGGTGACCACCGGGCCGACGCTGACGAACGTGAACGACATCCGCGCCATCATCGTAACTTAAGAAAACTAAGCTTGGATCGGACGGCTTAGTCTGCTTAAGTTCACGCATGCGCGATCCCCAGCTCGAAGCCCTCCTTGCCCGCCGCGGCGCCGTGACCCGCATTGCCAATGCGCTCGGCATCTCGACCGCCGCCGTATCCCAGTGGAAGCGCGTGCCCGACGACCGGATCGAGCAGGTCGCGCGGGCGCTCGACGTGCCGCTCGAGACGCTGCGGCGCGACATCCCGGCGCCTGCCGAGGCGCCCGCCCCCCGCCCGGAAGGAACCCCCGCCCGCATGGCCAGTCGCACCCCGCTCCGCCGCCGCCGGCGCACCAAGGTGATCGCCACGCTCGGCCCGGCCTCCTCCACGGCCGAGGTGATCGAGCGGCTGTACCGGGCCGGGGCGGATGTGTTCCGCCTGAACTTCTCCCACGGCAGCCATGAGGACCACGCCGCCCGGATCGCGATCATCCGGGAGGTCGAGCGCAAGGTGGGCCGCCCGATCGGCATCCTGGCCGACGTGCAGGGCCCCAAGCTGCGGGTCGGGCGCTTCCAGGGCGGGCGCGTGCAGCTCCAGACCGGGCAGAACTTCCGCCTCGACCTGAGCCCGACGCCCGGCGACGTGCGCCGCGTCAACCTGCCCCACCCCGAGATCATCGAGGCGGCGGGCATCGGGACCACGCTGCTGCTGGATGACGGCAAGCTGCGCCTGCGGGTGACGCGCAAGCGGGAGGACCACCTGGAGACGGAGGTGGTGGTCGGCGGCGCGCTGTCGGACCGGAAGGGCGTGAACGTCCCCGACGTGGTGCTGCCCATCCCGGCGCTGACGGAGAAGGACCGCGCCGACCTCGACTTCGTGCTGGAGAAGGGAATCGAGTACATCGGCCTGTCCTTCGTCCAGCGCCCGGAGGACGTGGCCGAGGCCAAGGCCATCGCCGCCGGCCGGGCCTGGATCATGGTGAAGATGGAGAAGCCCCAGGCGGTCGAGAACCTCGACGCGATCCTGGAGCTCGCCGACTGCGTCATGGTCGCGCGCGGCGACCTCGGCGTGGAGTGCCCGCCGGAGGAGGTGCCGCTGATCCAGAAGCAGATCGTCCGCGCGGCCCGCAAGCTCGGCAAGCCGGTGGTGGTCGCGACGCAGATGCTGGAGAGCATGATCACCGCCCCGGCGCCGACGCGCGCCGAGGCGTCCGACGTCGCGACGGCCGTGTTCGACGGCGCCGATGCCGTCATGCTCTCGGCCGAGACGGCCGCCGGCCAGTACCCCTTCGAGGCGGTGAACATCATGGACCGCATCGTCGCGCGCGTGGAGCAGGACCCGGACTGGCGGAAGGTCACCGACGGCAACCGGCCGGCGCCGGAGCGGTCCTCCGCCGACGCGATCTCCGCCGCCGCGCGCCAGGTGGCCCACACGATCGAGGCGGAGGTGATCGCCACCTTCACCGCCACCGGCAAGACCACGCTGCGCGTGGCGCGGGAGAGGCCGGACTGCCCCATCCTCGGCCTCACGCCCGGCATCGCGACCGCGCGGCGCATGGCGGTGGTCTGGGGGGTGCATCCCCTCACCGCCTCGGAGGCGCACTCCATGACCGAGGTGGTGAACAAGGCGGTGCGCGCGGCGCTGCAGGAGGGCTTCGTGAAGCGCGGGGACGAGGTCGTGGTCACCGCCGGCGTGCCCTTCGGCCAGGCCGGCACCACCAACGCGCTGCGGGTCGCGGTGGTCGAGTAGTTGACCTCCCGCCCCGCCCCGCGCTCTTTCCCGGCGACAGTTACGCGGAGTCCCGCCATGCGCCGCCTTCTCCTGCTCGGCCTCCTGCTGCTCGCCGCGCCGGCGCGGGCGCAGCAGAGCGGGCTGTACGACGTGACGGGCACGAACCTGGACGGTACGGCCTACACGGGCGTGGTGCAGATCCAGCAGGCCGGCCTCGCCTCCTTCCGCATCCTCTGGCGGATCGGCGCGGACACTATCGAGGGGGTTGGCATGGCCTCGGGCCGCACGATCAGCGTGGCCTACGGGCTGCGGGACCGGCCGGGCCTCGGCGTCTACACGTTGAACCCGGATGGCAGCCTGGACGGGGAGTGGACCATCGTCGGCGCCCCGGCGATGGGCCGGGAGCGGCTGGTGCCGCGCCGAGCCGCCGGCCAGGCGGAGCCGTCCGGCCCGGTGCAGCCGCCGGCGCGCTGAGGCATCTGCGGCGTCCGGTGATTTCGCCTGACGTCGCGGGCTTGTGCGCGACGGGTCCGTTGACGTTCCCGTAACCTTTGGCCCGTGCCGCATGTACCCCCCCCGGAGCCGGCCGTTGGGCCAAGGCTGCGCTTCGGCCGCTTCGTCCTGGACGAGCGGCGCGGCGTGATCGCGCACGAGGACGGACAGGAGACGACCCTCCGTCCGAAAACCTTCGAGTTGCTGCTGCTCCTGCTGCGCAACCCCGGCCGGCTCGTCTCCCGCGCGGAGATCCTGGACAGCATCTGGCCCGGCGTCTTCGTGACCGACGACAGCATCACGCAGTGCGTTGTCGAGATTCGCCGCGCCCTCGGCGACGACGGGTCGGAGATGCTGCGCACCCTCCCCCGGCGCGGCTACATCCTGGAGGCGGAGGTCGCGCCCGCCGACGCGCCGCTGGACCGCGGGCAGCCCTCGCTTCCGGCCGCGCCGCGGGCCGGGCCCGGCGTGTCCGTCGTGGCCGTGCTGCCCTTCCGCCGCGTCGAGCCCGACGCGCGGCTCGGCGCGGTGTCGGAGGGCATCGTGGACGGCATTGTCGGCACCCTCGCCGCGCTGCGCGAACCGATCGTCATCTCGAGCTCCTCGACCCGCCACCTTCTCGATACCCCCACGGACCTGGCCGAGATCGGGCGGCGGCTGCGGGCGGACTATGTCACCTCGGGCTCGGTGCGGAACATCGGGGCACGCGTGCGGCTTGCGGTCGAGCTTGCCGAGGCCGCGAGCGGGCTGGTGCGCTGGCACCGCACCTACGACCTCGTCGAGGCCACGATGTTCGAGGCGCAGGACGACATCGCGGCCACCATCGCCAACACCCTCGCGCCGCGGGTGCAGGAGGCGGACCTGCAGCGCAGCCGCCTGCGCCCGGACGACATCAGCGCCTACTTCCTGATGCTGCGCGCCAGGCACCTGATGTTCCGCCTGGAGCGGCGGGCCCTGGACGAGGCCGGCGTGCTGATCCGGCAGGCGATCACGCTCGACCCGACCTACGCGCCGGCGCATGCGGCGCTCGCGGGCTGGTACCACCTGCGCATCGGGCAGGGCTGGTCCTCGGACGTGGCCGCGGACGCCGAGGCGCTGGAGGCGGCGCTCCGCAAGGCGATCGAGCACGACTTCCGCAACGCGCGGGCGCTCGCGCTGCTCGGGCACACCCAGACCATCATCCGGCGCGACTACGAGGAGGCGCTCTACCTCCTCGACCGCGCGCTGGACGCCGCGCCGAACGATGCCGAGGCCTGGCTCTGGAGCAGCCCAACCTATGCCTGGATGGGCGATGCGGCGGAGGCCATCCGGCGCGCCGAGCGCGCCATGGCGCTCTCGCCCGAGGACCCCTTCATCTTCCGCTACGAGCACTTCCGCGCCATCGCCCACTACACCGCCAGGGAGTACGAGGCCGCGCTGCACTGGGGCCTCCGCTCCTGCCGGGCGAATCCGCACTACACCTCGAACCTGCGCCTCACCGCCGCCGCGACTGCCGCGCTCGGCCAGATGGAGGATGCGCGTCGCATCGCGCAACAGGTGATGCGACTGGAGCCGGAGTTCCGTGTCGGCCGCCTGATCGAGCGGCACGCCTACCGGGACCCGGCCGCGCGCGCGTTGTACGGCCGGCACCTCACGGAGGCTGGCCTGCCACCCTGATCAACTCAGCGACGGGAAAGGGATACGGGATGTCGAATTTCTCGGGCGATGGCGGCGCCGACGGGGGTGCCGATGGAGGGGCGGACGGCGGCGCGGACGGCGGCGCCGACGGGGGTGCGGATGGCGGCGCCGGCCGCGGCCGGCCGCCCTCCGGCCTGTTCGAATCCGGTTTCCTCGA
>DASQNQ010000128.1:0-7098 GCA_035644895.1 Acetobacteraceae bacterium | reverse complement strand
GCGATCGGCGCCTGCACCTCCCGCAGCGTGCCGTCGCGGAGCGTGACGATGGCGCCCGACTCGCGCACCAGCACCTCCGTCACCTCCTGCCGGGCAAGCGCCGCGGTGTACTCGCCGAAGGCCATGGGCGCCGGGGCCGGCGCGGCCAGCCACGCATGCAGCGCGAAGCCGAGGGCGACAAGGGAGCAGAGGCCGAGGGAGGCGGCGAGGCCCGACAGGAAGCGCGTCCGCGGGCTGGACCTGAGCCAGAAGCGGCGCAGGCGGGCGGCTTTCGGAGGGCGCATCGCTGGATCCTCGGCAGTTCGGCCCGGATCTTCCCGGCCGCGCCCAGGTTAGACACGGAATCGTGATGCGGTTCAACGGTATATTGTGCGCCAGCCGCTTGGCCACCCGAGCCGGCGGAGGCCACCCGGAAGAGCCTCGTCAAGGTGACGGAACCGGGCAGGCGCCAGCGGGGTTTGCGCTGCGCGATCCGGGGCGCGGTGCCCCGCGCCCCATCACCCGCGGCCGAGGAGGGCCGAGCCCCATGAACAACATCATCTACATCATCGGTGCCATCGTCGTCGTGCTGGCCATCCTGAGCTTCCTCGGCCTGCGCTGACCCCGCTACGCTCCGCCCCCGTGAGGCTCACGGGGGCAGGGGCATGTTCGAGGCGTTCGGCGTCACACCGGTGATCAACGCCGCCGGGACGGTGACGCGCCTCTCGGGCGGCATCATGGCGCCCGAGGTCGCGGCGGCGATGACAGCCGCCTCAGCAGCCTGCTTCGACATCACAGACCTGCAGGCCGCCGCCAGCCGCGAGATCGCGCGCGCGACGCGGGCCGAGGCCGGCATCGTCACCTCCGGCGCCTCCGCCGCGCTGCTGCTCGGCGCGGCCGCCTGCCTCGCGCGGCTCGACCCCGGGGCGATGAACCGGCTTCCCGATACGGACCGCGAGATCGTCGTGCTGCGTGGCCAGCGCAACATGTACGACCGCGCGCTGCGCGTCGCCGGCGCGCGCATCGTGGAGGTGGGCATCCCCGACCGCCACGCCGGCCCCGGGATGCGCGACGCCGCGGCATGGGAGGTGGCCGAGGCCATCGGCCCCCGCACCGCCGCGATTCACTGGCTGGCCGGCGCGGGCAGCGAACCACCGCTCGGCCAGGTGGTGCGCGTGGCGCGGGAGGCGGGCGTGCCCGTGCTGGTGGACGCCGCCGCGCAGCTTCCGCCCGCCGCCAATCTGCGCCGCTTCGTGGAGGAGGGCGCGGACCTGGTCTGCTTCTCGGGTGGCAAGGCGGTCGGCGGGCCGCAGGCCTCCGGCATCCTCGCGGGCCGGCGCGACCTGGTGTCCAGCGCGCTCGCGCAGATGCTCGACCTCGACCTGCCGGAGGAGAGCTTCGCGCCGCCGCCGGAATTCGCGCCGCTCGGGCAGATGCGCGGCCTGCCGCACCACGGCATCGGCCGGTCCTGCAAGGCGGGGAAGGAGGAGATCGTCGGCCTTCTCACGGCGCTTCGCCGCTTCGTGGAGGAGGACGCGGCGGCGCGGACGGCCCGGCTCCGCGCCCGGCTCGACGCGCTCGGCGACGTGCCGGCGGCCGAGGTGGCTGAAGGCGAGGTGCCGCTCATGCTCGTCCGCCTCCCCTCCGCGCAGGCGGCGCGGGAGGCCGATGCGCGGCTCCGCGCCGGCCGGCCGGCCGTGCATGTCGGCATGGGCCGCTGGCGGGAGGGCGTGCTGGTGATCCACCCCGCCGCGCTGTCCGAGCGCGACCTGCCCGCGCTGGCCGCGGCGCTGCGCCGCGCGCTGGGCTAGCCCCCCGCCACGCCCTGCGTGTTCACGTAGAGGCTGTAGAGCGAGTGCGCCGCCGCCATGAACAGGCGGTTCCGGTGGCGGCCGCCGAAGCACACGTTCGCGCAGCGCTCCGGCAGGTCGATGAAGCCGATCGGCGCGCCGGCCGCGTTGAACACCTTCACGCCGTCGAGCCCAGGTGCCCCCATGCCCCAGCCGCACCAAAGGTTGCCGTCCAGATCCACCCGGAAGCCGTCCGGCGTCTCGCCGGGCTCGCAGCGGATGAAGGTCCGTCGGTTGCGAAGGCGCGCGCCGTCCACGTCATAGGCCAGGATCTCGCGCGGCTCCGCGCGGCTCGCCACCACGTACAGGATGCGCTCGTCCGGCGAGAAGGCGAGGCCGTTCGGGTGGTCCACGTCGTCGGCCACCAGCGTGACCTCGCCGGTCTGCCCGTCCACGCGGTACACGTTCGTCGCGGGGTGCTGCGGCGTGTCGCGCTCCCCCTCGTAGAAGGAGAGGATGCCGAAGGGCGGGTCGGTGAACCAGACGGAGCCGTCCGACTTCACCACCACGTCGTTCGGGCTGTTCAGCCGCCTGCCCTGGTAGCTGTCGGCCAGAACGGTGACGGCGCCGTCATGCTCGAAGCGCACGACGCGACGCGTCAGGTGCTCGCACGCCAGGATCCGCCCCTGCCGGTCGCGGGTGTGGCCGTTCGCGTTGTTGGACGGTTTCCGGAAATGCGTGACGGCGCCCGTCTCCTCGTCCCAGCGCAGGACGCGGTTGTTCGGGATGTCGGACCAGAGCAGGCAGCGCTGGTCGCCGAGCCAGACCGGCCCCTCCCCCCAGCGGCTGCCGGTCCAGAGCCGCTCGACATTCGCCAGCGCAAGCCGGTAGCGGTCGAAGGCCGGGTCGAGCGAGCGGACCGACGGGTCCGGGTAGCGGGTGCTCGGCTGCCATTCCATGCGCGTCTCCCCCTTTTGCCTGGCGCGTGCGGCAGGCTAGCCCGCCCGCCCCGGGCGGCGCCATGCTGCCCGGCGAGAGGGAGTAAGCGCGCGGTGACTGACCTGGCCCGCCTCGATCCCGGACGAGGCCGCCTTGCAGGAATGGCTGACGCGCCCGTCCGCCGCTCTGCGTGCCGACCTGGCGGCGCTGCCCGGCCGTTTCGCCCTCCTCGGATCATCTCCGCTGGCGCCGGCGGTGTGCGCGCTGCTGCGGCGCGCGGACCGCACCATCGCCTACCGCCGCCACCTCTGGTCCCTCGGCGTGGCGGAGGCGATGGACACCGCCCAGCGCGGCATGGGCCTCGACTGGGCCGCGGCGCATGAGCTGATCCGCCGCTCGCTGGACGCGATGTATGTACACCCCTGGGGGACCCGGAACTGGCGCGGCAGGTGGCGCGGGCCGGCTCCCGCATCGCGGCTTACCATGTCTGCGACTGGAAGGTGCCGACCACCGACACCGTCCTCGACCGCGGCCTGCCGGGGGAGGGCGTGATCGACATCCCGGCCATCCAGGCGATGGTGGGGGCGGCGGGCCATGCGGGCGGCCTCGCCGAGGTGGAGATCCTGTCGCGCCGCTGGTGGGCCGAGGACCCCGACGCGGTGCTGGCCCGCTTCACCGCCTGGCACGCAGGCAGGGGATGGCGGCGCGGGTCAGCGCGCCGTGCCGTCGCAGCTTCTGGTTCGCCCCTCGGCGAAGTCGAGCAGGCACTCGGCGTAGCGCGTGGTGAAGCGCCAGTCGTTGCCGCCGCCATGGCCCTCGATGCCCGCCGGGCGGTCCAGCACCATCAGCGCGCCGACCCGTCCGGTGAAGGAGCGGAAGATCGCCGCGCGCTGCGTGGGGTCCGGGTCGAACGGGTCGCCCTGGAAGTTCGCGATGGCCACGCGCGCACCCGGCGCGCTGGCGCGGGCCACGATGCGGCGCAGGTCGTCAAGCGCCCAGGCATGGGCCGGGCTGCCCGTCGGGCCATGCGCGGCGGGGGCGATGGCGATGACGGCATCCGCCAGCCCAGGCTGGTCCAGCGCCTGCAGCGCGTTCCAGGCGCCGCGGGACTGGCCGGCCGCCACCACGCGGCGGTAGCCGCGGGCGCGCAGCTCGGCCAGCGCCTTGCGCATCCACGCCGCGCCGGCCTCCGTCTCGTCGAGGCGCGGGTCGCGGTCGAGCCGGATGATGTCGTAGCCGGCATTGTTGAAGGCCCGCGCATGGGGCTGGGGCTGCGAGCCGCGGCTGTCGGCCCCGCCGGGGGAGCGGCCATGCGCCCAGACATAGACGCCCCGTGCCCGCTCCGGCCCGTGCCAGATGAAGCGGCGGTCGGCGTTGAGCTGCCAAGGCCCCTCGCCGGCCAGCGGCGCGCGCGGCACGGGCGGGGGGCTGTAGCTGCCGTCCACCAGCGTCAGGTCGCGCACATGCACCTCGCACTCCTGCCCGGCCCAGCGGCGGCAGTTCTCGAGCGCGCGCATCTCGGTGGCCTCGGCGTCGTCCTCGATCGCCGCGGCCCAGCCCCAGGCGCCGTTCGGCGACAGGGCGAAGACCCGCGGCGTGGGCTGGAGGAGGAAGCGGGCGTAGTCGGCGCGGCCCTGCTCGGACAGGTAGGGAACCCGGGCGGGGTCGAGCAACGCGGCGGCATCCGGGGCCGCGGCGGCAGGACGTTCCGCCGCGGCCGGCATGGCCGAGAGCAGCAGGAGGGCAAGGATGCGAAGCGCCTGTGTCACGTCTTCCGGCCCAGGGAGGTTGGCTATCGAACCATCCGGATCACATCAGCATAAGATCAACAGAATGTGATCTAGCGGGAGGAAACCATGCCAGCGCTTGCGGGCGCAAGTGTTCTCCGGAAGAGATGCCGCGTCGCAACAAATCCTGCCCCGGGTGCAGCGCTGCCGCTGCCGCACAGGGGGGCGCCGGGCCGCGTGCAGCATGATGACGGGGTCGGCGACGGTCGGTCCAGGGAGGCGGTAGCCACCATCACCGGCACACGCCCGCGGCCACCATCGGGCAAGACGGGCCATCGTCCGGCGGGGCGCCTCCGGGCATCAACCCCTCTGCCTGACCGGCCAAGTCCAACCGCGGCCTGGGCTGCCTGCTGCGCGATGGCGGGCGCAGCGCCGAGCCGGGAGGCTTGGCAGGAGGCGGAGGGCCAGGCGGCGCATGGCAGTCTCCCGGTCAGGGGGATCGCTTCTCACCACGCCGCTGTGAACCGGATATCGCCAGCGGAAGGATCCCGTCTCGCGTCCCGCGCGCATGGCTGCCCCTGGCGGGCGCCCTTGCGGCCCGGCCCCGGGCGGTGTTGTCTGCCGCCGTTCCGGAACCAGGGGTTTATCCAGGGGATGCGCGTGAAGGATGTGAAGAAGGTCGTGCTCGCCTACTCCGGCGGCCTCGACACCAGCGTGATCCTGAAGTGGCTGCAGACGACCTACCGCTGCGAGGTCGTGACCTTCACCGCCGACCTCGGCCAGGGGGAGGAGCTCGGCCCGGCACGCGACAAGGCCCTCATGCTCGGGATCAAGGAGCAGAACATCTTCATCGACGACCTGCGCGAGGAGTTCGTGCGGGACTTCGTCTTCCCGATGTTCCGCGCGAACGCCCTCTATGAGGGGATGTACCTCCTCGGCACCTCCATCGCCCGCCCGCTGATCGCCAAGCGCCAGATCGAGATCGCGGAGCAGGTGGGCGCCGACGCGGTGGCGCACGGCGCGACCGGCAAGGGCAACGACCAGGTGCGGTTCGAGCTGAGCTACTACGCGCTGAAGCCGGACGTGAAGGTCATCGCCCCCTGGCGGGAGTGGGAGCTCACCTCCCGCACCAAGCTCATCGAGTTCGCCGAGCAGAACCAGATCCCGATCGCGAAGGACAAGCGCGGCGAGGCGCCGTTCAGCGTGGACGCGAACCTGCTGCACAGCAGCTCCGAGGGAAAGATCCTGGAGGAGCCCTGGGACGCGCCGGACGAGATGGTGTGGCAGCGCACCATCGCGCCGCAGGACGCGCCCGACCGCGTCACCGAGATCGAGGTGGAGTTCGAGCGCGGCGACGCGGTCGGCATCGACGGCCAGCGCCTCTCGCCCGCCGCGCTGCTCACGCGCCTGAACGAACTGGGGCGCGAGAACGGCATCGGGCGCCTGGACCTGGTGGAGAACCGCTTCGTCGGCATGAAGTCCCGCGGCTGCTACGAGACGCCGGGCGGCACGATCCTCTACGTCGCGCACCGCGCGATGGAGAGCATCACGCTCGACCGCGAGGCGGCGCACCTGAAGGACTCGCTGATGCCGCGCTACGCCGAGATCATCTACAACGGCTTCTGGTTCGCGCCCGAGCGGCGCATGCTGCAGGCCCTGATCGACGAGAGCCAGCGCAGCGTGACGGGCACGGTGCGGCTCAAGCTCTACAAGGGCAACGTCATCGTCTCCGGCCGCAAGTCGCCGCACTCGCTCTACTCGATGAAGCACGTCACCTTCGAGGAGGACCAGGGCGCCTACGACCAGTTCGACGCGCAGGGCTTCATCAAGCTGAACGCGCTGCGCCTGCGCCTCGGCGCCATGGCCGGTCGCCGCGGCGGCGCCCTGTAGCCGCGGTTCCCGCCCGTCGCGTTCTCGTGATCACCGCCGCGCCCTCCGCAAAGCTACCAGGGCGCATAGGTCGAGACCGGGGCGACGGGCAGCCGGGCATCCCTCCGGCGCCGCTGCCGCCCCGCGGGGGCGGGACATGCTGCGAGGCACCGCGGCGCGCGAGGCACCCCGGGCGGAGGCACCCCGCCCGGAAGACGGCACGGTCTGGCGCCTGCCGGGCCGGCGCGAGATCTCCTGGCACCGGCAGGCGCGCTTCGAGATCGGCGTCTATGAGCGCGGCGCCGGCGAGGGCGTGTGGCGCGGCGCGCGGCACCGGCTGGTCTTCTCCCTCGACCCGCGTCCGCCCATCCTGCTGCAGCTCGATGGCGGGCGGCCGGTGGAGCTGCCGGCGGCGCCGGACCCCATCGGCTTCTACCCGGCCGGCGCGACGGCCCGCACCGTGGGCGAGAGCAGCCGCTACGCGCAGGTCTGCTGGGATCCCGATCTTTATCAGCTTGTGGCACCGGAGATGCCGCGCACACCCGGGCTGGAGCCCGGCATCGGCCAGGATCCCCTGATCGGGCAGCTCGCCCGCAGCCTGGCGGAGGCCACCGGCCAGGACGCCCTGGACCGGCTGCTGGCGGAGACGCTCGTCACCGCCATCGCGCTCCGCACCGCGCAGCTCTTCGGCGGCGTGCGGACCGAGCCGCCGCCCGATCCCGGACGGCAGCGCCTGCGCCGCGTCCTCGACTACATCGAGGCGAGCCTCGGCCGCGACCTCGGCTTGGCGGAGC
>DASQNQ010000127.1:0-7238 GCA_035644895.1 Acetobacteraceae bacterium | reverse complement strand
GAACGACTTCCACCTCGTGCATTACGGCTCGCGCGCCACCGGCGGCGCCGGGCTGTTGTTCACGGAGATGACCTGCCCCTCGCCGGAGTCGCGCATCACCCCGGGCTGCACCGGGCTGTGGAACGACGCGCAGCAGGCGGCCTGGACGCGGATCGTCGATTTCGTCCACACGCATTCCGCCGCGCGGTTCTGCCTTCAGCTCGGCCATTCGGGCCGCAAAGGCGCGACGCGGCTCATGTGGGAGGGGATCGACCGGCCCCTCGAGGCGGGCGCCTGGGACATCTGCTCGGCGTCGCCCGTGCCCTACTTCCCCGAAAGCCAGGTTCCCCGCGAGGCGTCCCGGGCCGACATGGACAAGGTGCTGGCGGACTTCGTGCAGGCGACCCGGCGGGCCGAGGCGTGCGGCTTCGACATGCTGGAGCTGCACTGCGCCCACGGCTACCTGCTCGCCTCCTTCCTCTCGCCGCTGACGAACAGGCGGACGGACGCGTATGGCGGCTCGATCGAGAACCGCCTGCGCTACCCGCTCGAGGTCTTCGACGCGCTGCGGGCCGCCTGGCCGGGGGACCGGCCCCTGTCGGTCCGCATCTCCGCCACGGACTGGGCGGATGGCGGCATCCCGGACGCGGACACGCTTGCCATCGCGCGCGCCTTCGCGGCGCATGGCGCGGACCTGCTCGACGTCTCGACCGGGCAGACGGTGCACGACGCCGCGCCGGTCTACGGGCGGATGTTCCAGGTGCCCTGGTCCGACATGATCCGCAACGAGGCGGGCGTGGCCACGATGTGCGTGGGCAACATCACCACCGCCGACCAGGCGAACACGATCCTCGCCGCCGGGCGCGCGGACCTCGTCGCGCTGGCGCGGCCGCACCTGACCAACCCCTCCTGGACCCTGCACGCCGCGGCGCAGTACGGGGTGCGGGACGTGCGCTGCCCGCCGCAGTACCGCTGGGGCCAGGACGCGCTGATGCGGAACGCGGCGAAGGACCAGGCCGACCTGCGGGAGCTGCGCCTGAAGGCGCGCCCGCGCAGCCACGCGCCGGAGCCCGAGGCGCCCCTGCCCCGGGCGGCGGAGTAGGCGCTACCGCCCCGTCACCATCTCGCGGCAGGCGACGCGGCCCGTGCCGGCCGCGCGCGTCTCCTCGAGCATGGCCTCCACCATCTCGAGCACCTCCTCCTCATCCTCGTCGGGCGGGTCCATGAGGCAAATGGCCGCCACCGAGGGGGTGGCCGGCTGGCCATCGGCCTCGATGCAGGCGAGCAGGGCGGTGCGGAGGCGTTCCCCGACCACCGCACCCTCCGCGCCGTCGCCGCCGACCAGAACCGCGGCGAAGGAGGACTCGCCGATCCGGCCCGGCATGTCCTCCGCCCGGATGCACTGGAGCAGGGCGCTTGCGGCGCAGTCGAGCAGCCCGTCGCTCACGCCGACGGGCCCTGACAGGCCCAGGCTGAGCACGGTGACAGGCTGGGCGTCCCGCCGCTGGCGGGCGAGGGCGCGGCCGAGCAGGTCCAGCAGCGCGCGGCGGTTCGGCAGGCCCGTGCCCGGATCCGTCAACGCCAAGCTGCCGGCGCGCAAGCCGAGGCGCCGGGCCTCGAGCGCCGCGCCAGCCAGGCGGGCCAGGCGCTGCAGGTCCTCGGCCTCCGCCTCCGTCCAGTTGCGGGGCGCACGATCCATCACGAAAAGTGACCCGAGGGCATGGCCCTCCGGGTTCTGCAGGGCAACGCCGGCATAGGCGACAAGGCCCGGCTCCGCCGCGGCATCCTCCGCAAAGCGGCTGTCCTGCCGCGCGTCGCCGATCAGCAGCGGGCGGCCCGGATCCAGGATCACCTGCGCGCAGAATGAGCCCTCGCGTCCCATCTGCGTGGCGACGATGCCGTGCCGCGCCTTCAACCAGACGCGTCCGCGGTCGACCAACGACAGCGCGGCGACGGGGCTGCCCGTCAGGCGCGCCGCAAGCTGCACGACGTCGTCGAAGGCCGGCTCGGGCGCCGTGTCGAGCACGGCGTAGGAGCGCAGCGCCGCGATGCGCATCGGCTCGGACAGATTGGGAGGCGGGAGCGACATGCTCTGGTCCTTGGCCGGGGCGGCATGCGGACCGGAGGCCACACGCGCCGCCTGGATCCTTCACTCTTGTTTACGTGCTGTTGCCACTGCCGCCGAAAAGCCGGTCCGCGGCGGACGCACCACTGTACCGATATGAGGGCGTACCAGACGCGAGGGCAACCGCTGCCGTTCGCGCCAGCTTGTTCGCGGATGGACGCCGACACCGCATCTGCCTGCCCTAACGCCCGGAACGCAAGCGGCCCGCTGCCGTTCTTGATGCCAGACGCCCCGGCGGGGCGGCCGCGCCGCGCGCGGTGACGGCAACAGGCAAGGAGCAGGGCGATGAGCGACGCCGGCAAGACGACGTCCCAGGGCGTGAACATGGGAGGCACCACCACCGCCCCCAAGGAGGATCTGAAGCGTGCGGGCGAGGAACTGCGGGCGGGTGCCGCCGACGCGAAGGCGCAGGCAAAGGGGGTAGCCGCCTCGGTGAAGGACGAGGTGGCCCGCGCGGCATCCGAGCTGAAGCAGGAAGGTTCCGAGATCGCCGACGCCGCCAAGGGCCGCGCGCTCGGCTTCGCGGAGGAACAGAAGCGCCTCGGCGCCGACCAGGCGCAGGGCATGGCGCAGGCGGTGCGCCGCGCGGCCGACGAGCTTGAGCAGGCATCCCCGCAGATGGCCCATTACGTCCGTGAGGCCGCATCTTCGGTGGACGGCGTGGCGCGCGCGTTGCGTGACCAGTCTCCGACCGAACTGATGGGCACGATGCAGGACTTCGCCCGCCGCCAGCCCGTGGCCTTCTTCGGTGCCGCCGTCCTGGCCGGCTTCGCGATCGCCCGCTTCGCCAAGAGCACGGCGCAGCCCGAGGGGCTGTACGATGCGCGCGGCATGCAGGGCGGCTACGGTGACGGCAGCTACGGCGACGGCAGCTACGGCAACGGTGGCAGCTTCGGTGCGACCAGCACCACCAGCACGCAGGGCACCAGCTACGCCGGCGGGGCTGAGGTGCATGGGGCGGGCGCGGCCGGCCTGGCAGGCGGCAGCGTCGACCGCGGCATGGGCGCCGGCATGGGCTCGGGCTCCCTGATGGGCAGCGGCACGGCCGGCGCGACGGCGCCGATGACGGGCGGCGGCTCGGGCGCGGGCAGCACGTCCGGCACCGGCTCCCTCGCCGGCACCGGGGCGGGCGGTACCTCCGCGGGCAGTGGCGTGGGCGGCAGCGCCTCCTCCGGCAGCGTGGCGGCCGGCTCCACGGGCGGCATGCCTGACATGACCGGCACCAAGGCCACCCCGGCCACCGGCGGCACGCCCAAGGAGAACGACATGGGTGGGCCGCGGCAGCCGGGCTCCGGCCCGCTTGCGGGCCTCTGACAGTGGAGCGCACCCCCATGCAGGACAACAACCGTTCCGTCGGTGAGCTGTTCACCGACGCACTCGGCGAGATGACGACGCTGGTCCGCAAGGAGGTCCAGCTCGCTCGCGCCGAGATGGGCGAGAAGGTGGGCCAGGTCACCGGCGCGCTCCCGGCGCTGGCCGCGGGCGGGGCCATGCTGCTCGGCGCGCTGCTGCTGCTGCTGCACGCGCTGGCGCTCCTCGTCGCCACGCTCTTCGACCTCGCCGACGGGTGGGGCTACCTGATCGTCGGCGTGGTTGCCGCGCTCGGCGGCTACCTCATGCTGAAGGGCGGGCTGTCCCGCCTCCGGCTTTCCAATCTCGTCCCCAATAGAACCGCGGAGCAGCTCTCGCGCGACGCGGCCGTGGCTAAGGAGCAGGTGCGATGAGCGGCACGACCGATCCCGGCAACAAGTCCAGCGCGCAGATCGAGCGCGAGGTCGAGGGCACGCGCGCGCGCCTGACCAACACGATCGAGGAGCTGCGCGACCGCGTTTCGCCCGGCCAGATGATGGAGGAGGCAGTGAGCTACTTCCGCGGCTCGGGTGGCAACGAGATGGTGCAGAACCTCGGGCGGCAGCTCCGCGACAACCCGATGCCCGCGCTGCTGATCGGCGCCGGCATCGCCTGGATGATGCTGGGCAGCCGATCCTCGGCGAACGCCTACACCTCGCCGTCCTCCACCACCTACACGCAGCCGCCGCGGCCGCTGTCGGGCACCACCCCGCACGGGCCGGAGACGCGCCACTTGGCGGGCGCGCCGGCCTACGTGCCGGCGAGCGGCAGCACGTCCTCGTCGTCCTACACCTCGTCTTCCTCCACGTCGTCCTCGGGGCCGGGGCTCGGTGACCGGGTGACGGGCGCGGTGCATGATGCGCGCGACGGCGTCTCCTCCGCCGCGAGCGGTCTCTACGAGCGCGCCTCCGATGCGGCGGGCCGCGTGGGCGAGGCGGCGAGCGCCGCCTGGGAGAGTGCGACGGGCGCGGCAGGCTCGGCGCAGGCGCGCATGTCCGATGCCCGGATGCGTGCGGCCGATGCGGCCTACTACCAGTCCCGCGCGCTGCGTGAGCAGGGGCGCCAGGGCCTGGACTACGTGGTGCGCGACCAGCCGCTCATCCTCGGCGCCATCGGCCTTGCGGTCGGCGCCGCGGTCGGCGCGCTGATCCCGAACACGGAGGCCGAGAACCGCCTGATGGGCGAGACGCGCGACCGCCTGGCCGACCAGGCGCGCGACCTGGCCGAGGAGGGTTATGAGCGCGTCAGCCAGGTGGCGAACCAGCACCTGGAGCAGGCGCAGGGCATCGCCAGCGAGACCTACGGCAAGGCGAAGGACCGGCTGGACGAGGGCGGCCTCTCGCCCAGCAAGGCAGGTGCCGCGCTCGGCGAGGTGGCACGCGACCTGGCGGACGCCGTGACCAAGACGGTCCACAACGTGACCGAGGAGGTGAAGGGCGCGGCGCAGGAGGCCAAGCGCGAGGTGAAGGAGGGCGAGTTGCCCGCCGCCACCGGCGCCACTTCCTCCAAGCCGGGCTCCTCGCCGAACGTCACGCGCCTGTAGCGCGGGTCAGTAGCCTTCCCCGATCAGCGGGAAGGCGGAGTGCACATGCGCCCGGCCGACCGGTTCGGCCGGGCGCAGCATGTTCGGGCCGACCTCCGTGAAGGAGGCGGCGCCGAGCAGCCCGAGGCAGGTGACCGCCTCCTCCTCCAGCAGCTCCAGCACGCGCACCGCCCCGGCCACGCCCGCCGCGGCCAGGCCGTAGCAGTAGAGCCGCCCGATCCCGACCAGCTCCGCGCCGAGCGCGACCGCCTTCACCAGGTCGCTGCCGCGGCTGATGCCGCCATCCACCCAGATGCGCGCGCGACCCGCGATGGCGGCCACTACCTCCGGCAGCACGGCGATGGCGCCGCGCCCGTGGTCGAGCTGGCGCCCACCGTGGTTCGAGACGTAGACGATGTGGACGCCGTGCTGCACGGCGATCTCGGCGTCCTCGGCCGTCGCGATGCCCTTCAGCGCCAGCGTCACTTCGGGCCAGCGGTCGCGGAAGCGGCGGATGTCGGACCAGTTCAGCGCGGCCTGGAAGTCCATCCCCTCGGCCCGCGCACGCCAGGGCTTGGCGAAGCGCCGCGCGATGTCACGCTCCCGCCGGCTGTAATGCGCCGTGTCCACGGTGATGCAGAACACGTCGTAGCCCGCATCCACCGCGCGACGGACGTGGTCGTCGATGAAGTCCGGCCCGCCGCGGACATAGAGCTGGAAGACCTTCGGCCCCGGCGTCGCGGCGGCCGAGGCCTCCAGCCCCGGCTGGGTGACGGAGGAGACGATGAGCGGCACGCCGAACTCCGACGCGGCCCGCCCGGCCGAGGCGGCACCACCCTCGGCCAGCGATTCCAGCCCGCCCACGGGCGCGAGGGCTACGGGCAGGCGGATGCGCCGCTGTCCGAGGAAAGAGGCGGAGGCGTCGACGCGCGAGACGTCGCGCAGCACGCGCGGGCGGAAGGCGATGGCGTCCAGCGCGGCACGGTTGCGGGCGACCGTCGTCTCGGTTTCCGTGCCGCCGACGAGGTAGTCCCAGATGCGCGGGTCGAGGCGCCGCTTCGCCGCCTGCACCAGTTCGTGCAGCACCAGGAACTCGCCCTCGGTCTGGCTCACCATGGCCCGCTTCCCCCGTCCTTCGGCCGGCACTCTGCACCGGCCCCAGGGGGGGTCAAGCCAGGGGGGTCAAGCCGTGGAGGCGCCTCCCACGGCCCGCAGGATGGCGCGGGCGCGGGCGGAGGCGGGCAGCGCCGCGGCGGCGACGGGCAGGCGGCGGCGCCAGTTCGGCCGCTCCCGGTCCGTGCCGGGCAGGTTCACGCCGATGCGCTCCCCGGCCAGGTCCTCCGCCTGCACCAGGGCCAGCAGGCAGGGCGTGCGGGCGATGAAGGCGTGGATGGCGCCGGCCAGCGCATCCGTCATCGGCCCGTCCGCATGGGCGTCCGCGGGCAGCAGGCGCTGCTCCTCCAGGGCGTCGAGAAGCGCCTCCCGGTCGCGCGCGCGCTCGGCCCGGGCGGCGGCCTCGTCGGCCACGAAACCCAGGCGCACGCGCTCCGCGATGTCCTCGC
Source organism: Acetobacteraceae bacterium (assembly GCA_035644895.1). Classification (GTDB taxonomy): domain Bacteria; phylum Pseudomonadota; class Alphaproteobacteria; order Acetobacterales; family Acetobacteraceae; genus Falsiroseomonas. The sequence goes on along the minus strand of DASQNQ010000127.1, from coordinate 700 downwards.
CATGCCACCATCCCTCCAGCGGCGGGAGGTCGTGGGTGGAGACGCAGGCGGCGGCGCGCGGCGGGTAGGCCTCCGGCTCGCGGAAGCGCGCGCCCTCCCGCTCGAACCACAGCACGCGGTAGGACAGCACGTTGGCCGACTGCAGCGCCTCGCCCATGCCCTCCGGCACGGTGCCGAGGTCCTCGCCCACCATGAGACACTGCGCCGCGTGGCTTTCCAGCGCGAGCTGGCCGAGCAGGTCCTGGAACGGATAGGCGAGGTAGGCGCCCTCGGACCCCCGCGCGCCCTCCGGCACCAGGAACAGGCGACGAAGCCCGAGCACGTGGTCGATGCGCAGCGCGCGGGCGTGGCGCATGTTGGCCCGCACCAGCCCCGCGAAGCCGGCGAAGCCCGAGGCCGCCCAGGCGGTGGGATCCGGCGCGGGCAGCCCCCAGACCTGGCCCTCGGGCCCCAGCGGGTCGGGGGGCGCGCCGACCACGAAGCCGTGCAGGAAGGGCATGTCGCCCGACCAGACCTCCGCCCCGTCCGGCGCCGCGCCAACGGCCAGGTCGCGGTAGAGGCCGGCACCGGCCGAGGCGGCCTCGGCCAGCTGCCGGTCGGCCAGGTATTGCTGGAAGGCGGCGAAGCCGACCTCCGCCGCATGGGTCCGGGCAAACTCCGCGACTCCCGGCGCATCGCCCCGGCGCAGTGCCTCCGGCCA
>DASQNQ010000126.1:0-5962 GCA_035644895.1 Acetobacteraceae bacterium | reverse complement strand
GGCACGTCCTCGTCACCAGCGGCCCGACTCAGGAGGCGATCGACCCCGTGCGCTACATCGCCAACCGCTCCTCCGGACGGCAGGGCCACGCCATCGCGGCGGCCCTCGCCGCGCTCGGCGCACGCGTCACCCTCGTCAGCGGGCCGGTCGCGGTGCCGGACCCGCCGGGTGTGACGGTTGCGCGCGTGGAGAGCGCGCGGGAGATGCTCGCGGCCTGCGAGGCGGCGCTGCCCGCGGACGCCGCCGTCTTCGCCGCGGCGGTCGCCGACTTCCGCCCGGCACAGGCGGGTGCGCAGAAGCTGAAGAAGGTGCCGGGGGAGGCGCCGGCGCCCATCGCCCTTGCGCTCAACCCCGACATCCTGGCCACCGTCGCTGGCCATCCGGCGCTGCGGCCGCGGCTGGTGGTGGGGTTTGCCGCGGAGACGGAGCGGGTGGTGGATCATGCGCGGGACAAGCTGGCGCGCAAGGGCTGCGACTGGATCGTCGCGAACGACGTCTCGGGCGACGTGATGGGCGGGGCGGAGAACGCCGTCCACCTGGTCACGGCCAGCGGGGTCGAGGAATGGCCCCGCCTGCCGAAGGAGGAGGTGGCGCGGCGCCTGGCCGCGCGCGTGGCGGAGGCCCTCGCATGATCCCGGTCCAGGTGCGGCGGCTGCCGCATGCGGAGGGGCTGCCGCTCCCCTCCTATGCGACGGAGGGCGCGGCGGGGGTGGACCTGCTCGCCGCCGTCGCCGCGCCGCTGGTCATCCCGCCGGGGGGGCGGGCGCTGGTGCCGACGGGCCTCTGCCTCGCGATCCCGCCGGGCTACGAGATCCAGGTCCGCCCGCGCTCCGGCCTCGCGCTGAAGCACGGCATCACCCTGCCCAACACGCCGGGCACGATCGACGAGGACTACCGGGGCGAACTCGGTGTCATCCTGCTGAACACGGGCGCCGAGCCCTTCACGGTGGAGCGCGGGGCGCGCATCGCCCAGGCGGTGCTGGCGCCGGTGGTGCGGCTGGCCTGGGAGGAAGTGGCGGCGCTGCCCCCCTCCGCCCGCGGCACGGGCGGCTTCGGCAGCACCGGGACCGGTTGAGGCCGGGGGACGCGCGCCGGCCCGGCGTCACAGGATGAAGCTGCCTGCCGTCAGGGTGTGGGTCCCCTGCAGCCCGATCATCAGGTCCCGCGTCGTGTTGGCGTCCACGCCCGCGATCACGTAGGTCCCGCTGCTGTTCTGGAACACCCAGAGGTCGCCGGCGGCGGCGACCGAGGTGCTGGTGGTGGTGCCCCGGAAGACGAAGGCCTGGTCGCCGGCAACCGACGTGTTGGCGTCGATGCCCGAGAGGTCGATCACATCGCCCGCGCCCCAGTCGCCGATCTGGTCGCGCGCGGTCCCCGCCGGGCTCTCCGCCACCGCCGCCCAGACGAAGCGGTCCGCGCCGGCGCCGCCCGTCAGCGTGTCGCGCCCGAGGCCGCCGATCAGCACGTCGTCGCCCGCATCGCCCGAGAGGCGGTCATTGCCCTCTCCGCCCGTCAGCGTGTCCCCGCCGCCCTGCCCCGAGAGCGTGTCGTTGCCTGCGCCGCCGGAGAGGCTGTCACCGAGCGCGCCGCCGCGCAGGCTGTCCGCGCCCGCGCCTGAGGCAATGCGGAACGCCTCCACGCCGCGCACCGTCAGCCCGTCGCCCGTGAGCGTCGCGGTGGTCGTCGCGTCGGCCGGCGCGGTGAAGCGAAGGGCCAGGGTGGCACCCGCGCGCTCGATCACCGCGGTGTCGATGCCCGCGCCGCCCTCCAGCCGGTCGGCGCCGCCGCGGCTGATGAGGGTGTCGTTGCCGTCGCCGCCGATCAGCGTGTCGGCGGCATAGGGGCCGCCCGCGGGGTCGTCGGAGATGACGTCGTCGCCGCCGCGCCCGTCGAGCGTCTGCGCGCCCGCCGCGCCCGCCAGCGTCTCGGGCCCGCTGCCGTCGTTGACGGGCGGCGGCGGGGGCGGCGGCGGGGTACCGGCATCCGGCCCGTCCATGATCGGCAGCAGGGCGTTGAGCTTCGCCTGCTGCACGCTGCGCCAGTCGTCCTGCAGGATGCCGCCCGTGTCGCCCGAGTTCGGGTTCCAGGACCACCAGGCCCAGCTCATGCCCGACCGGCCGGCGGGGATGTCGATCGTGCCGTTCGCATCGAAGTCGCCGTCGAGATAGGCCGTGATCTTCTGCAGCCAGGCCTGGTCCCTCGGGTCCGTCAGCTTCGTGCCGAACTCGCCGAGGAAGATCGGCGCGATGCCGTCCCGGTAGATGAAGCCCCACATCTGGTCGAACTTGGCCGGCAGGTTGTTCGGGAAGCCCGGCTCGTAGAACCAGGGCTGGGCGTAGACCGAGTTCGGGTAGTCGTGCGGGGAGTAGACGAGCTTGTTGTCGAGCCGGAGGTCCACCGGGCGGTCGCGCACGCCCATCAGGTTGCCGCCCCACCAGTAGTGGTTGCCGTTGTACTGGCCGACGCCCTCCACGACGATGAGCCAGTTCGGGTTCCTCGCGTGGATCGCGTTGCCGGCGCGTTCCGCCGCCCCTGCCCAGTCGGCCCAATTCGCGCCATGCGGCTCGTTCTGCAGGTCGGCGCCGATGACGGTGGGGTTGGAGGCGTAGCGCTCGGCCAGCCGCTCCCACATCGAGATCCAGCGTGGCTCGGTGTAGGTGCCGTCGTACCACAGCCCGTTCGGGTTCGGACCGTCGCCCGCGCTGCTGCGGTGGTGGTCGAGCAGGATCTTGAGGCCGATCTGCCCGGCATACTCGACAATCTTGTCGAGCAGAGCGGCGCCGCGCAGGCCGGCAAGCTCCGGGTTCAGGCTGTAGTTGATGCCGTTCGGCGTGTTGGACGCGCCCTCGTCCATGGACTGGCCGGAGAAGGGCAGGCGGACGGCGTTGAACCCGAGCGCCTTCATCTGGTCCATCATGTCCTTGTAGTTGCGGACATGCAGGCCGTCGGGCGCGAAGCGCGTGGTCTCCATGCCGAACCAGTTCACGGCGTTGAGCTGGAAGGGCTTGCCCGCGGAATCGACGATCTGGTTGCCGGAGGTGCTGAGGAAGCCCGCCGCGGAGGGCGGGGGTGTCGGCGCGCTGTCGTCGTTCACGATGGTGCCGGTCGCCTGCCCGTCGGCGATGGTGGCACCCGCAGCGCCTGAGAGGTTCAGGAAGAAGGTCTCGTTCGCCTCGACGGCGGTGTCGCCGGTGATCCGCACCGTCACCGTCTGAGAGGTCTGCCCCGCGGCTAAGGTGAGCGTGCCGCTCGTTCCCACGAAGTCCCGGTCCGCGAGCGCGGTGCCGTTCGCCGTCGCGAAGTTCACCGTCACGGGACCTGTCGCCGCGGCGGAGAGCGACACGGTGAAGGAGAGCAGCTGCTTGCCCGCGCTTCCCTCCGACACCTGCGCGTCGGCCACGCTGATGCGGGGCAGGACGGGTGCGGGCGGCGGCTCGGTGGCGCCCGCGAAGACCAGGTTCGTCACCTCCGCCGTGCTGCCGCCGCCCTGGAAGCCGAAGGAGGTGGTGCCGCCCGGCGCGACCGAGCCGTTCCAGGAGGCGTTGCGGAAGGTGTACCGGCTGCCGACCTGGCTCACCAGCTCGGCATTCCAGAAGTTCGTGATGGCGAAGCCCGCGTCGAAGCTGACCGTCCAGCCGTTCTCGGCACTTGCGTCATTCAGGATGGCGATCTCGCCGACGAGGCCGGTGGACCAGCGGTCCCGGATCGTGAAGCTCGCCTGTGCCGTCATCGCAGCGCCTCGACATTCATCCAGTTGTTGTTCCGCCGATAGGCAGTCCGGGCGGACATGTCGAGTCACGTTGCGAAAACGAAGCGTTGCGCGATCGTCAGTCTGTTGAGCAGGCCTGCCGGCCGGGTGGCGCGGCAGGCCGCCCGCTTCAGGCGGGAACGCGCCGCCCGCCGAGGCTGGGCGAGAGGGCGTGCGCCCCGGCGCCGAGCCCCGCCTGCACGATGAGCGCAAGGGTCCAGAAGGCCGGGAACTCCCACCCGCCGCCCTGCGAGGTGAACAGCCATCCGGCAGGCAGGTGCTGGATCGTCGCGCCGATCATGATCGGCAGGAACAGCAGGGACACCAGGCGGACCTGGATGCCGAGGATCAGTGCGATCCCGCCCAGGATCTCGGCGAAGGTGACGACCGCGCCGAGCACCGGCGGATAGCCGAGGGAGCCGAAGAAGCCCATCGTGCCGGCAAGCCCGAAGGTGCCGAGCTTCAGCAGTGCGCCGTGCGCCAGGAACATGATCCCCATCCCGACGCGCAGGAGGAGCGCCGCATAGGGGACCGCGCGTGTATCATCGATCTGGTTCATCTGGGTTGCCTCGTCCGGGGCGAGTCCCTGCGACCCGCCGCTGCCGTAACCTGCGCCCGCCGGCCCGCCCGCTTCCAACAGGGGGATGGAACATCCATCATCACGCCTGCGAATGAGACGGGGCGGGTGAGCGTGGCCGATCTGCAGACCCTCGACCTCAACCTGCTGCGCGTCTTCGACGCCGTGGCACGGGAGCGGCATGTGACGCGCGCGGCGGAGCGGCTGAACCTGTCCCAGCCCGCGGTGTCCAACGCGCTCGCTCGCCTGCGCGCGGCACTCGGCGACGAGCTGTTCCTGCGCCGGCCCGGTGGCGTGGAGCCCACGGCGCTGGCGCTGGCCCTGGCCGGGCCGGTCGCGGAGATGCTCGACAGGCTGCGGGACATGCTGGAGGTGCGGGCGCCCTTCGACCCGTCGACCTCGGGCCGCGTCTTCACGGTGGGCTTCAGCGAATACGCGGAGAGCGTGCTCGCCCCCCCCCTGATGGAAGCGATGGCGCGGGAGGCGCCCGGATGCCTGCTGGCCATCCGCCACGCCGACCGGACGAACGCCTTCGATCTGCTGGAGGGGTGCGAGGCCGAGCTGGCCTGCGCCGTGCTCCCGGAGCCGCCGGCCATCTACACGCGCCTGCGGCTGCTGCCCGAGGAGTTCCTCTGCCTGCTGCGCCGCGACCACCCTCTGGCGGAGGGGCCGATGGACCTTGAGCGCTTCACCACCTACCCACACCTGCTGCACTCGCCGAACGGGTCGCGGGACGGGGCGCTGGACGGGCCGCTGGCGGAGGCCGGGCACAAGCGGCGGCTCGGCGGCGTCGTCGCCCACCTGGGTGCGGTGCCGGAGATCCTGCAGCGCACCGACATGGTGATGACGCTGTCGGCGCGGCTTGCGCAACGCCTGGCGGAGGCACATGGCCTCGCTCTGCAGCCGGTCCCGGTCGCGATCCGCCACACGCGCCTTTCCCTGGTGTTCCACCGGCGCTTCGAGGCGGATGCGGGTCATGCATGGCTCCGACGACTCCTGCTGGCCGTGGCAAGGCAGGTTGGACGGGTGCCGGACGCGGGCGCCGCAGAAGTCGCCGATCCAGCCCCGTAAGGGCCAGCATCGGTTGTGGCAGTTCGGCCACCGCAGTGTGGCTCTGCCCCGCCTTGCCTTGATGTCTAGGAATACTGTCAAAATGAACCTGCGGTCACAGGGTCGCGATTAGCATACTGTCCACAGTAAATTTCCTTTCGTGGCTTTCGGCTTGTCCGAAACGAACCAGCCGAATAACCCGCCTCACAGGCGGTCTGGCTCACGCCGGTGTTAGAGGAGAACAATCACAGGGGAGAGCGTAAACGTGCCCGCGCTCGCCAGCGGCCGGGTGAGAAGGCGGGTCACCGTGATGGCCCTGCGGTCTTCGATTCGATGCCGGCCCGCCGTCAAGGACCCCCCACGCGTGGACGTGTCGGGATCCGGCTGAGGCTGCTCAAGCCGCCGAGCCATGCCCGGCCGGTGCTGCCAGATGTGTGCGAACTGGTGAGGTTGCCGACCGCCGTGCCACTGCGGCGCATGGGACTGCACGCGACCTGAATGCCCGGCGTATCCGCCGCCGCAGCGGCACGTGCCGCCGTATGCCTCGGTTCGCGCGCCGTGTCGTTTCTATATCGCAACATACCGGC
>DASQNQ010000125.1:0-9080 GCA_035644895.1 Acetobacteraceae bacterium | reverse complement strand
GCTGCGCGCCTCCGCCTCGATCACCGGGCGGCCCTCGGGGGAGCCGATCTCCTCGTCGCCGGTGAACAGGCCGACCAGCGGACCGGGCGCGCCGCCGAAGCGCGCGAAGGCGGCCAGGACGAACATGTTCATCACGAGGCCGGCCTTCATGTCCGCGACGCCCGGGCCGTAGGCGCGGCCGCCCTCCATCCGGAAGGGGCGGCGCTCCGGCTCGCCCTTCGGGAAGACGGTGTCGCGATGGCCCATCAGAAGGATGTTGCGCCGCGCGTTTCCGGACGCCGCGGCCTCGCCGCCCGCGACCGTCGCGCGGAGGCAGTCGCCGAAGCGTTCGCCGCGCACCGTCTCGACGGGGATGCCCTGCGCCGCCATGAAGCGCGAAACCTGCGCGCCGACCGCATCGACGCCGGCCTTGTCGTAGGACCCGCCATCGGTGTCCACCATGCGGCGCAGCTCGTCGAGCATCGCGCCCTCCTGGGCGGCGAGCCAGGCGAGGATGGGGCTGTCGTTCATCGCGTCACTCCACCCGGCCGATGCGGTTCACGGCGCGCAGGAGGCGCGCGCTGTCCTCCTCGAAGAAGCGGCGGAACTCCGGCGCGTCGCGGTAGTCCACCGGCGCGCCGGCGGCGGTGAAGGCGCGCACCAGGTCGGGATCCTGCACGGCCTGCCGTACGGCGTCGCGCAGCATGCGGATCACCGGCTCCGGCGTCGCCGCGGGGGCGAAGAGACCGGCCCAGATGTAGAACTCCACGTCCTGGAAGCCGCGCTCCATGAAGGTGGGCACATCGGGGAAGGCCGCGACACGCTCCCGCCCCCAGCAGGCCAGCACGCGCACCCGTCCCTCCCGCGCATGCTGCGTCAGCGTGCCGGGCGCGGAGGCCAGAGCCTGGATCTGGCCCGAGAGCAGCGCCGTGATCGCCGGGCCCGCGCCGGCGAAGGGGACGTGCAGCAGGCGGATGCCGGCCGCGTTGGCGAACATCTCCATCGCCACGTGCAGCGTGCCGTAGGTGCCAGAGGAGCCGTAGGGGATGTCGCCGGGCCGTGCGCGTGCCGCGGCCACGAACTCCTCCAGGCTGCGCCAGGGCGCCGATGCCGGCACGGCCAGCATGGTCGGGTCCGCGTTGACCAGCGCGATGGGCGCGAACTGGTCCACCGTGTAGGGCGGCGCGCGGCCGAACAGGCGTTCCGCTTCCGGGATCACGGCGAGCGAGGAGAGCGCCATCAACAACGTGTAGCCATCGGGCGCCGCCCGCGCGACGAAGGCGTTGCCGATGGCGCCCGCCGCGCCGCCGCGGTTCTGCACGATGACGGGCTGGCGCAGCACGCGCTCCATCGCCGCCGCGGTGGGGCGCGCCGCGAGATCCGCCTGCCCGCCGGGCGGGAAGGCGACGACCATGGTGATCGGGCGGGAGGGATAGTCGGACTGCGCCTGCGCGGCGAAGGGAAGGGCGGCGCCGGCCAGCGCCAGGGTGCGTCGCGTGATCATCCGACCGGGTTCTCCAGCACGCCGATGCCCGCGACCTCCACGCGCACCATGTCCCCGCGTGCCAGGAAGCGCGGCGGGGTGAAGCCGATGCCGACGCCAGCCGGCGTGCCGGTCGCGATGATGTCGCCGGGTTCGAGCGTGATGCCGGCGCTGATCGTCTCGATCAGTGTCGGGATGTCGAAGATCAGGTCAGCAACCGGCGCGTCCTGACGCCGCTCCCCGTTCACATGCGTCGTCAGCCGCAGCGCGCGGGGATCGGGCACCTCGTCCGCCGTCAGGATCGCCGGGCCCATCGGCGCGAAGCCGTCCAGGCCCTTGCCGAGGATCCACTGGCGGTGGCGGTGCTGCAGCGTGCGCGCGGTGACGTCGTTCACGATGGTGTAGCCGAAGACGTGGCGCAGCGCGTCGGCCCGCGCGATGCCGCGCCCGGCGCGGCCGATCACGACGGCCAGCTCGCCCTCGTAGTCCACGGATCCGGTGGGGTCGAGGTGCGCCGGGATCGGCTCGCCCGGGCCGATGACGCAGGTCGGCGGTTTCGAGAACACCACCGGGAACTCCGGCACCACCTCCTTCGCCGTCGCGTCGAAGCCGCTGCCTGCGAACTCCTTCGCGTGCTCATGGTAGTTCTTGCCGACGCAGAAGATGTTCTTGGCCGGGCGCGGGATGGGCGCCAGGATACGCGCGCCCTCCACCACGCCGCCCTGGGCGGGCAGGGCGCCGCCGGCCCGGATCAGGTCGAGCATGCTGCCGTCGAACTCGAGGCGGCGCACGCGCCCCTCCGCGTCCAGCGCACCCACGCGCTGCCCGGATGCCTCAAAGGTTACCAGTCGCACGCGCCTTCTCCTTCAATGCTTGGCAGGCCGCAGGGCGGCCGAGGCTTCGGGATCGGCCAGGGGCAGGCTTGCAGCGCGCTCGAGCGCACGGGCCGCGCGGAAGGCCAGGTCGTCACGGTACAGCGCCGCGGCCACCTGCACGGCGCGCGGCATGCCTTCCTCGTCCAGGCCGACCGGCACGGTTATGGCGGGCTGCCGTGTCAGGTTGAAGGCGAAGGTCCAGGGCGCCCAGTCGCGCCAGAGCGACTCCACGGGCCGAACGGTGGGGGCGTCTGCGTCGAAGGCTGCGGTCGGCGTCACCGCGGTCAGCACCAGGTCGAAGCGCTGGTGGAAGCGCGCCATGCGGTGTGCTGCCTCCACGCGCAGCATCTCGAAGGCCAGGAAGTCGGTGGCGAGCATCGCGCCCTCGCGCTCCGCCACCTCGATCAGGCCACGATCCAGCAGCTCCCGCTTCTCCGGCGCGATGGAGGCCACGGTCCGCGCGAGCGCCACGCCCCAGACGCGGCCGAAGATGGCGCGCGTGTCCGGCAGCTCCGGGTCCACTTCCTCCACGATGGCGCCTGCCTCCTCCAGCAGCTTGGCGGCGACCATGAGCGCCGCGCGCCCCTGCTCGTCGAGCGGCGCGTCGAAGCCGGGCTTGCGCACCAGCCCGATGCGCAGCCCGGCGACGCCGTCCTCGATCCCATGCAGCCAGTCGCGCCCGTCATCCGGCAGGCAGGCCGGGTCGCGCAGGTCATGCCGCGCCATCGCGTTCATCATCAGCGCCGCGTCACGCACCGTCCGCGCCATCGGGCCGGCGACGGCCACTGCCGAGAAGGCCCCATGCGGCCATTGCGGGACCCGCCCGTAGGAGGGCTTCGCGCCCACCAGCCCGCAGAAGGCGGCGGGGATGCGGATGGAGCCGCCTGCATCCGTGCCGATGTGCAGCGGCCCGAAGCAGGCCGCGCCCGCGGCGCCTGCGCCGGAGGACGAGCCGCCCGGCGTCCGCTGCGGGTTCCAGGGATTGCGCGTGATGCCGTGCAGCGGGCAGTCGCCCGGCGACTTCCAGCCGAACTCCGTCGTGGTGGTCTTGCCGATGATGACTGCGCCCGCCGTCTTCAGCCCCAGCACCGCCGGCGCGTCCTCGGTTGCCGGCGTCGCGTCGGTCGTCCTGCTTCCGCGGCGCGTCGGGAAGCCCGCCATGTTCAGCAGGTCCTTCACCGTGGAGGGGACGCCGTCGAGCGGCCCCGTCGGGCGACCTGCCGCCCAGCGCCCCTCGCTCTCCCCGGCGGCCTGCAGCGCCCGCGGGTTCATGGCGGCGAAGGCGTTCACCCACGGGTTGTAGCGCGCCACCCGCTCCATCACCGCCTTCAACGCCTCCACGGGGGAGAGGCTCCGCCGGGCGTAGAGGCGGAGGAGTTGCTCGGCCGTCATCAGGGCAGGATCGGTCGGCTCGTTCATTCGGGGCTCTTCCGGCGCGGGCGTCAGCGGCGCAGCATGCCCCCCTGCCGGAGGGAGGGGAACCCCAATGACGCAGCCCGACCAGAACCCCTGGGAGTGGGACGAGGCCAGGTGGCGCGGCATCGTCGGCCGCGCCCGCGCCGGCCGGTCGCTCCGCCCCGCAACCTGGCCCGGCGGCGCGCGGTGCTGCGTAGCGCTGTCCTTCGACGCGGACCATGAGACGATCCCGCTTCGGGACGCGGATGAGAGCCCGATGCGCATCAGCCAGGGGCAGTACGGCGCGCGCCAGGGCGTGCCGCGAATCCGCGCGCTGCTCGCCCGGCATGGCGTGCGCGCCTCGTTCTTCTACCCGGCCGTCTCGGCCCTGCTGCACGAGGAGGAGGTGCGGGCGGTCGCAGCCGAGGGCCACGAGATCGGCATCCATTCCTGGATCCACGAGGCCAACACGAAGCTCCCGCCCGGCGTGGAGCGCGAGCTGACCCTGCGCGCCGCGGACACGCTGGAGCGCATCGCGGGCCGCCGGCCGGTCGGCATCCGCACGGCGAGCTGGGATTTTTCCGTCGATACGCTGTCCATCATCCGTGAGATGGGACTGCTGTACGACTCTTCGCTGATGGCCGACGACGACGCATACGAGTTGCTGGACGGCGGCGAGCCGACCGGAATCGTCGAGCTGCCGCCCGAGTGGATCCGCGACGACGCCGTGTACTTCAACATGCTGCGGTTCGCCGCGCTGCGGCCCTACACGCCGCCCTCGGCGGTCGAGGAGATCTTCCGCGCCGAGTTCGACGGCGCCCACGCGGAGGGCGGGCTGTTCCTGCTGACCATGCACCCGCACGTCATCGGCCACCGCAGCCGCATCGCGCTGCTCGACCGGCTGGTCGGCTACATGAAGGCGCAGCCCGGCGTCGTCTTCCTGACGCATGAGGAGGTGGCACGCTGGTGCCTGGAGCAGGCGCGGTGAGCACGGACTGGCGGGCGGTCAACCTCAAGGCGTGGGAGGAACGGGCAGCCGTCCATGCAGGGCCGCGCGGCTACGACCGCTCCTCGCACCGTGCCGGACGCGGGCGCCTGGACGCGATCGCGGAGGCCGAACTCGGTGCCGTCGCGGGCCTGCGCGTGCTGCACCTGCAATGCCATATCGGCGACGACAGCATCGCGATCGCGCAGCGCGGAGCGGCGGAGGTGGTGGGGGTGGATTTCAGCCCGGCAGCCATCCAGGCCGCCCGGACCTTCGCCGCCGAGGTCGGGGCGGGCAATGCACGCTTCGTCCTCTCGGACGTCTACGCCGCGCCGGAGGCGCTTCCGGACGAGGCGGGGCGCTTCGACCTGGTCTTCACCACCTGGGGCGTCATCGGATGGCTGCCCGACATCGCCGCCTGGGCGCGCGTCATCGCCCGCTTCCTGCGCCCTGGCGGCGCGCTCTACTTCGCCGAGGCGCATCCCGCCTCCCTCGTCTTCGACGACGGCGTGCCCGGGGCGGAGGGACGGCCGGGATGGCTCGTGCCCTACTTCGAGCGCGCAGCGCGCGCGTTCGACGAGCCCGGGGACTACGCCGATTCGGAGGTGCGGCTGGCCAACAGCCGGATCGTGGCATGGCTTCACCCGCTGTCGGACATCCTCGGCGCCCTCTCCGCCGCCGGGCTGCGGCTGGAATGGCTGCACGAGCATGGGCGGGTGCCCTGGCAACCCTTCCGCTGCCTGGTGCGGGATGTGGACGGCATGTGGACTTGGCCCGACCAGCCCTGGCTGCCGCTCGGGCTCAGCCTCCGCTGCACAAGGGGCTGACGCTCAGCCCGGCCCGAGCTTCGGCCTGAGCGGCGCGAGGGCGGCGAGCGGCGGCGCGACGGCCATCAGCCGGCCGCCCTGCCACTGCTGCACGTAGGGGCGCGCCCGCGTGTTCTGCCCGCGCTCGTCGAAGCGGGCGCCCCAGCCGGCGGCGGTGGTGCCCTCCGCGATGTCGGTGGCGAGCACGGCGGCACGGATGCGCTCGCGGTCCGGGCCGCCGGCGCGGCCGAGCGCGTCGAGGAAGACGCGCGCGCCGAAGTAGCAGCCGAGGCTCTGCCCCGCGCGCGGCTCCATCCCGTAGCGCCGCTTGTAGGCCTCGAGGAAGGCGGGCGCGCCGGGTGCATAGCGGTCGCTGACGTCGCCGGCCGGGAACCCGACATGAACGACACCCTCGAAGTCCTCGCCGAGCGTCCGCGTCGTCTCCTCCAGCGCGTAGGCGCCGCCGAGACCTGCCACCATCAGCGGCCGCCAGCCCGCGTCGCGCATGGCGCGGAACAGGGCCACCACCTCGGTGAAGTCCTCGCCCTGGGCGGGGCAGTGCAGCACCACCTCGACCCCGCCCGCGCGCAGGCGCTGCACGAGCGCGGCATGGTCCGCCCCGCGCGCCGACTGTGCCAGGCGCAGCGCAAGGTCCATGCCGCGTGCCTGCGCGATGCCCTCCTGCGTGCCGGAGATGGACTGCGCCTCCGCCGTCCCGGCATGCAGCAGGGCGAGGCGGAAGCTCCGCGGCTCGCGCCCGAGCGCGGCGCCCAGCATCTCCACCGCGCCGATCGAGGCGGCGGCGAGGTCGGCGGCGCGCGGCGCGGAGCGGAACAGGTTGCGGAACCCGCGCTCGGTCAGCGCATCGGCGGGCGCCGCCAGCTCGAACCAGGGCAGGTCCTGCAGCTCGGCGACCTGGGTCGCCGCCAGCGCGATGGTTGAGGAGAGTGAGCCGAAGATGGCTGCCACACGCTCGCCCACCAAACGGCGCGCCTCGGCGGAGGCCTGCGCCTCCTCCGGCGCGTCGGCGCGGACGAGCCGGACCGGGCGCGACCAGAGCCCGCCGGCGCCGTTGCGCTCCTCGACCGCGAGTTCGAGGCCGCGGAAGCACTCGTCGCCCAGCTGCACCAACGGGCCGGAGAGCGGGAACAGGGCGCCCAGCCGCACCTCCTGCGCCTGGGCCAGCGCCGCGCGCGCGGCCAGCAGCCCGGCGGCGCCTCCGAGCAGGGGGCGGCGCGGGATCGCTCTCATGCGGTGGCTCTCCGACGCGCCCTGACAACGGAACCGGAATGTCCCATGCGGGAAGGCGCGCGTGCAACTCGGGATCCCGTGACCCTCGATGACTTGACGCGGCGCCGGGCGGCGTGCGTCCTCCGCCGCCGAACGCGGGAGAGAGCGCATGGTGCCCGAGAGCATGACCTACATCGCCCACGGGTCGGGCGGCGGTCCGGAGGTGATGGCGCCGGCAACAGGCCCCGTGCCGCGCCCCGCGGCGGACGAGGTGCTGATCCGGGTAGAGGCCGCCGGGGTGAACCGCCCCGACGTCGCGCAGCGCAGCGGGTCCTACCCGCCGCCGCCGGGCGCCAGCCCGATCCTCGGCCTCGAATGCGCGGGCCAGGTGGTGGCGATCGGGGATGGGGTCCGTCGCTACCGTCCGGGCGACCGGGTCTGCGCGCTGACCAATGGCGGCGCCTATGCCGAGTATTGCGTGGCGCCGGAGGCGCAGGTGCTGCCCTGGCCCGCCGGCTTCGACGCGCTGCGCGCCGCCGCGCTGCCGGAAACCTACTTCACCGTCTGGGCGAACCTCTTCGGCCACGGACGGCTGCGCGAGGGAGAGAGGGTGCTGATCCATGGCGGCACCTCCGGCATCGGGGTCACGGCGATCCAGCTTGCCAAGGCGTTCGGCGCCACGGTCTTCGCCACGGCCGGCAGCCCGCAGAAGGTCGAGGCCTGCCGGGAGTTCGGCGCCGACGAGGCGTTCGACTATCGCGCCGCCGACTTCGCCGAGGAGGTGAAGCGCCTGACGGGCGGGAAGGGGGTGGACGTCGTGCTGGACATGGTGGGCGCGCCGTATTTCGCGCGGAACGTCCGGTCGCTCCGCGTCGACGGGCGGCTCGTGATGATCGCGTTCCTGAACGGGCATGTGGCGGAGAGCGTGGACCTGCGTCCGATCATGGTGAAGCGGCTGACCGTCACGGGCAGCACCATGCGGCCGCGCACGACCGCCGAGAAGGGCGCCATCGCGGCGGAACTGGAGGCGAAGGTGTGGCCGCTGCTGGCCGAGGGCCGCTGCGCGCCGCGAATCCACGCGACCTTCCCGCTGGCCGAAGCCGCGGAGGCGCACCGGCTGATGGAGAGCAGCACGCACATCGGGAAGATCATGCTCCGCACCGGCCCGACCTCCGCGGGCGCGCGGCCATGAACCTGCATCGCATGCTGCTCCGCCGCGCGGCGGAGGGGAACCCGGTCCGCGTCGCGCTGATCGGGGCCGGCAAGTTCGGCTCCATGTTCCTGCACCAGGCGCGCCGCACGCCGGGGCTGCACGTGCTCGGCATCGCCGACCTTTCCGTGCCCCGCGCCCGCGCTGCCCTGGCGCGCGTCGAGTGGCCGGAGGAGGCCTACGGCGCCGCAAGCGTGGACGCGGCACACGCGGCCGGCACGACCTTCCTGACCGAGGACGCGGCCGCGTTGCTGGCCGACCCGCGGGTGGAGGTGGTGGTGGAGAGCACGGGCGACCCGGCGGCCGGGCTGTTCCATGCGCGGCGCGCCATCGCGCATGGAAAGCACGTGGTGATGGTGAACGTGGAGGCCGACGTGCTCGCCGGCCCGGTGCTGGCGCGGGAGGCCGCGGCGGCCGGCGTGGTGTACTCCATGGCCTATGGCGACCAGCCCGCCCTCGTCTGCGAGATGGTGGACACGATCCGCGCCGCCGGCTTCACGGTCGTGGCGGCGGGGAAGGGGACGAAGTACCTGCCACACTACCACGCCAGCACGCCGGAGACCGTCTGGGGCCACTACGGGTTGACGGCGGAGCAGGCCGCGGCAGGCGGCATGAACCCGCGCATGTTCAACTCCTTCCTCGACGGCACGAAATCCGGCATCGAGATGGCGGCGATCGCGAACGCCACGGGCCTCGCGCCGCCCGAGGACGGGCTGCTCTTCCCGCCGGCCGGCACCTCGGAGTTGCCGGGTCTGCTCCGCCCGCACAACGAAGGTGGCGTGCTGCCCCAGAAGGGCATGGTGGAGGTCGTCTCCTCCCTGCGCCGGGACGGGTCCGCCATCCCGGACGACCTCCGCTGGGGCGTCTACGCCGTATTCGAGGGCGAGACGGAATACGCCCGCCGCTGCTTCTCGGAGTACGGCGTCGCAACCGACCCGTCCGGCCGCTACGCCGCGTTGTGGCGACCCTACCACTTTATCGGGCTGGAGCTTGGCGTCTCCGTGGCCTCCGCCGCGCTGCGGCGGGAGCCGACCGGGAGCGCCGAGACCTGGGCGGCGGATGCGGTCGCCGTGGCGAAGCGACCGCTGCGCCGGGGCGAGGTGCTGGACGGGGAGGG
>DASQNQ010000124.1:0-15211 GCA_035644895.1 Acetobacteraceae bacterium | reverse complement strand
CGGGTCAGCGCCTCCCACAGCTTCAGGTAGGCGCGGGAGGGGGGTCCCTCCCGGTCCTCGACGAAGGCGGGTTCCCCGTTCACGAAGGGCGAGGTCTTGGTCGGGCTGGCCAGCAGCCGCCCCGGCTCCAGCAGCGTCCAGGCGCCGAGGTGGGAGGCGGGCGGCGGCTCCGGGAAGGCCAGCGGCCGGGCCCGGACGGGCGGCAGCCGCTCCGCGATCAGCGCGCTGCGCCGGTGATGCGCGGCAGCGAAGCCGGCCCAGTTGCGCTGGATCGCACGCAGCGCGTCGGCCGCGCCCTTCACCGAGGCGACCTCGACCAGGCGCGGCGCCGTCCAGGTGTCGAGCGCCCAGGCCGCCTCGCCCGGCGGGTCGGGGGAGAGCGCCAGCCGCCCGTGCCAGGCGGAGACGCGCCGCCCGGCCCGGCGCAGCTCCTCGGCCAGCTCCGCCTCGAACCCCTCGGCGGCGAGGTAGGCGGCGGCGATCACGGCCGGGGGATGGCGGAGGCCGCCAGCACGCCCCAGCCGGCCATCAGCAACGTGCCGCCGAGGGGCGTCAGCGCCCCCCAGGAGAGGTCCAGGAACGCCCGCGAATAGACCCCCCCGCAGAACAGCACGCTGCCGAGCACGAACAGCGCCGCCGCCGCGTGCGGCAGGCGCCGCCCCGGCCGGCGCTCCGCCAGCAACCCGGTGCCGAGCAGGGCGAGCGCGTGCCAGGCCTGCAGCGAGGCGCCCGTCATCGCCCGCGCACCCACCTCGGGCGGCACGCCATGCGAGGCCCAGGCTGCCATTCCCACCGCCACCAGCCCGGAGAGGGCCCCGAGCACCATCCAGACGCGCGCCATGCGCCCCCCTACCCCACCGCCTGCCGGCGCGACACCCCCGCGGCCTCGTGTGCCAGCCTTGTCGGCTCGGGCAGGCGGCGGCCGCGCAGCGTGCGCTCCACCCAGAGCACGGCCGTGTCGAGCGAGACGCGGTGGCCCGTCGAGAGGTAGAGCGGGTTGGCCCGCGCGCGGCTGCGCAGCGCCATCCCTATCCGCGCGCCCTTCCAGGTCAGCGGCGCGCGCGCGCCGGCCTCGTCGGGCAGGTCGCCCTCCACCTTGCCCACGAGCACGGACTTCGCGACGCCGATCGTCGGCAGGTCCATCACGACGCCGAGGTGGCTCGCGATGCCGAGGCCCCGCGGATGCGCGCGGCCATGCCCGTCCACCATCACCAGGTCCGCCCGGCCGCGCAGCCTTCCGAACGCCTCCTGCAGGGCGGGCACCTCGCGGAAGCCGAGCAGGCCGGGGATGTAGGGCAGCGCCGCGCGCTGCACGGCGGTCGCGGTCTCCACCACCTCCAGCCCCGGCCAGGCGAGCAGCACAACCGCGGCATGGACCAGGCGCTCCGGGTCGAAGCGCGTGGTGGAGACGTCGACGCCGGCGACCAGCCGCACCTCGTCCAGCCGGTCCGCCTCCTCCACCCGCGCGGCGAGGACGGGTTGCAGGGCGCGCGCCTCGGCCGCTGTGGGGGTGTGCATCGTCAAGCCCCGCCGCGGATGACGGTGCGGATGGCGAAGGCGGACTGGATGCGCTGGACGCCCGGCATGCGCGACAGCGCGTCCTTGTGGATCCGCTCGTAGTCGGCGGCGTCGCGCGCCTCGACGCGCAGGAGGTAGTCGGCGATCCCGGTCATCAGGTGGCACTCCCGCACCTCGGGGCAGCGGCGGACCGCCTCCTCGAAACGCCGCAGGTGCTCGTCGGTCTGGCGGTCGAGGGTGATCTGGACGATCACGGTGACGGTGTCGCGCTCGGGCGGCGCGTCGAGCACGACGGTGTAGCCGCGGATCACCCCTGCCCGCTCCAGCAGCCGCACGCGGCGGAGGCAGGCGGAGGGCGAGAGCCCGACCGCCGCGGCCAGCGCGGCGTTGGTGATGCGCGCGTCGCGGCGGAGTTCGCGGAGGATGGCGCGGTCCAGCTCGTCCATTCGCACATCCTGCCATTTTCCCGCAGATCCTGCGAGCACGAGGCTCAGGATGGCCTCTCCTGCGCCAGTTTCGCCTGAAATACGCAGGCTCGCGCGCCTATGCTTCCGGCGAAACGGGCAGGAGCGTGCGATGCGGGTCGTGGTGCTGGGCAGCGGCGTGGTGGGCGTGACGAGCGCCTGGTACCTGGCGCGGGCCGGCCATCAGGTGACGGTCATCGACCGGCAGCCTGCGCCCGGCATGGAGACCTCCTTCGCCAATGCCGGCCAGGTCTCCTTCGGCTACTCCGCCCCCTGGGCGGGGCCGGGCATCCCGGTGAAGGCGCTGAAGTGGCTGATGATGCGCCACCGGCCGCTGGTGATGTGGCCGAAGCTGGATGGCGGGCTGTACCGCTGGCTCGTGCAGATGCTGGCCAACTGCACGGAGGCCGCCTACGGCACCAACAAGTCCCGCATGGTGCGCGTGGCCGAGTACTCCCGCGCCTGCCTCGCCGACCTCCGGGCCGAGACGGGCATCAGCTACGACGAGCGGACGAAGGGCACGCTGCAGCTCTTCCGCACGCAGAAGCAGCTCGACGCGGTTGGCGGCGACACGCGCGTGCTGGACGCCTTCGGCGTGCCGTATGAGGTGCTGGACCCGGCCGGCTGCGCGGCGACCGAGCCCGCGCTGGCGCTGGTGGGCGGCAAGTATGTCGGCGGGCTGCGCCTGCCGGGCGACGAGACGGGCGACGCGCACCTCTTCACCCAGCGCCTCGCGGGCCTCGCGGCCGCGATCGGCGTCCAGTTCCGCCACGGCGTGACCGTCCGCGCGCTGCGGACCGAGGCCGGCGCGGTGACGGGCGTGGTCACCGACCAGGGCGAGGTCACGGCCGACCGCTACGTGGTCGCGATGGGCAGCTACACCCCTGCCCTGCTGCGCCCGCTCAACGTGCATGTGCCGGTCTATCCGGTGAAGGGCTACTCGCTCACCCTGCCCGTGACGGAAGAGGCCGCGGCCCCCGTCTCCACCGTGATGGACGAGACCTTCAAGGTCGCGATCACGCGCCTCGGCGACCGCATCCGCGTCGGCGGCACGGCGGAGCTGGCGGGCTTCTCCCTCAAGCTGCGCCGGCCGCGGCGGGAGACGCTGGCGCACTCCGTCTCCGACCTCTTCCCTCGCGGCGGCGACCTGGCGCAGGCGCAGTTCTGGACGGGGCTGCGCCCGATGACGCCGGACGGCACGCCGGTGGTGGGCGCGACGCGCTACGCCAACCTGTTCCTCAACACGGGGCACGGGACGCTCGGCTGGACCATGGCCTGCGGGTCGGGGCGGCTGCTGGCCGACCTCGTCACCGGGCGGCAGCCCGAGATCGCCTCGGACGACCTGGCGCTGGCGCGTTACGCGGCGTGAAAACGCAGCCGGGGTGGCTCAAGGCGTCCGGTTTCGACACGTCGCAGGCATTCTGGCGTTACCGCTAGCTCCGCGGCATGCAACCTGTGCTCATCGATCTGCCCCGTTTCCTGCTGCGCGACTTCCAGGAAGCTGATCGGGACGCCTTCATCTCGTACCAGCATGACCCACGCTACGTCCGTCTCTACGACTTCGATCCACATGACGCACAAAGGGCGGGGAAGCTCTTCGACTTGTTCATTGCCTGGCAGGGAGAGTTGCCTCGGTGCAACTTCCAGTTCGGCATATTCGACCAGCGGAACCAGAGGCTTTGCGGAAGCGCCGGGCTTCGCAAGGCAGACGACGCCGTCGCCGTTCTCGGCATCGAGCTGGCCCCCTCCGAGTGGGGCCGCTTCCGGCTTGCCATGGATGTGGCGGCCGCCTTGCTGGATTACGGCTTCGGGCCGCTCGGGCTCGACACGGTCGTTGGCACTACGTCGAGCGGCAACAACCGCGTGGAGAAGCTTGCCCGGTGGTTCGGCGCCAGCGTGGTCGCGACCCGTACGGGTCCGGCCTGGATGCAGGCGCGAGGATGGCAGGAGGTGGACTGGGCGCTCCGTCGCAAGGACTGGGAGAAGTCAGAGCGAAGAAGCAGATTCCTGGCGTGACGTCCGCTCCCAGCCCATCAGGGAAACCCGATCACCCTTTTTCAGAACCTTCCAGACGCAAGCGCCCTACACCCGCTCCGCCCCGGCCAGCAGGCAACCCGGCCGCGCGGTGTGGATGTTGACGAAGCGCGTGCGCGGGTCATCCAGCGCGCGCATCAGTGGCGCGGCGACATCCGCGCCGTCGCAGACATGGCCGAGGTCGTAGAGGCACATCTCCTCCGCATCATAGGCGCGGACGGAGACGAGGCCGTTGGCGAGGACCGTCGGCGCGACCTCGTCCACCGCCTCGAAGCGCTTGCAGTCCCGCGCATGCAGGAAGATCGGGCTCGGGGTCCAGTAGACGCCCGCCGGCCGCGGCAGGCTGTAGCTGCCGAGCAGCATCTCCTCCCCCGGCTCGCCGAGCCGCAGGCAGTGGCGGCACGGGAAGCCCGGCCCGTCCACGGTGCGGCGATGCAGCGCCGCACCGCGGTCGTCGCGGCCGGTGGCCCGGAAGCGGGCGGCGGTCTCGGTCGGGATGGCGATGCAGCGGAAGCGGGGCATGGCGGCGTCTCCTTGGGCTGCCGCAACCTCGCGCCCCGCGCGCGTCGCCGCCATCCGGCCGTTGCCCCCGCCTACGCCGCGTCGCCGCGCATGGCGGGGACGATCAGACCGACATTGTGGCGGAACATCGCTTCGTAGGTGGGCGCGGGGCCATCCGGCGCACTCAGCGCATCGGCGTAGAGCCGGCCGCGCACGCGCACGCCGGCCTCCTGCGCCAGGCGGTTCAGGGTGGCGGGGCTGCCCATGTTCTCCAGGAACACGGCGGTGATCCCCTCGGCCCGGATCTGCCGGATCAGGGCGGCAACCTGGGCGGCGCCCGGCTCGCCCTCGGTCGAGACGCCCTGGGGGGCGAGGAAGCGCACGCCATAGGCCTCGGCGAAGTAGCCGAAGGCGTCGTGGCTGGTGACCACCTTCCGGCGCGGCTCGGGCACGCTCGCCACCTCCGCCCGCACCCAGGCGTCCAGCGCCTCGAGCCGCGCGGCATAGGCCTCGCCCTGGCCACGCAGCGCCGCCCCCTCCGCCGGCAGGATGCGGGCGAGGGCGTCGGCGATGGTCCGGGCATAGCGGGCGCCGTGGCGCAGGTCCTGCCAGGCATGCGGGTCCGGCACGGTGCGCGCGCCCTGCCGTCCGCCATGGGAGTGCCCGTGCGCGTGCGCCGGCATCGAGCGAGGGACGATGCCCTCGGTCGCCGTCGCGACCGGCCCCTGGTGGCCGGCCGCTCGCATCATGCGGTCCATCCAGGCGTCGAAGCCCAGGCCGTTGCGCACCACCAGCGCCGCGCCGCGCAGCGCCTCCGCATCCGAGGGGCGGGGCTGGAAGTGGTGCGCATCCACGTTCGGCCCGGCGATGGTGCGGAGCGCCACGCGATCACCGGCCACCTGGCGCACCATGTCGCCGAGGACGGAGAAGGAGGCGACGACGCGCGGCGCCCCCTGGGCGCGCGGGGCGGCGGGCGCGAGGAGAAGGGCGGACAGGGCGAGAAGGCTGCGGCGGCGCATCCGGCTCTCCGACGTTATGTTATACTATAACGTCGCATGGATACCTCTTTCTCCGCAAGGGAGGCGGCCCCTCAGCGCCCGCCGAACAGCCGCCTGAGCGCGCCCCAGAACCCGCCGGCCGGCTTCGCCCCGCCCAGGCGCTGGTGCGTCACATGCGGCCGGCGCGAGGGCGGCGGCAGGGCCGTGGCCACCGTGTGCCGGCCCGGGTCCTGCGCCTCGATCAGCCGACGCTCCAGCGCGATCACCTGCGCCACCGCCTCGGGCGGCTCGGTACGGGCCAGGCCCTCGGCGGTCGCGGCCGCATCGTCCCAGGCCTCGGCGCGCCGCAGCGCGTCCACCACCCGCACCGTCTGCTCGGCATCGAGCGGCGGCCCGCCGCGCCAGAGCGCGACGGCGTCCAGCCGCCACGCGCGTGAAAACTCGGCCTTGCCGAGGTCGTCGGCCACCCAGGCCGCCTGCAGCGTCGCCTCCGCCGCCGCGTGCAGCGCGCCCGTCTCCTCCAGGACGTGGGCCCAGGCGAGGAAGCGGCGCGCCAGCGGCGGCGTGCCCACATCGGCCAGCAGCGCGCGGAAGGGAGCGGCCCGCACGGCCTCGGCCGCCGCCGGGTGCGCCCGCGTGATGTCGGGCGCCGCATAGCCGCAGGAGGGACATTGCTGCAGCCAGCGCGGCATGGTGCTGCGGACCGGCTCCCCCGGCCGCAGGTCGAGGTCCGGCGCCTGCTCGGGCGGCGAGGGCCGGAAGGGCACGTGGCGGCTCTGCGCGCCGCAGACCCCGCAGGTCAGCGCGCCGTTGGCATCCTGCCTCGACCCGGCCGGCTTCGGTGCGCCGGGCTTCGATCCGCCTTGCGGCGCGGGGTGCGGTGTATCGGCCATCGGTGACAAACTAGGCATGAAAGCCCGTGAGGCGAAGGGGCTGCGACAGGCCATTGCCGCATGGCGGCCCCACAATCTAGAAATCCCCGGCAATGCCCCGCGGCGACCTCTTCCCCGACATCCCCCCCTACGAGACCGGCCTGCTGCCGCTCTCGGCCGGCCACGTCATGTACTGGGAGCAGGTGGGCAACCCGCGCGGCCAGCCCGTGCTGTTCCTGCACGGCGGCCCGGGCGCCGGCGCCGGCGCGGTCCACCGCCGCTTCTTCGACCCGGCCCATTGGCGCGTCGTCATCTTCGACCAGCGCGGCGCCGGCCGGTCCCGCCCACTCGGCGACCTGCGTGAGAACACGACGCCGCACCTGGTGGCGGACATCGAGACGCTGCGCCGGTTCCTCGGCATCGAGCGCTGGCTGCTCTTCGGGGGATCCTGGGGCTCGACCCTCGCCCTCGCCTACGCCCAGGCCCACCCGGACCGCGTCCTGGGCTGCGTGCTGCGCGGCGTGTTCCTCGGCCGGAAGTCGGAGGTGGAGTGGTTCCTCTACGGGCTGCGCCGTGTCTTCCCCGACGCCTGGGCCGCCTTCGCCGAGCACGTCCCGCCGGCCGAGCGCGACGACCTGCTGGGTGCCTACCTGCGCCGGCTCTGCGACCCGGACCCGATCGTCCACCTGCCAGCGGCCCGCGCCTGGAGCCTCTACGAGGGCTCCTGCTCCACCCTGCTGCCGAGCCCGGAGACCGTGGCGTCCTTCGCGCAGGACCGCACCGCGCTCGGCCTCGCGCGGATCGAGGCGCACTACTTCGCGAACGACCTGTTCCTGCGGGCCGACGGGTTGCTGGAGGGCATGCGCGACATCGCCCACATCCCGGCCGAGATCGTGCAGGGGCGCTACGACATGGTCTGCCCCTGCGACACGGCCTTCGACCTGGCGGGCGCCTGGCCGCGCGCGCGGCTGACCATCGTGCCGGACGCCGGCCACTCGGCGCTGGAGCCCGGGGTGAGGACGGCGCTCGTCTCGGCCGTCGAGAGGTTCCGCAGGCGGAGCTGACCGGGCCGCCGCGCGGAGTTCTGTCGCGGCAAGTTGCGCGGCCCCTCCGGGCGCGGGCGCGCATCGTGGCGCCCGTGCAGTCAGGTGCACGGAGGAATCGCGACATGCGCCCATTCATCCTGCTGGCCGCAATGCTGCTTGCCGGCCCATCCCATGCGCAGGACACGGCCCGGCCGGTCCAGGTCCTCAAGGAGACGGTCACGGGGATGCCGCGGACCGAGCGGCAGGAGATCTCGGTGCTGCGGGCGGAGTTCGCGCCGGGACAGGCCACGGTCTTCCACACCCACCGCTTTCCGGTGACCGTCCATGTGCTGGAGGGCACCTTCACCCTTGAGCTGGAGGGGCGGGCTCCGGTGGTGGTGCGCGCCGGCGAGTCCTTCGTGGAGCCGCCGGCCGTCCGCATGACCGGCTTCAACCGCAGCGCATCGGAGCGGATGCGCGTGCTGATCTTCTATGTGTCGGAAGAAGGCCAGCCCTTCCTCGACCCCGCGCATTGAGGCGGGACAGCCCGGCCGCGGACGGCCGGAGGGGCTGGCGCCACGAGGATAGCGCCAGCCCCGGCCGGGAGGTCAGCCCGTCTGCTGGATGGCCGAGAGCTTCCAGGCGTCGCCCTGGCGGCGGACGAAGGTCCAGACCTCGGTCGCCGTGGTGCGCTGGGCGGGGTCGCCCTCCACCACGCGGCCCTGCGCGTCCGTCGTCACGTCCACCAGGCTGAAGCGCATCGCCACCGTGGCGAAGTCGAGGCCGTTCTCGTGCCACGCCTCGGCCAGGTCGCCCGACTCGAGCCGCACGTCGCGGGAGACGTTGGTCCAGCCGCGGGCACGCAGGTCGTTCAGGTCCTGGGCGAAGTAGTTGGTCATCTCGGCCGTCGCGACGCGGCGCAGCCCCTCCAGGTCCTGGCGCGACCAGGCGGCGTTCACGTCCTGCAGCACGCGCTCGAAGGCCTGGTAGTCGGCCTCCGCCACCTGCACCGGGCGGCGCGCCACGGCGGCCGCGCCGCCGAGCGCGGCCGGGTTCATCGGACGGCCGGGCTGGTTCGCGTGCAGGTCACGCGCCATGGCGCCGGGACGCGGGCCGCCGGCCATCGCCGGCTGACGGTTGCCGCGGACAAGGCGCAGCACCAGCCACACCAGGCCGCCGATCAGCGCCAGCTGCAGCAGCAGGCCGAACAGGCTGGCGATCCCGCCGAGGCCGCCGAACAGGCCGCCGCCGAAGAACAGGCCGAAGAGGCCCGCGCCGAGCAGGCCACCCATCAGCCCGGCCATGAGCGGGGAGCGGTTGGCGAAGGCGCCGCCGGCAGGCGCCGGACGCGCCGTGCCGGGCTGGCCAACGCCCGGGCCGGGGCGCGGCGCCTCGGTGCGGTCGAACTGTCGCGTGGTGCCGGGCGCCGTCTGGGTCGAGGGCGGGGCCGTGTAGGTCTGGCTGCCGCGGCTGCCCATCGAGCCGCGGCCGCCGCCCGGCCGCGCCTCTGCCAGCGCGGGGCCGAGCGCCAGCGCCACGACGGCGAGGGCGGCCATGAAGGAAGCGGTGCGTCGCATGGAAGCGGGCGTCTCCACTGGGTTTCTGTCTTGGGTGCAATATAGGCATGGTCCAGCCGGATTGCGACTGTCCCCTGCCTGTTCCAGGCTGGGCCATCAGAGCGCGGGAGAGGCGGGATGGTTCGGCAGAGTGGGTTCAGGGCAGCGCTGCTGGCGGGCGTGGTGGCCCTCGGGGCGGGCGCGGCACAGGCCCAGGCGCCCCAGCGGCCGGGCGTGCTGCGGATGGCGACCAGCGTGGACGCCGCGACGCTCGACCCGCACGCCACCAACGCCCTCTTCACCTTCCTGGTGATCCACCAGGTCTATGAGGGCCTGACCTGGCGCGGCGACGACCTGAAGGTGCATCCCGGCCTCGCGACGCGCTGGGAGCAGGTGGAGCCGACCCGCTGGCGCTTCCACCTGCGCGACGGCGTGCGCTTCGCGGGCGGGGAGGCGTTCGAGGCCGACGACGTGGTGTTCAGCCTGGAGCGCGCGCTGAAGCCCACCTCCAACTACGGCATCTTCGTGGACACCGTCGCCTCCGTCACGCAGGTGGACCGGCTGACGGTGGACGTGGTGACGCGCGTGCCCGACCCCGTCATCCCGGACAAGATGACGCGCGTCATGGTCATGGACCGCGGCTGGTCGGAGGCGAACCGCGCCACGGTGCCGCAGAACTTTGCCCAGCGGGAGGAGACGCACACCGTCCGCAACGCCAACGGCACCGGCCCCTACGTGATCCGCACGCGGGACGTGGACAGCCGCACCGTCATGGTCCGCAACCCGGCCTGGTGGGGCGCGAACGGCGGCGGTGCCAGCCCCTCTGGCAGCCGCGGCAACGTGACGGAGTACCACCACATCACCCTCGCCTCGGACGCCACGCGCGTCGCGGCCCTGCTCTCGGGCGAGGTGGACTTCGTGCATGTCGTGCCCGTGCAGGACGTGGCGCGCATCACGCGCGACCAGCGCCTGCGCATCCTGGAGGGGCAGGAGAACCGCACCGTCTGGATCGGCATGCGCCAGGACGTCGACGAACTGGCCGGCAGCGACGTGCGCGGGCGCAACCCGTTCCGGGACCTGCGCGTGCGGCAGGCGATCGCGCATGCCATGGACCTCGACAGCATGCGGCGCACGACGCTGCGCGGCCAGGGCGTGCCGACGGGCTCCATGTGGACGCAGTTCGTCAACGGCTGGTCCCCGGACACCGACCGGCGCACGCCCTACGACCCGGCCCGCGCCCGCGCCCTGCTGGCCGAGGCCGGGTACCCGAACGGCTTCTCCGTGCCGCTGGAATGCCCGACCGGCACCTATGACGAGGCATGCCAGGCCGTCTCCGCCATGCTCGCGCGCGTCGGCATCCGCGCGCAGCTCAACATCCAGCCGAACGCCGTCTTCTCCCAGCGCGTGCGGCGGCAGGAGCCGATGATGTACCTGCTGAGCTGGGGCGTGCCGACCTTCGATGCGAGCTACACGCTCCGCGCCGTCATGGCCTCACGCGCCATCGGCGGCGCGGCCACCTGGAACGCCGGCGGCTGGAGCAACCCGGCCTTCGACGCCATGCTGCCGCGCATCGACGCGGAGGGCGACCCGGAAGCCCGGCGCGCCCTGATCCGGGAGGCGCATGCGCTGCACAACGCGGATCTCGGGCACATCCCGCTCTACCACATGATGATCCCCTGGGCGCACCGCGCGGGCGTCACCATCCAGCACCGGGCGGACAACCAGTTCCAGGTGCGGGAGATCCGGGTGGAGTAGCAGGCCGGCGCTGGCCGGCCCTCACGCGCCGGCCAGCGTCAGCCCCTCGATCCGCAGCGTCGGCGCGTCGGAGCCGCGCTTGAACGTCAGGTCGTTCGCGGCCGCCATGTTGAGGAACATCTCCTTGAGGTTCCCCGCGATGGTGATCTCGCTCACCGCCTCGGCCAGCGCGCCGTTCCGGATCATGAAGCCGGCGACACCACGGCTGTAGTCGCCCGTCACGCCGTTCACGCCCATGCCGATCAGGTCGGTGACGTAGAGCCCCTCTGCGATGTCGGCCATCAGGGCCTGCGGCGTCAGGCTGCCGGGCTCCAGCCAGAGGTTGGTCGGCGCCGGGCCGGGCGGGCCGCCCGTGCCGCGCGAGGCATGGCCGGTGGAGGCGAGGCCGAGCTGCCGGGCGGAGCGCCAGTCGAGGATCCAGGTGGTCAGCACCCCGTCCTCGACGATCGCGCGCGGCTCGCCAGCCATCCCCTCCCCGTCGAAGGGGCGGGAGCGCAGGCCGCGCCGCCGGGTCGGGTCGTCGCGCACCGTGAGGCCCTTGGCCAGGACCTGCTGCCCCAGCCGGTCCCGCAGGAAGGAGGTGCCGCGCGCCACCGCCGCGCCGTTGATGGCGCCGACCAGGTGCCCGAGCATGGAGGCCGAGACGCGCGGGTCGAACACCACCGGCAGCCGCGCCGTCCGCGGACGCACCGGGTTCAGCCGCGCGACCGTCTTCTCCGCCGCCCGCCGCCCCATTGCGGCCGGGTCGTCGAGGTCGGAGAGATGGACGGCGGAGGACCACTCGTAGTCCCGCTCCATCCCCGTCCCCTGCCCCGCCACCGCCGTGACGGACAGCGAGTGGGAGGAGCGCGCATAGGCGCCCGCGAAGCCGTTCGAGGCGACGAGCGCGATCTCGACGCGGCCGAAGCCGGCATCGGCGCCCTCGGAATTCGTGATCCCCTTCACGGCCAGCGCCGCCTCCTCGGCCTCCGCGGCGCGGGCCAGCAGCGCCTCGGCCGTGGGCTCGGCCGCGTCGAGCAGGTCGAGCGCGGCGGCATCGCGCGGGCGGTCCGGGCGCTCCGCCAGGCCGCCGAAGGGATCCTCCGGCACCACGCGCGCCATCGCCACGGCACGTTCGGCCAGCTGCGCGAAGCCGCGGGGGTCGGCATCCGTGGTGGAGACGATCGCCTGCCGCTTTCCCACGAAGACGCGCAGGCCCAGGTCGAAGCCCTCCGCGCGCTCGAGCTGCTCGATCTTGCCGAGACGCCGGGCGACGGAGAGCGAGGTGTTGCGCACCTCCAGCGCATCCGCCGCATCCGCGCCGGCGCGCTTCGCGGCCTCGACGAGCGCCGCGCAGACCTCCACGCCCTTCATGGCTGCCGCATCCCGTTCAGCTCTCCGGTGCCCGGCTGCGCCCTGCGACCACGGGATGCGCTCATGCCGCAAGCCGCTCCTGGATGTGCGAGAGGGCCGGCACCTTGCCGGCGGGGCCGAGCGCGGCGAGCGTCGGCGCGCCGCGGAAGGCGCGGGCCGCGGCCTCCTGCACGTCATCGATGGTGACGGCGGCGATCCTCGCCTTCGTCTCCTCGACCGGGATGATGCGGCCATGCACCTGCAGCTGGCGCGCCAGCTGCTCGCACCGGCTGCCCGTGCTCTCCAGCGACATGAGGACCGAGGCGCGGAGCTGCGCCTTGGCGCGGTCCAGCTCGTCGGCCGTGACGTCGCGCTGCACGCGGCGCAGCTCCTCGAGCGTCACGGGCACCAGCTCCGCCGCCTGGTCCTCCCCCGTGCCGGCGTAGATGGCGAGCAGCCCGCTGTCCGCGAAGGGCGAGGCGAAGGAGTAGATGGAGTAGACCAGCCCCCGCCGCTCCCGGATCTCCTGGAACAGGCGGGACGACATGCCGCCGCCCAGCAGCGTGGACAGGATCATCGTCGGGTAGTGCAGCCGGTCCGTGGAGGCGACGGAGGGGAAGCCGAAGACGAGGTGGACCTGGTCGAGGTCCCGCTCCTCCCGGAACTCGCCGCCGGTGTAGCGGCCGGGCTCGGCCTCCGCCTGCCCGGCCCGCGGCAGGTCGGCGAAGTGGCGCTTCGCGAGTTCCACCAGATCCTCGTGCTCCAGCGCGCCGGCGGCGGCCACCACCATGCGGGAGGGGCCGTAGTGGCGGCGCATGTAGCCGGTCAGCACGTCCCGGGGCATCGCCTTGATGACCTCCTCGGTGCCGAGCACGGGCCGGCCCATCGGCTGGCCGGCATAGGCGGTGGCCTGGAAGTGGTCGAAGACGATGTCGTCCGGCGTGTCGTTCGCCTGCCCGATCTCCTGCAGGATCACGCCGCGCTCGCGCTCGATCTCCTCGGGCGCGAAGGAGGAGTGGGTCAGGATGTCGCCGAGGATGTCGGCGGCCAGCGCCACGTCCTCCTTCAGGACCTTGGCGTAGTAGGCGGTGTTCTCGCGCGAGGTGTAGGCGTTCAGGTGCCCGCCGACGTTCTCGATCTCCCGCGCGATGGCCGCCGCATCGCGCCGCACTGTGCCCTTGAAGGCCATGTGCTCCAGGAAGTGGGACACGCCGTTCTCCTCCGCCGCCTCGTGCCGCGTGCCGGCGTTGACGTAGGCGCCGATGGAGACGGTCTCGACCCGGGGCATCTTCTCCGAGACGACCGTCAGGCCGTTCTCCAGGCGGGTCAGGCGGATGGCGTCGGTCATTCTGGTCCTGTCTATGCGGCGTTGCGCAGGGAGTGGCGGCGGACGAAGGCCTCGATCGCGCCGAGGTCCGCGGGCAGCACGCTGTAACGCTCCTCCCGCTCATATAGGTCCGCCAGCCGCGGAGGCAGGGGGGGCGAGATGCCGGTGGCCTGCCGCACCGCGTCCGGGAACTTGGCCGGGTGGGCGGTGCCCGCGACCACGACGGGGATGGAGGCGTCGGCAGGGCGGCAGGCGATCGCCGCCGCGGTGCCGATGGCGGTGTGCGGGTCGGCGAGGTACCCCGCCTCCTCGTGCAGGCGCCGGATCTCGGCCAGCGTCGCCTCGTCGCCGAGGGCGAAGCCGCGGAAGAGCTGCGCCGCCTGCCGCCAGGCGGCGTCCGGCACGGGCATCCGCCCCTCCGCCCGGAAGCGGCGCATCATCCCGGCCGTGGCGCGCGGGTCGCGGCCCAGCAGCTCGAACAGCAGCCGCTCGAAGTTGGAGGAGACCTGGATGTCCATGGACGGCGAGAGGGAGGGCTCGACCTCCCGCATCGTCATGTCGTTGGCCGAGAGGAAGCGCGTCAGGATGTCGTTCCGGTTCGACGCCACGATGAGCTGCGCGATGGGCAGCCCCATCCGCCGCGCCGCCCAGGCGGCGAGCACGTTGCCGAAGTTGCCCGTCGGCACGCTGAACGCCACCTCCCGGTCCGGGGCGCCGAGCGCCAGCGCCGCCGTGACGTAGTAGGGGATCTGCAGCGCGACGCGGGCCCAGTTGATCGAGTTCACGGCCGCGAGCCGCATCTCCTCCCGGAACGGCGCGTCGCCGAACATGCCCTTCACCAGGTCCTGGCAGTCGTCGAAGGAGCCCTTCACCGCCAGGTTCGCCACGTTGGCCGACAGCACGGTGGTCATCTGCCGGCGCTGCACGGGGCTGGTGCGGCCCTCCGGGTGCAGGATCACGATGTCCACCGCCGCGCGGTCCCGGCAGGCCTCGATGGCGGCCGAGCCGGTGTCGCCGGATGTCGCGCCGACGATCGTCACCCGCTCCCCCCGCGCGGCCAGCACGTGGTCGAAGAGCCGCCCGAGCGGCTGCATCGCCATGTCCTTGAAGGCCAGCGTCGGGCCGTGGAACAGTTCCTGCACGAAGACCTGCGGCCCGACCTGCACCAGCGGCGCGACGGCCGGGTGGCCGAAACCCGCATAGGCGTCGCGGCAGATCGCCGTCAGCGTCGCCCGGTCCGGCGCGCCGCCCGTGAACAGCGAGAGGATGTGGGCCGCAAGCTCCGGATAGGGCATGCCGCGCAGCGCCCGCCACTCGGCCACCGTCAGGACGGGCCAGGCCTCCGGCAGGAACAGCCCGCCATCCTCGGCGAGGCCGGCGAGCAGCACGCCCTGGAAGTCACGCGGCGCGGCCTCGCCGCGGGTCGAGATGTAGCGCATGGGGCCCAAGCTAGTGGGTTCCGGGGGTCCGGGGAACCGCCCGGCGCTCAGCCGGCCAGAAGCCCCGCCACCACCGCCGCCGACTCGCCCGCCTGCAGGTCGCGCCCGCCCGCGAGGTGAAGCACCGAGCCCTGCGCCGGGGCCGTCACGGCCAGGACGGACGCGGCGCGGACGTGGAGGCAGCGCTGCGTGCCGGCCTGGGTCAGGCGCACCAGGCCCGGCACCTCCCGCGCCACGGCGTCGGAGGAGGCGCCGACCTCCACCTCCCGCCCGTCGGCCAGCAGCACGAGGCTGCGCTCCGCGGATGGCGAGGCCACGGCCACCACCGCGTCGCGCCGGATGAAGAGGTGCCAGTCGGTCCCGGGCTGGGGCAGCCGGGCGAAGCCGGCC
>DASQNQ010000123.1:0-9837 GCA_035644895.1 Acetobacteraceae bacterium | reverse complement strand
GGCCCCACGGCGGCGAGGCCCGATAGCAGCACCTCCTGCGCCCTCCAGGGCCGGCCGCGCCGCTCCTCCGACTGCGCCCGCATGAGCCAGCCGAGCTCATAGGCTGGATGCGCATCCGACAGCCGCGCGAAGGCGGCGTCCGCCAGCGCCGCCTCGCCGATCTCCTCCAGCGCGCGCGCCAGCAGCAGCATGTCGGCCGGCTGCGTCGGGGCGGCCGGGAAGCGGCGGGCGATCACGGCCGCTGCCTGGGCGCGCCCCTCCATGCGGTAGGTCCAGCGCAGCACCACCAGGAAGGCGTCCTGGCTCGCGGGGAAGCGTTCCAGCAGGCCACGCCAGGCCTCGACGGCCTCCTTCCGCCCCACGACCCGCTCCAGCACCCGCACCGCGAGAAGCTGGATGCGCTCGGCCGCCGGGTGCCGCTCCACCCATGCGAGCAGCGCGTCGAGCGCCTCGGCCGGCGGGATGTCCTCCCGCGACGCCCAGGCCTCGGCAGCCTCGAGCGCCGCGGCGTCCGCCGCCCGGCCCGGCGTGCCGCGCAGCACGGCGGCGAGCACCGGGTCGGCATCCGTGACGGGCGGTGCGGCGTGCGGCGCGGCGAGGCTGTCGTAGGGCATGGCGGCGTCAGACGCGGTAGTAGTCGCGGTACCAGGCGACGAACTTCGCGACGCCGTCCCGCACCGGCGTGGACGGGGCGAAGCCGGTCAACGCCTGGAGGGCGGAGGTGTCCGCCCAGGTGCGTGGCACGTCGCCCGGCTGCATCGGCAGGAAGTTGCGCTCGATCTTCCGGCCGAGCGCGTCCTCGATCGCCTCGATGAACGCCATCAGGTTCACCGGCTGGCTGTTGCCGATGTTGAAGACGCGGAAGGGCGCGCCGTCCCCATCCGCCGCCGGGGGGCGCTCCGCGAGCCGCACGATCGCCTCCACCAGGTCGTCGATGTAGGTGAAGTCGCGCTCCATCTTGCCGTGGTTGTAGACGTCGATGGCGCGGCCCTTCAGCGCGGCCTCGGTGAACTTGAAGAGCGCCATGTCCGGCCGGCCCCAGGGGCCATAGACCGTGAAGAAGCGGAAGGCGGTGGTCGGCATGCGCCAGAGATGCGCGTAGGAATGGCCCATCCCCTCCGTCGCCTTCTTCGTCGCGGCATAGAGCGTCAGCGGGTGGTCCGCACGGTCCTCCTCGGAGAAGGGCAGCTTCTCGTTGCCGCCATAGACCGAGGAGGTGGAGGCGAGCAGCAGGTGCCCGACGCGCGCGCGCTTCGCATGCTCCAGCACGTTGAAGGTGCCGACCAGGTTCGCGCCGATGTAGGCCCGCGGGTTCTCCAGGCTGTAGCGCACGCCGGCCTGCGCGGCGAGGTGGACGATGACCTGCGGTGCCGCTGCCTCGATCGCCCGGCCGATCGCCTCGTCGTCCTCCAGCATCGCCTCGTGGGCCGTGAAGCGCGCATGTTGCCGAAGGATGGCGTGCCGCCGCTGCTTGAGCTGCACGTCGTAGTAGGAGGTCATGCCGTCGTAGCCGGTGACCTCGTGACCCTCCCGCAGCAGGCGGTCGGCCAGGTGGAAGCCGATGAAGCCCGCGGTGCCGGTGACGAAGTAGCGCATCGCCTGTGTCTCCTGCCGCGTCACGAACGGTCGCGGATCGCGTAGTAGATGAGGGTGAGCATGGCCCAGGCCAGCAGCGCGCAGCCTGCCACGATCAGCGGCGAGAGCCATCGGTTCGGCCAGGCCGGCTCGGTCGGCATGGTGGGCCGGACGAAGGTCAGCAGGTAGGTCCGCTTCTGCGCCGCGTCGGTCCGGGCGGCCTGCAGGATGCCGAGCGTCTGGGTGTACTGCTGCTCGGCGATCCGGACGGCCGAGGCGAGGGCGTCGTTGCGCGCCATGACGGACGCCCAGGAGACGCCGTCGCGGTCGCCCGCGCTTCGGCTCGCCTGGCGCTCCGCATCCGCAAGCTGGGCGCGCAGCGCCCGGGCGCGGGCCTGCGCGGCGGAGAGCATCGGGCCGCCCTGGACGCCGGCGGAGCGCAGGCTCTCGGCCTGTGCCTCGGCGACCGCCAGGTCCTGGCGGAGCTGCATCTCGATGTCGAGGCTGGCCGTCGAGGCGCGGGTCGGGTCGAGAACGCCGGACGCCGCGCGGAAGGCCTGCTGCTCGGACCGCGCCGCCTCCAGCCGGCGCGCCGCCGCCTGGTACTGCTCCTCGGCGACGCGGAGCGTGTCGGCGAAGACGCGGGAGGACATGTCGTTCGCCAGCCGCTCGGAGGAGGCGAGCAGCGCCTCGGCCAGGGCGTAGGACTGCTCGGCCGAGAAGGCGCGCGTGCTGAGGGTCACCACGCCGCGCGTCAGCTCGAACTGCGCGTTCACGATGGAGCGCCAGGCGCGCAGGAGCTGCTCCTGCGTCGCGTCGGGCGGCAGGCGCGTCAGGAAGTCGGCCCGCGGGTCCGTCAGGATGGAGCGCACATCGATGCCGGCGCGCTGCACGTCTTCCAGGGATGGTGCGCTGTCGACGTAGTGCACGATGCCGTAGGACTGCGTGACGGGTGCGCCGGCGGATGTCGGACCCAGTGCCCCCGCCAGCGTCGTCGGACCGGCGCCCACGCGCTCGCCGCCCTCCTGCCCGACGCGCAGCGCGAACACCGCCGTCGTCACATATTGCGGCGTGGCGACCCGCGCGTAGTACCAGATGCCGATGAGGGTCGGCAGGACCACCATCAGCAGGAACGACCAGCGGAGGCCGCCGCGGCGCCTGGCCGGCGGGGCCGGGAAGCGCGGCAGGACGATGCCGGACGGGCCGGGAGGTGCGCCGGCCGCCTCGGGCGGGGGCAGGCGGGGATTGCGGGCGCGGGTCGGCGGAGCGTCCGCCTCTGCGAAGGGAAGGTCAGGCATCCGTCACCACAATGCTGTTCTGGTACACCGAAACCGCCTCCGCCATCGTGGCGTAGGCGTAGAGCTTGCCGCCATCCAGGATCGCGCCCGTCCGGCAGAGCTTGGAGACCGTGTGGGCGTGCTGCGACGCCATGAGGAGGCGCGCGTGCTTGCGGCGCTCCGCCAGCGCGGCGAGGCACTTGCGCTTGAAGGTCACGTCGCCGACCGAGGTGACCTCGTCCACCAGGTAGAGGTCGAACTCGATCGCGATGGACAGCGCGAAGGTGACGCGCGAGCGCATCGTGTTCGAGTACTTGTAGAGCGGATCGTCGAAGTGCAGCCCGACCTCGGAGAAGTCCTGCACGAAGCGGACCGTCGCGGCCTCGTCCGCACCGTAGAGCCGCGCGACGAAGCGCACGTTGTCCCGGGCGGAGAGGTTCGGGTGGAAGCCGCCGCTGTAGCCGAGCGGGAAGGAGACGCGGCAGCGGCGCACGATCTGCCCGCTGTCCGGCACCTCCATGCCCGCGATCATGCGCAGCAGGGTGGACTTGCCCGATCCGTTGCCCCCCAGGATGCCGACATCGGAGGAGCCGTCGAAGGCGACCGACAGGCGGTCGCATACGATCCGTCGGTTGAAGCCCTGGCCGTAGATCTTGGTGACCTCGTGCAGCTCGATCATGCGTAGGCAAGCCTCGGGCGGGCGATGCGCATCATGCACAGGCCAACCAGGATGGTCCCGATCACCCAGGCGATGAGATAGTTCTCGTCCAGCACGGAGGTCTCGTAGTCGGCGCGGAAGCCGGTCCGGAACCACTGCACCGCGTGCATCACCGGGTTCCACGACAGCCAGTACTGCAGCGTGCTCGGCACCTGGTCGATCGAGAAGAAGATGGCCGAGAAGATGTAGAGCGGCCGCGTGAGCGTCGTGTAGACGCGCACCCAGCTGGTCCAGAGGGTCATCGCCGTGGCGTTGATGAGGCCGACGCCGAAGCCGAGGCCGAGCGTGACGAGCGCCGCCAGCAGCAGCACCTCCGGCGCGTCCGGCATGTCCGCCAGCCCGAGCGCCAGGAGCGTGGTGAACAGGATGCAGACCACGGCTACCCAGGTCACGGCTTCCAAGATCGCGCGCGCCACGACCATGTCCATCGGCGCCACGAAGGGCATGCGCAGCACCTTCTGGCTGCCGCGCACGGCGGCGCCGAGGTGCAGGGCCGTCTTGTGGAACAGGAAGAAGGGCAGCACGCCGGTCGCGAAGAACATGATGACGCTGGCGCCGACCGGTGCCTGGCGGTTCACCGCCCAGTAGACGAGCGACATCACCGCGATGTGCGCCAGCGGCTCCACGACCGCCCAGACGTAGCCGATGCGGCTGCGCCCGAAGCGCGTCTTCTGCTCCCGCAGCAGCAGCGCGCCGATGTTGCGCCGCCGCGTCCGGAGGCTGGCGATCAGCCCGTCCTCGACCGGCGACGCGGTGCGCATCCCTGGCTGCTCGGCGTATGCTGTGCTTCGCGTCATGAGCGAAAGACTACGGGCGCGAGCCCGCCTCCGCACGTGGTGACTGGTCCTGATTGCGAGTGATCCCGGACCGATGGGCCCGCTGCACTCCGTTCTGCGTCGCATCGCAGGCCCGGGACCAGGGCAGGCCCGAACCTGCCGGCCCGGCGTGGCGAAGCAGGCACGCCGCAAGCGCCGTCGGGTCGCCCAGCGCGTCGCGCGCGACAGGTGCCGGCTGCGCGGACAGTTCCTGCCAAGCAAGCAGCGGCATGTGCTCCAGCACGCGCACCGGGCCAACGGTCGCCGCGCCGCGTACGGCAACAGCCCCGTCCGCCTCGCCCCCCTCGGATTCGCGCTGCGCCGAGACCGGGCCGACACCGATGCGCGGCCGCGCATCAAGGTTGACGAAGATGTCACCCTCGCTCGCGATCAGGCCGCCGCTGGCCGCTGAGCCGCCGTACACGGCGCTCATGCGTCCGTTCGAGTAGGTGGTGGGCGCCAGGACGAACAGGTTGTTCACCGAATGCACGAAGGCCGTCGCCACCGCCTTCGGGTGCCGCTGGCTG
The DNA here is from genome assembly GCA_035644895.1 of Acetobacteraceae bacterium. GTDB lineage: Bacteria > Pseudomonadota > Alphaproteobacteria > Acetobacterales > Acetobacteraceae > Falsiroseomonas. The sequence goes on along the minus strand of DASQNQ010000123.1, from coordinate 4,925 downwards.
GTGCGGAGGAACACGTTGCCCATCACCGTGACCCGGATGGAGGGGCGGAAGGCACCGGCGAGGTCTTCCAGCGGCTGGTCGCAGCCTGCCGCCTGCCTTGCGGCCGTGCAAACCAGCGCACCCACGAGCATGACCTTGTTGTGCGTCTCGAACCTGTTGAACGCCACGGTGACGCGACCTGGGATGGGCAGCGCCTCACGTCGCACCACGTCGACGCACCCGTCGCCGCAGCGTGAGAAGTGGTTGTGCAGCACCGCGACGCGATCGAAGGCGCCGGCCAGCCCCACGGCGTCGCCGATGCGGTCCTCCGGTTCCGAATACGGGTCCTTCACGAAGCGCAGGCCGGTGACGATGACGTTGCTGGCATCGCTCACCACCACGGCGTTCACGGCGGCCGGGGCGCGCAGCGTGGTGCCGCAACCGCCGTCGAGCGTCGTGTCGGAGGGGATGCGGAGCCCGGCGGACAGGCGGATCTCGGCGGTGCGGAGCGCCGGCGAGAAGGCGATCCACGCGCCACCCTCCCAGCGCGCCGTATCCACGGCCCAGCGCAGCGTGCCCGCACGCCGGGCCGCGCCAGGTACGTCCTCAGGATCAGTGACAAGCAGGAGGCGGCGTCCGAGACCGCCCGTCGTTCCCGCTGCGGTGCCGGGTATCCCGTCCACCACGGGATGGGCCTGCACGCGGCCCCCTGCATCCACGCGCGCCTCCGGGCAGACGGGCGGGGCCGCCGCCTCAGCGGCGGCCCTCTCCGCCGCGGCGATGAAGGCGGCGGCATCGCGGGCCGCCGCCTCCGTCATGCAGACCGCCGTCAGCGCGAGCGCCGCGGCCAGGCTGCAGCGCCGCTGCATGGTCACTCGGCCGGGGCGAGGATGCTCTGCACCACGCCATCGGCCGCGGAGCTGGCGCCGCCGCAGCCGATCCCGTGATACAGGAAACCGCGCGCCTCGACCTCGCCGCGCGCGTAGACGTTGCGCAGGTCCACGAGGATCGGGGAGCGCATGCTGTCGCGCAGCTTGTTCAGGTCAAGCGCGCGGTACATGTCCCACTCCGTCACGATGACGGCCGCATCCGCGCCTTCCGCCGCCGCGTAGGGGGAGGCGCAGAACTGCACGTCGTCCAGCACCGCCTTCGCCTGCTCCATGCCCACGGGGTCGTGCGCGCGCACGATGGCGCCGGCGTCCTGCAGCGCGCGCGCGATCGAGATGGACGGCGCCTCACGCATGTCGTCGGTGTTGGGCTTGAAGGTCAGGCCGAGCAGCGCGATCACCTTGCCGCGCACGTCGCCGCCGCAGATCTTGATGATGCGCCGCCCCATCGCGCGCTTGCGCTGGTCATTGACAGAGGCCACGGCCTCCGCAATGCGCAGGGACGCGCCGTGGTCCTGCGCGGTCTTGATCAGCGCCAGCACGTCCTTCGGGAAGCACGAACCGCCGTAGCCCGGGCCGGCATGCAGGAACTTCGGCCCGATCCGCTTGTCGAGGCCGATGCCGCGCGCCACCTCCTGCACGTTCGCGCCGATGCTCTCGCACAGGTCGGCGATCTCGTTGATGAACGTGATCTTGGTGGCGAGGAACGCGTTCGCGGCGTACTTCGTCAGCTCCGAGGTCCTGCGGCCGGTGAAGAGGATCGGCCCCTGGTTCAGGTGCAGCGGGCGGTAGATCTCGGCCATCACCTCTCGCGCCTGGTCGTCCTCGGCGCCGATGACGATGCGGTCGGGGCGCTTGAAGTCCTCGATCGCCGCGCCCTCGCGCAGGAACTCCGGGTTCGACACGACCGAGAAGGTCAGGTCCGGCCGCGTCTCGCGGATGATGCGCTCCACCTCGTCGCCCGTGCCCACGGGGACCGTGGACTTGGTGACGATGACCGAGTAGCCGGTCATCTCCTCGGCCACGTCGCGCGCCGCGGCGAAGACGTAGGACAGGTCCGCGTGGCCGTCACCGCGGCGCGACGGCGTGCCGACCGCGATGAACACGGCGTCCGCCCCCGCGACCGCCCATGCCATGCTGGTGTCGAAGCCGAGCCGCCCGTCGGCGACGTTCTTGGCCACCAGGTCGGACAGGCCGGGCTCGTAGATCGGGATCCGTCCCTCCTTCAGCGCATCGATCTTGCGCTGGTCCTTGTCCACCACGCGGACGGTATGGCCGAAGTCGGCCAGGCAGGCTCCGGTGACCAGGCCGACATAGCCCGCACCGATCATGGCAATACGCATCAGGTCCCTCCTTGAGACAGTTCCGGCACGCCGTACACGGCCAGCGTGTCCGAGATCATCCGGCCGAGGCCGAATCTCTGTTCGATGAACGTCGCCGCGCCCACCCGGGTGCGTGCGCGCATCGCGCCATCGTTGAGCACCCGCGTGACCGCCTCGGCCAAAGTGCCCACGCTGTCGTCCGGCACGAGGAGCCCGGTCACGCCGTTCAGCAGCGCCTCGCTCGACCCGCCCGCATCGGTCGTTACCACCGGGACGCCGAGCGCCTGCGCCTCCAGCAGCACGTTCGGCAGGCCCTCCACCTCGCTTGCCAGCAGCATGACGTCCATCGCGGCGATCCAGGGCTCGACCGGGCTCTTGCGACCGGCAAGCGTGATCCGGTTGGAGAGGCCGCGCGACGCGATCAGCGCCTCCAGCTCCACACGCAGGGTGCCGTCGCCTACGATGGCGAAGCGCGCGCGCGGCACCCGGGCCGCGACCTGCTCCGCCACCGAGATCCAGAGATGCGGCCGCTTCGCCGGCGCCAGGCGGAAGGTGCCGCCGACCAGCAGCTCGTCAGGGCCGAGGCCGAGCGCGTCGCGCACCGCCTGACGCGCCTCGGGCGGCGCGCGGCGCTGCACGGCGCGCAGGTCGAGCCCGTTGCGGAGGACGCGGATCGAGCCCGGCGCGGAGCCCAGCCAGCGCTCGTAGTCGGTGGCGCCGGCCTGGCTGTTGGCGGTGAAGTGCACCTCCGGCCGCTGTGCCAGCGCCTTGTACATCGCGCCCAGGTACCGGCGGTAGCGGCGGCGGTCCTGCTCCGTCGCGACCACGTTGCGCATGGAGGCCACGATGCGCGGCACGCCGGCCAGCACCGCCGCGACCGAGCCCGAGGTGATGACGCCGTCCTGCCAGAGATGGACCACCTCGGGCCGGAAGCGGCGGAAGCAGTCGTACAGCTTGACGACGTCGCGCGCGACCGTATCGGGCAGTGCCGCGATGAGCTCGAGCGCGGGCCTTGCGGCGGGGTCGGATGCCGCTATGCCGCGGAAGATCGCCGTCTCCTCGCGTGGCCCGAGGTCCTCGATCGTCACGTCGGCCGTCTCGGCCAGGGGACGCATCACCGCGCGGCCGCGCTGCGGGTCGAGGTCCTGGCCCACCAGCACCACGCGCCCGCGCCCCGCCCTCGCCACGGCGCGCCCGACCCCGGCAGCCGACAGCGCCACCTGCCGCTCCGCGCCGCCCGCCGCGAGGGAGGACGAGACGAGCATGAAGACGGGTTCGGGAGCCGCATGGGGGAGCACGGGCGGGTTCAGCAGCGCCCGCTCGAACAGCGCGTCGGGGAAGGCCGGCACGCTGACGGCCGGGGCCGGGACGCGCAGGGCCGCGGCGCACCGGACTGCAAGGCGCAGGGTTTCCGGGGATGCGGTGCCGTCCTGCACGGCGTCCGACAGGTAGCGCCAGGCGCGGACATACTGGCCTGCCCGCATCAGGGCGGCGGAGGCCATGTCCCGCGCCCGCGGGCGCACCGCCGGGTTCGCCATGGCACCAACGGCGAGCGCCACGGCGCGGTCGTGCCAGCCGCACACCGATTCGAGGGTGGCGAGGTCCACCTGCCCCTCCTCTCCGCGGTCGCGGAACCAAGCCCGCGCCTCGACCAGGAGCTTCTCGATCGCCGCGTTGCGCTCGAGGCTTCCCAGGGCGATGAAAAGCCCGCGCCAGTGCTCCACGGCCGAGCGGTCGAGGTCGAGCGCGCGGCGCCAAGCGGCAGCGGCAGCCGCCCAGTCCTTGTACTGCGCGCAGAGCCGCGCATGCACCACATGCGACCGTGCGCGGTCGGGCTCCACCTCGACCAGCCTCGCCGCCGTCTGGAACAGCGCCTCCTTCGCGTGGCCCGCCGCCTGCTGCGCCCTGAGGCGCGCCTGCCACAGGGCCGGCGCGCGGGGATGCACCGCCAGCGCGCGGTCGATCATCGCCAGCGCGCCATCCGTGTCGCCCAGAGCCTCCCGCGTCTCCGCGATCCGGAGCGCCGCTGGGATGGCGCTGCTCCACATCCCCTCCGCCTTCGCGAGGGTGAGACGCGCCGCATGGGGATTGTCCGCGCGCAGCGCCTCCGCCGCGGTGAGGGCGAGCAGCAGCGCCGTCTCGGGCCACGCCGCCGCATGGCGGTCGAGGATGACGCGCCGCGCCGCCTGGTCCGCGGCCAGTGCGAGCCGTGACTCGAGCAGCAGTTCGGCCGCCGCAAGATCGCCCGGGGCCACCTCGAGATAGGCCGAGAGCATCTGCTCCGCCTCCGCGTGGTCGCCGCGGTTCGCCGCGTTCCGGCCGAGCCGCCAGAGATGCTGGCCATCGCCGCCACCCTCCCGTGCGATCTCGGTCCAGAGCAGGCGCGCACCGTGGCGGTCGCCGGCGGCCTCGAGCGCCTTGGCCCGCTGGATCTTCGCCTCCCGCCCTGCGGGCGCTGCGCCCGCGGCGCCCTGGACGAGGCGCGCAGCGTCCCCGTAGCGGCCCTGCGCGACGAAGGCCTGCACCTCGCGGAGGCGGTCGGCCAGGGCGGTGCCCACCGGGCCCGCCGGCACCATGTCGGCTGCTTCGCTCATGCTGCGGCCTGCACCTCGGCTGGCATGTCCGGCTCGGCCGGTTCCATCCGGTCCATGTCGAGCTCCGTGCCGAGGAAGGTCTGGCACCATACCTCCATGCCGAGCAACATCCAGACCGGACGCGGGTCGCGGGCCGGCGGCGC
>DASQNQ010000122.1:0-10275 GCA_035644895.1 Acetobacteraceae bacterium | reverse complement strand
AACCCGGACGCGCTGTTCAAGGCCGCCTGACACCGGGACGGGCCCTTCCGCATGGCGGAGGGGCCCACCCCACCCGCCGGGCGTGCCGCATCCGCGCCGCCCGGCCCGCCGCCCGCATTCGGCGGCCCGGATCGTGCCGGCACACACGCCCCGACCTTCCCGTTCCCACCGTCTTCCAGCGATGGAGAGGCCTCGCATGTCCCTCGAGACGATCCGCAACCGCCTGCCCGACTACGCCAAGGACCTGAAGCTCAACCTCGGCAGCCTGTCCACCGAGCCGGTGCTGACGCAGCAGCAGCGCGCCGGCACCTTCGTGGCCTCCGCCATCGCGTCCCGCAACGCGGAGCTGACGCGCGCGCTGGTCGCCGAGTTCGGCGCCCAGCTCTCGCCGGAGGCGCTGACGGCCACGAAGGCGGCGGCGGCGATCATGGGCATGAACAACGTCTACTATCGCTTCACGCATCTGGTCGGCGGCGACTACCCGAACATGCCGGCGAAGCTGCGCATGAACGTCATGGCGAAGCCCGGCGTGGACAAGGCGGACTTCGAGCTCTGGTCGCTCGCGGTCTCCGCCATCAACGGCTGCGGGATGTGCATGGAAAGCCACGAGAAGGTGGTGCTGCATGGCGGCCTGACGAAGGAGCATGTGCAGGCCGCGGTACGCATCGCCGCCGTGGTGCACGCGGTGGCCGGCGTGCTGGAGGCGGAGGCTGCGCTGGCCGGCCAGGCGACCCAGGCCGCCGCCGCCTGAGGCAGGCCGGGTCCGCCGCCGCCTGAGGCAGCACGGGTTCGCCGCCGCCTGAGGCGTACGGCCTGCCAACCCGTTGAGGTCCGGCGGTCACCGGACCTCAACCCTTTCCGGTCATCCTGGCCGGGATGAACGCCCCCGATTCCACCCAGCGTCCCCTCGGCGATCGCGACCGCTTCGTGGCCTTCGCCTTCGCGGCGGCCGACCTGCTGCTCGAGGTCGGGACGGACGGGCGGGCGACCTTCGCCGCCGGCGCCTTCCGCGCGCGGCTCGGCCGTGCCCCGGAAAGCCTCGTCGGACGCCGCGCCGCGGAGGTGGTGGCGCCCGAGGACCGGGACGCCCTCGCCACCGCGCTCGCGCTCCTGCCCTCCCGCGGCCGCCTTCCGCCCACGACGCTGCGCCTGGCCGACGCGGCGCGCACGCCGATGGCGGTGTCCGGCATCTTCCTCCCCGCCGCGGGCCAGCCCGCGCGGCTTTGCCTCTGCCTCGCGCCGCTCCCCTCGCCAGCCGAGGCAAGCCCCGTCACCGGCGACGCCCTGCTGCGGGAAGCGCGGGCGCGGCTGCTGCCCGGCGCCGCGCCGGTGTGGCTCGGGCTGCTGGATGTCGGCGCGGCGGGGGCGGCGCTCGGGCCGATCCTCGCGGAGGAGGCGGGGCGCGGCACCCTCACCGCCCAGCTCGCGCCTGGCCGCTTCGGCCTGCTGGCCGACGAGGGGGCGGACATCCCCGACCTCGCCCAGGTCACGCGGCGGCTGGAGGCCGCACTGGGGACCGAGGCCGGCGGCGCCCGGGTCACCGCGCGGTCCGTGCCGCTCGACGCCGGCGGGCTGACATCCGCCCAGGCTGCGCAGGCGCTGCGCCACGGCCTGGCGGCCTTCGCGCGCTTCGGCGCGGAGGGGCTGCGCGGGGCGGGGTTCGAGGACGGGCTCGCAGGGGTGGTCGCGGTGGTCGCCGGACGCGCCGCGGCCCTGCGGCGCGGCATCGCGGACCGGCGGTTCCGGCTCGACTTCCAGCCCATCGTGGACCTCGCGACGCGCGAGGTGCACCACCACGAGGCGCTGCTGCGGCCGGAGCCTGGCCTGCTCGCCCCGGGGGAGGACACGGCCGCCTTCGTCTCCATGGTCGAGATGATCGGCATGACGGAGGAGCTGGACGTCGCGGTCGGACAGCTTGCCGCGGCCGCTACGGCGGCGCTGCGGCCCGGGCGCCGCGTGGCCTTCAACGTCTCGGGCCTGTCGGCGCAGTCGCCGGCCTTCCGGTCGCGCCTGCTCGCCCTGCTCGACGGCAACCGGACGGCCTGCGGGCGGCTGATGGTGGAGCTGACCGAGAGCGCGGCCATCGAGGACGAGGAGCTCGCCGCCGGCACGCTGGAGGCGGCCCGCGACCGCGGCCTGCCCGTCTGCATCGACGACTTCGGCGCGGGCGCGGCCGCCTTCCGCTACCTGCGGGCCTTCCGCGTGGACTACGTGAAGGTGGACGGCTCCTTCGTCGCAGCGGCGCTGGCATCCGAGCGGGACCGGTCCTTCGTCGCCGCGATGGTGGACCTGTCGCTCGCAGTCGGCGCGCAGGTGATCGCGGAGCGCATCGAGACGGAGGAGGAAGCGGCCGTGATGCACGCCCTCGGCGTGCACCACGGCCAGGGCTGGCTGTTCGGGCGGCCGGGGCCGCTGTGACGCCTCAGCCGGCCTCCAGCAGCTCGATCTCGAACACCAGCGTGGCGTTCGGCGGGATGACGTCCTCGGCGCCGCGCGCGCCGTAGGCAAGCTCGGGCGGGATCACCAGCCGGCGCCGGCCGCCGACGCGCATGCCCGCCACGCCGCGGTTCCAGCCGGGGATGACCTGCCCGCTGCCGAGCTGGAAGCGGAAGGGCTCCCCGCGGGTGCGGGAGCTGTCGAAGGGCCGTCCCTTGCCCTCCGGCGCGGCCGCGTCGAACAGCCAGCCCTCGTAGTGGACGGCGACGGTCTTCGTGCCGAAGGCCATCGGCCCGGTGCCCGCGACGAGGTCGGTGATCTTCAGCGGCATGCGGCGGTCCTCATCTGCGGTTCAGGCGGTGTCCGCCTCCCACCCGATGGCGCGGCGCAGGAAGGCGGCGCCGAGGGCGGCGAAGGAGGCGACCTCCGCATTGTCCTTGCCGTAGCCATGGCCGCCGGCGGCGGGCTCGTGGAACAGGGCGGGGTAGCCCATCGCCTGCAGCTTCGCCGCCATCTTGCGCGCATGGCCGGGATGGACGCGGTCGTCGCGCCGCGTGGTGGCCAGCAGGATCGGCGGGTAGCGCCGGCCCGGCTCCGCCAGGTGGTAGGCCGAGATGTGCTGCAGGAAGGCCCAGTCCTCCGGCACGTCCGGGTCGCCATACTCCGCCACCCAGCTCGCGCCTGCGAGAAGCTTGTTGTACCGGCGCATGTCGATCAGCGGGATGGTGCAGAACAGTGCGCCGAAGCGCTCGGGGTAGCGGGTCAGCATGTTCGCGATCAGCAGCCCGCCATTCGACCCGCCCTCGGCCGCGATGCGGCCGGGCCGGGTGACGCCGCGCCGCACCAGGTCGGCCGCGACGGCGGCGAAGTCGTCATGCGACAGGCGCTTGCGCTCGCGCCGTCCCGCCTCGTGCCAGCGCGTGCCGAACTCGCCGCCGCCCCGGATGCTGGCGACAACCGTCGTCCCGCCCCGCTCGAGCCAGAGCTTGCCCATCATGCCCTGGTAGTGGGGCAGGCGCGGAATGCGGAAGCCGCCATAGCCGGAGAGGTGGACCGGTGCCTCCCCGTCCGGCTCCCCCGCCGGGCCGGTCTGGACGTAGGGGATGCGCTCCCCGTCCGAGGAGACGGCCTCGTGCCGCGTCACGACCAGGCCCGCCGCGTCGAAGCTGGCCGAGGACCGGCGCAGCGGCGTGGGCGCGGCGAGGTCCGTGCCGGTCAGCAGCAGGCCGGGCGGCGTGACGGGATCCTCCACCATCGCCAGCAGCGTGCCGTCGGATTCGGTGGCCTCCGCGTCGAGCGGCCAGACATGCGCGACGCCGGCATCGGGCAGCCCGGACAGCGCCACCCCGCGCCATGCGTCCTCGGCCGGCGTGAACACGGTGAAGACCGGCCGCAGCTCGTCCAGCACCGAGGTGACAAGGCGCCCGCGGCACCAGAAGAAGCCCTGGAGCGCCCGGCGCGGGCCGGGCTCGAACAGCCGCTCGAACCGCCGGTCGCCGGCCAGGAACCGGTCGAAGGCGATGCCGAGCAGCGTGTCCGCCGCATGCGTGGTGCCGCCGACCGTCCAGGCGCTGCGGGGGCGCACCGCGAGCCACCCCGCCTGCCAGGTCGCGCCCGCATCCGTCGGCAGGTCCAGGCGCAGGCCCGGCCCGTCCCGGCCGCCGAGGTGGATGGCCGTATCGTAGAAGCCGATCTGGTCAATGAAGATGATCCGCCCCGGCACCTCCCGGTCCACCTGGACGTAGGCGCCCATGTGCGCCTCGTCGCAGGCGAAGATCACCGGGGCGGCGGCCGGATCCCCGCCACGGCGCCAGAGCCGCACGGCGCGCGCATAGCCCGAGCGCGTGGCCATGCCCTCCCCCAGGGCCGAGTGCAGCAGCAGCGTGTCGCGGTCCAGCCAGGTGGCGCCGCCCTTCGCCTCGGGCAGTGCGAAGCCGCCGGGGACGAAGGCGCGCGCCGCGAGGTCGAACTCCCGCAGCACCACCGCGTCCCCGCCGCCGCGCGACAGGCGCAGCATGGCGATGTCGTGCGTGCCGGGCAGGGTGGAGGCGCCCTGCCAGACCCAGTCCTCGCCCTCCGCCGCCGCCAGGGCGTCGAGGTCGAGCAGCACCTCCCACTCCGGCGCGGCGGCGCGGTAGGCGTCCAGCGTGGTGCGGCGCCAGACGCCCCGGGGCTGCGCCGCATCCTGCCAGAAATTGTAGAGCCAGCGGCCGCGGCGGCTGACCATGGGCAACCTGTCGGGGCGGTCGAGCACGGCGCGCACGGCATCACGGTCGCGGGCGAAGCGGGCATCGGCGAGGCGGGAGAGGGTCTCGGCGTTGCGGGCCTCGACCCAGGCGAGCGCCGCCTCCCCCTCCACCTCCTCGAGCCACAGCCACGGGTCGTCGTCGGGCGCGGCGAGGGTCGGGCGTGCATCGGTGGGGGCTGCCATGCGGTGGCTTCTACAGTGCCGCGCATGGCGCGGTCACCTGCGTCCGGCGCGGCACCGGGCGTGCCCTGCTGGCGAGCCGCGATCACATCGGGCCACGGCTCCGCGATGATGCGTGGGGGTGTCGCGGCCGAGCCGGAAAGAGTTTATATAATATTCAGGGCCGTCTGTTGTCATGGCGCCAACGTTCCGGCAGCAGAAACACGGGCCTGGAAAGCAGAAAGTCGCAGCCCTGACGCGCTTGTCCTTCGGCCTTGCCTCGCTTGACCTTCCATTGGCTGAACGGGATGCGATCCCGGGGGACGGGTCGTTCGTCGACACGGCGCAGGCCGCGCCGCAGGCGGTCGTCGGCGTGCCAGACCCGGGCCTCGCCGGGCCGCCGGCCCATGCCGAGGCCGCCGCCCGGCTGGCCGCACCAAGCGATGCGCTGCTGGGCCAGCAATGGAACCTGGTCGGCGCCACCGCAGTCAGCATCAAGCCCGGCCGGGTCTGGGAGGCCTATGACGGCACTGGCATCCGGCTCGGCATCATCGACGATGGCTTCGATGTGGGCCACCCGGACATCATCGGCCACTACGACCGGGCGGGCAGCTACGACTTCCGGGACGGGGATGGCGACGCGGGCGCGGGGCCCGGCCAGAACCACGGCACCGCGGTGCTCGGCGTCGGCGCGGCGGCGGCGAACGGGACCGGCGTGGTCGGCGTGGCGGGCGGCGCGACCGTGGTCGGCATCCGCATCGGCTACGACAGCGCCGCGCCCTGGTCGCAATACGCGGACAGCCTGAACCACGCATGGCGCACCAGCGACGCGGTGAACATGAGCTGGGGCTTCACCGAGCCCTTCGCCGACAACTTCGCGCAGAACGGCTGGTACGGGCCGCTCCGGCAGGCGCTGCGGGACGGCGCGGATCTCGGGCGCGGCGGCCTCGGCACGGTGTGGATCACCGCCGCCGGCAACGGCCGCGCCTGGGGCGACAACGTCAACCACCACAACATGCAGAACGACATCCGGGTGATGGCGGTGGCCGCGACGGACCAGGCCGGCCAGGTCGCCCCCTTCTCCATGCCGGGCGAGGCGCTGCACGTCTCGGCGCCCGGGGTCGCGATCCTGACCACGGACGTGACCGGCGCCGCGGGCTATGCGCCGGGCGACAACGCCTATGTCCAGGGCACCTCCTTCGCCGCGCCGGCCGTGTGGGGCACGGTGGCCCTGATGCTGGAGGCGAACCGTGGCCTCGGCTGGCGCGACGTGCAGGAGATCCTGGCCCTGACCGCCCGGCAGACCGACGCGGCAAGCCCGCGCTGGGGCTTCAACCAGGCCGGGGACTGGAACGGCGGCGGCCGGCACTTCTCGGCCGATCACGGATTCGGCCTGATCAGCACGGAGGCGGCGGTCCGGCTGGCCGAGACCTGGGCGCCCGGCGGCACGACGGCCACCATGCGGACGCTGTCCGCCGGTGCCTCGGACGGCCGCGCCTTCGACGCCGGCACGGTGTCGAGCCGCATCGCCATCGCGGAGGACATCGAGGTCCAGAAGGCGACGGTCTCCATCAGCCTGAAGCACACATGGATCGGCGACCTGCGGATCAGCCTCGTTTCGGCGGAGGGCACGGAGAGCGTGCTGCTCGACCGCCCGGGCGCGGCGCCCGGGACGGCGGTGGCCGGCGTGCGCACCGGCCATGCCACGGACGACATCGCCTTCGACCTGACCTCGAACCGCTTCTGGGGGGAGATGTCGCGGGGCGACTGGACGCTGAGGGTCGAGGACATGGTGACCGGCGAGGGCGGCCTGTTCACCGCCTGGCAACTGCGCCTCCATGGCGACGCGGCCGGGGCGGACGACACCTACGTCTACACGGACGCGTACACCAGCCTCGGCCGGCAGGGCACGCGGATGTGGCTGCAGGACACGGATGGCGGCGTGGACACGCTGAACTTCTCGGCGACCTCGCACACCGTCTGGATCAACCTCGCCCCGGGCGGCGGCGGCCTGGTGGGCGGCACGGCGCTGGCGATCGCCGCGGGCACGCAGGTCGAGAACGTCTTCGGTGGCCTCGGGCCCGACGTGCTGGTGGGCAACGCGGCGGGGAACGTGATCCGCGGCGGGTTGGGGGACGACCATCTGGTGGGCGGGGCCGGCGCGGACCGCTTCGTGGTCGCGCGGCAGGGCGGGCACGACGTGGTGGCCGACTTCTCGCGGGCCGAGGGCGACCTGATCCGGCTCACCCAGGGCGTGCAGGTGGCGAGCCTTGCGGGGACGGTTGCCCGCTTCAACGACGGCGGCAGCTTGGCATCCGGCAACGGCCACGCCTGGTCGCCCACGGATTTCGCGGCGCAGGACGCCTGGCTGGTGGCCTGAAAGACGGGCGGTGGCTGGACGTTCGGCGGGGGCATGGGGAATGGGCGCGACAGGGATTGAACCTGTGACCCCCTCCGTGTCAGGGAGGTGCTCTCCCGCTGAGCTACGCGCCCGCTGCCTTGCGGCTGCAAGCCTTGGCCGTGCATGCCAGGGCCGGGAGGCGGCTGTTTATGCGAGCGGGTCGGCGCATGCAAGGCCTGTCCGGCGTTTGATCGCGGCACTCGGCGCGAACGCCCGGCACGGGGATGGCAGCAGGGCGCCTTGTGTGGCTTGATGGCCGCGCAGATGGACCTCGCCCCGGAAGCCCCTCCCGCCGCGGTGGCCGAACCGCCCCCCTACACGCTGCTGCGGCCGGCCGTGCAGAAGGTGCCGATCGTCTTCGCCTCTCCCCATTCCGGTGCGCATTACAGCCCGGCCTTCCTGGCCGAGGCGCGGCTCGACCCCGTCTCGCTGCGTCGGAGCGAGGACGGCTTCGTGGACGAGCTGTTCTCCGCCGCGCCGGACCATGGCGCGCCCCTGCTCTGCGCCACCTTCCCGCGGGTCTTCTGCGACGCGAACCGCGAGCCGTGGGAGCTGGACCCGGGCATGTTCGACGGGCCCCTGCCGGCCTGGGTGAACAGCCAGAGCCCGCGGGTCGGCGCGGGCCTTGGCACCATCGCGCGCGTGGTCGCGACGGGGGAGCCGGTGTACCGGCGCAAGCTCACCTTCGCGGAGGCCGAGTGGCGGATCCGCACCTTCTGGCAGCCCTACCACGCCGCGCTGGCGGCGCTGATCGCGGAGACGCGCGATGCCTTCGGCTGCTGCCTGCTGATCGACTGCCACTCCATGCCGGCCCACCCGGCGCACGGGCCGAACCCGCCCGACTTCGTGCTCGGCGACGCCCACGGCACCGCCTGCGCCCCGCGCGCGACGCGGCTGGTGGAGGAGAGGCTGACGGCACTCGGCTACCGGGTGCGGCGGAACGACCCCTATGCCGGCGGCTACGTCACCCGCCACTACGGCCGCCCGCGGGAGGGGGTGCATGCTCTGCAGATCGAGGTGGCGCGGGCGCTCTACATGGACGAGGCGCGGATCGAACGGGCGCCGGGGATGGCGCCGCTGCGGCGTGACCTCGGGCGGCTGATCGCGACGCTGGCCACGACGGACTGGTCCCTCCTTCGCTGACCGGGCATGGCCGGCACGAAAAAAAGCGGCGGTGCCTTGCGGCACCGCCGAGTTTAGGGAGGAAACGTCCAAGAAAGGCAAACAACCCGGCAACGCCGTGTTGCTGCGATGCACAAGTTAGGGGGCCAGTCGCTCGTCCGCAAGTGGCTTTTTGCGCTGCAACAAGAATAATATCACGTGTATGTGCGGGTCTGCGGGCTTGACTTTCGTTTCAGGTTGCGAACTCGCCCTTGATTGCCGCCGTATGCTCCCCGAGGGCGGGCACGCGGCCCAGGGCGCGCGGACCGTCGGACAGGCGGGCCGGCGGCGCGGCGAGCGTGACGGGTCCTTCGGGCGTCTCCACGCTGATGCGCCGGAGCGCCGGGTGCCGCGCCAGCTCCTCCACCCCGTTCACGAAGCCGAAGGCGATGCCGGCCTGGCCCAGGCGGGCCGCGCAGTCGGCGCGGGAGAGCCGCGCGAAGCAGGCTGCGATGTGGGCATCCACCCGCGCCCGGTGCGTCACGCGCTCCACGTTGCTGCGGAAGCCCTCCCGCGCGGGCAGGTCCGGCTCCTCCAGGAAGCGGGTGCAGAAGGTCGCCCATTCGCGCTCGTTCTGCACCGAGATCAGCACCAGCGCGCCGTCCGCGGTCGGGAAGGCGCCGTAGGGGCAGATCGAGGGGTGGGCGAGGCCCACGCGCTCCGGCGCGCGGCCCGTGCCCTCGAAGAACATGAGCGGCACGTTCATCCAGTCCGCCATCCCGTCGAAGAGGCTGACGGCGATGCCCTTGCCCCGGCCGGTGATGCCGCGCTCGATCAATGCCTCCAGCACCGCGGCGTGAGCCGCCATGCCGCAGGCGATGTCGCAGACCGAGACGCCGACGCGCCCCGGGCCCGCCGGGTGGCCGGTGATGGAGGCGAGGCCGCTCTCGGCCTGCACGAGCAGGTCGTAGGCCTTCATGCCGGCGTACGCGCCCTCCTCCCCGTAGCCGGAGATGTCCACCGTGATCAGGCGCGGGTGACGCTCCCGCAGCGCGGCGGACCCGAAGCCCGCACGCGCCATGGCGCCGGGGGCGAGGTTCTGGATGAACACGTCGGCCCGCGCCAGCAGCCGCGCGAGAAGCGCCTTGTCGGCCGCGTCCTTGATGTCGAGGACGAGGCTCTCCTTCCCCCGGTTCAGCCACACGAAGTAGGAGGACTGGCCCGCCGCCGCCCGGTCGTAGCCGCGCGCGAAGTCGCCCTCCGCGCGCTCGACCTTGATGACGCGCGCGCCCGCATCGGCCAGCTTGACCGAGCAGGTGGGCGCGGCGACCGCCTGCTCCATGCTGACGACGAGCAGGCCCTCCAGCGGGCGGGACATCCTCAGTAGCTCCGGGGCATGCCGAGCACGTGCTCGCCGAGGTAGCTCAGCACCATGTTCGTGCTGATCGGCGCCACCTGGTACAGCCGCGTCTCGCGGAACTTGCGCTCGATGTCGTACTCCTCGGCGAAGCCGAAGCCGCCATGGGTGTTCACGCAGGCCTCGCCCGCCGCCCAGCTCGCCTCGGCGGCCAGCATCTTGCCCATGTTCGCCTCCTCCCCGCAGGGGAGGCCCGCCTCGAACTTCTCGATGCCCTTCTGCACCACGGCTTCCGCCGCGCGCATCTGGGCGTAGGCGCGCGCGATCGGGAACTGCACGCCCTGGTTCGCGCCGATGGGGCGGCCGAACAGCACGCGCTCCTTTGCGTAGTCGCGCGCCTTCTCGATGAACCACTTGGCGTCGCCGATGCACTCGGCCGCGATCAGGATGCGCTCCGCGTTCATGCCCGACAGGATGTAGCGGAACCCCTTGCCTTCCTCGCCGATCAGGTTGTCCGCAGGCACGCGCAGCCCATCGAAGAAGACCTCCGTGGTGGCGTGGTTCATCATGGTG
>DASQNQ010000121.1:0-9049 GCA_035644895.1 Acetobacteraceae bacterium | reverse complement strand
CGAGACCGCGGCCTCGACCAGTGTCGCGTCGATGAGCGTTCCGGCCTTGAGCACCAGACCCTTGGCGTCGAGCTGCCTGTTCAGTTCAGCAAGCAGCGCCTCGGCCAGGCCGCGCTCGGCCAGCGTGGCACGGAAGCGGCACAACGTGGTCTCGTACGGCGTGGCGTCATCGCGCCCGAAGCCGCAGAAGCGCCGGAAGAGAAGACGGTCCGCGAGCGCCTCCTCCAGTCCAGGGTCGGAGAGCTGGTACCACTGCGCCAGCAGCAGCGCCCGGAAGAGGGCCAGGGGCGGGTAGCCGGGCCGGCCCGTGGGCGCACGCAGCGGGGCGAGCAGCTGCTCCAGTGGCGCCCAGTCGATCAGCTCGGCGATCCGCTCCAGCCGGCGATTGGACCCGGCACCCGCGGGCAACAGCGCCTCAACAAGGCTGCCCTGCCCAATCCGTCGCTGACCATCCCCGCCTCCGCCGCCGCACCGCAGACCGAAGCGAATCAGTCTGCGCCGCCGTCAGCAAGGCGTTTCGCAGAGGTCTCCAAGGAGACCTGCGCCCGGATAGCAGGGTAAGCAGGCATGCTGTCGTGCCGCTTGGCCCACCGCGACGACTATACGGACAACTTGGAAGATGCCTTGGGATACGACGGCAGAATATCTCCACACCGAAGGAGATTACCCGGGTCGGGCATCGGACATGCTTCGGACCGCGCGACAACCGCGCATCGAGTTCCGCAGCAGCCCAGGATGCCCCGAGCCCGGACTTTCCCACATGAAGCTTCCGACGAGGTCATTGAGAGGATGGTGGCTCGGCTCGCGCCCTGTCGTCGTTGGAGCGTGGCGGTGGGACATACCGTGCAGCGCAGCCTGGCCCCGCGCATCCGCCGCGCCACCTGCTTGCAGGCCACGGCCGTGCCCCGGTCTGCAGCTCGGCGTGCACCTGCGGCTCCCGGACGGGCTGGTTTTCGGTGTCATGCCACTCGGCAAGGCACCCCCGACCTGTGCGCCATGGTTCAGGAAGCCAGCAACCGCCGAGATGCCGTCGGGCCGTCGCCGCCACATCCGTACGTCGCCGCCCAGGTCGGCTGAACCATCCTATCAAGACAGAGGCATTCCGGTGCGGCTGCATGGTTGCCGATCGCCCGACCGCTGGAGAGGACGGGCTGCGCCACGGACACGGGCGACCGTTCCGAGAATCCGCGCAAGGAACCCACGTCATCCGATCCGGTTTGTCGAGCTTGACCGAGACACCCGCGGGGTCCCATGGGCAGGATGCCGGGAGATCAACATCCTTCGACAGCCACCTGTTCCGGCCATCGTCTGCAGTACATGAACATGAGCCGTCGCGGCTGCCTCCTGAGCAGACCGGCGGCCCCGGTGGAGTCGGCCAGTTATCTCGGCTTCCCACTTCCGGTCATGCATGCTGCCGGACCAGGCGTCGGCGGTCGGCAGGCCGTCCGACTCAGGGACGTGCCACATCGCCGCCGGCCTGCGGCATCGCAGGCGCTGTTCGGCAGCCTGGCGCCCTGGCCCGCCTGACCGGGAAGCGCGCAATGGCTCACCTGCAGTGGTGGCAGCGTGGCACCATCTATCAGGTGTATCCGCGCTCGTTCCAGGATGGCGATGGTAATGGCGTCGGCGACCTTGCCGGCCTGCGCCGGCGGCTCGACTATCTCACCTGGCTTGGCGTGGACGCCGTCTGGATTTCGCCGATCTATCCCTCGCCCATGGCAGATTTCGGCTACGACGTCGCGGACTACTGCGGCATTGCGCCGGAGTTCGGCACCCTCGCAGACTTCGATGCGCTGGTGGCCGATGCGCATGCGCGCGGGCTGAAGGTGATCCTGGATTTCGTGCCGAACCACAGTTCCGACCAGCATCCCTGGTTCGTGGAGAGCCGCTCGGCACGCGCCAGCCCGAAGCGCGACTGGTATATCTGGCGAGATCCGGCGCCCGATGGCGGGCCACCCAACAACTGGCTGGCAAACTTCGGCGGCAGCGCCTGGAGCCTCGATCATTCGACGGGTCAGTACTACTATCACGCCTTCCTGCCGCAGCAACCCGACCTGAACTGGCGCAACCCCGATGTGCGACGGGCCATGCATGAAGCAATGCGCTTCTGGCTGGACCGCGGCGTGGACGGGTTCCGGGTGGACGTCATCTGGCACCTCATCAAGGACGCGGCCTTCCGCGACAACCCGGTCAACCCGGCCTGGCAACCGCATCAGGCGGGCATCGACCGTCTGCTGCAGGTCCACTCCACCGACCAACCCGAGATCCACGAGGTGGTGGCGGAGATGCGCGCGCTGCTCGACCGCTACCCCGAGCGCGTCCTGATCGGCGAGATCTACCTGCCATTGGAGCGATTGGTCGCCTACTACGGCACCGACCTGCGCGGCGCGCACCTTCCCTTCAACTTCCAGCTGATATTCGCCACCTGGTCGGCGCCGGCGATCGCGCAGCTGGTGGCGGCGTACGAGACAGCGCTGCCCTCGGGCGGCTGGCCCAACTGGGTGCTCGGCAACCACGACCAGAAGCGCATCACGACCCGCGTGGGCGCGGCGCAGGCACGGATTGCGGCGATGCTGCTGCTGACGCTGCGCGGCACGCCGACGCTCTACTACGGCGACGAGATCGGCATGGAGAACGTGCCCATCCCACGCGACGTCGCGCAGGACCCTTGGGAGAAGCGCGAACCCGGCCTGGGCCTCGGCCGCGATCCCGCGCGCACGCCGATGCCCTGGAACGACTCGCCCGGCGCGGGCTTCACCACGGGCACGCCCTGGCTGCCGCTGGGCCCTGACTGGGAAACGCGCAACGTCGCCGCGATGGCACGCGACCCGCACGCCATCCTGACCCTTTACCGCCGGCTGATCGCCCTGCGCCGCGCCCATCCGGCGCTGCATGCCGGTGCCTATGCGCCGGTCTCCGCGGCCGACGACGTACTGGTTTATACGCGGCAGGCAGACGGCGAACGGATGCTGATCGCTCTCAACCTGGGACATGCGCCGCGGCGCCTGGCTTTGCCGGCCGCACCGGCGCGGCTGCTGCTCTCGACGATGTTGGACCGCGAGGGGGAAACGTCGCGGGACGAGTTGGCCCTGCGCCCGGACGAGGGCGTCATCCTGCGCCTGGGCTAGCCGCACCCTGAGCAGGTCAGGTGCCCACGCCGCTCCCGTGCCGGCTCGACCAAGTAGCCGCAGCGCAGGCAGTTCGCGCCGTCGTCGCCGGTGTCGAACGGGTCGGCGAAGCTCCGTGCGGTGGTGACCTTCGCTCCACGCTTGGACTGGCCTCGCGGCTGCATCGGCTCTGGCCGAGCGGCGGGTGACGATGACGGATGAGCCTCGGAGGTAACGCTCGCGGGCCTCCAGGCCGGCATCACATGGGCCACAGGTTCGGCCGCTGTCGCCGTGTCGGGCTGCGTTGCCGCCGGCGGCAGCGGCGCTGACCTGACCGGGAAGCCCTCGTCCCAGGTCTGGGCATGGACGTTGCGCGCGGGCTGGTGTGCCCCGCCCTCGCGACCCGTCGCACCCGGTGTGCGCCGGTGCACGACCGTGACAACCCGACTGCCGGCGGCGGCGCCCCGACGGGGGATGCTGCGAAGTTCATGCTGCTCGGTTGCGGCGGGATGACCCCCTCCGAAGCGTGCAAAAACGCGGTCGATCTCGGACATGGAACTCCGGAAGCTGGCAGTGTTGGCGTGGAACTCGTGGTCGCCGCGGGCTCTGCCTGAGCGCAAAGCTCCCGGCAGACGTCGAGATCGAACAACAGATCGGCGACCACCTTGGAAACATGGACGTGACGCTCGGGTTGCGCAACGGCGGTTCGCCCTACAACGTCTTGAACCTGGCGACTCTACGCCACTACCGGCCAAGTCTTCGCCGGCGATGCCACGGCCTGCACTGCGTGCCGAGCCGCGCGCCGGCATCTACCCAGCCCGGCGCCTCCGTGCTGATGCGGGCCGCCCGACCGGCGGTCTCCACCACGCGTCCGCCTCGCCTGCATCGAGCGCCCGCTGCCCGGCATCCGCCAGCCGGCGCCGCTCGGCCGAGGCCACGCGGCGCGCGGTGAAGGCGTAGCGCGGGTCGCCCTGCACCAGGTGCAGGTGGTCGGCGAGCCTGTTGCGCTCCAGCCAACCGGTCGCGGCCTCCAGCTCGGCGATCGTCATCTCGCCACGGCCCTTGCCGCCCATCACGCGCTTCAGCACGGCGTTGAGCCGGTGGTAGTTGCCCACGCCCCGCGGCAGCCGCAGCGCCTCCTCGTCCTCCACCACCTGCACCGCCACCATCTCGCCGATGCGCTGGCGCAGCCGCCGCTCCTGCGCCGAGGGCGTCGCGCCCTGCTGGGGGGTGGCCGGCTCCGCCCCCGGCTCCGACCGGGCCGCCTGCGCGGCCGCCGTGAAGGCCGGGCCGGGCGCAAGCCGCTCGTAGCGCAGCCCCGTCGCGCTGGAGGAGAGCGGCACGATGCTTGGCCGGGCCGGGCCGTCGAGCGCATCCCTGAGCCAGGGCGGCAGCCCCTCCCCTGCCCGCGCCCTGGGCTGGCGCGCCACCGTGCCCTGCTCGGTTTCGATCCTCCGGCGAAAAGCGCGGAACATGAGGTCGTCGGGGTGGAACACCGTGGCCCGCTGCGCGGCCCACGGCCCGGCATCCGGGTCCACCCGCGTCGCGCGCGCGATCATCTGCTCGAGCCAGGGGCGGGAGCGGATGTGGGTCAGGCTCGCCACCACCGCCACCGAGGGCGCATCCAGCCCCTCATAGGCCATGGCGACGGTGACCAGGATCGCGGGCTCGGGCAGCAGGCGGAAGGCGGCCAGCGTTTCCGCCGCGTCCCGCTCGTCCGAGACGGCGAGGCGCGCATCCACCAGCCGGCGCCGCTCCGGCAGCCGCGCCCGGATGTGGTCGAGGTAGCGCCGGGCCTGCGCCTGGTCGGGCGCAACCACGAGCAGCTTGCCGAGGCCCCGCGCCGCCTCGCCCGCCACAAGGCCAAGGCCTCCCCGACGCTCGGCCCGCAGCCGGCGCGTGGTGTCGAAGGCCGCGTCCAGCAGCTCCTCGGCGAAGCCGGTGCGCAGCGCGGTGAAGAGCGCCGCGCGCGTGGTCTCGTAGTCCGCATCCAGCGCGTGCGGGCCGAGCTCGAGGCCCTCCGGGTCGCGCCAGCGCGCCTCCCCTGCCACGGCGCCGAAGGTGACGGGCAGGATGGCGCGCTCGGCCAGCGCCTCGGACCGCGAGTAGCCCACCACCGCCCAGCCGGGCGCCTCCAGCTCCACCTCGCGCGTCCGCGCCCGCCCGCCGGCGCGGTAGGGCAGCCAGAGGATGCCGCGCCCGTCGGCCCGCATCAGCGTGCCCGAGAGCAGCAGCCGCACGCGGGCGAGTTCCAGCAGCGGCAGGATGGCGCGCGACCAGGCGGCCTCTGCATCCGGCTCGCCATCGGCGGACGGCACGCGCCCGGTGGGCTCGGCATCCGACAGCGCCGGCAGGTGGTGGATCTCGTCGACGACGATCAGGTAGCGGGCCCTGGCGAACTCCGCGAGGTGCAGGTCGGGCGCGGCGGCGACGGCCTGGTAGGTGGTGACGTAGCCCGCGAGGCCCCGGCACGGGTCGGGCGCGTTCTCGGCGGCGCGCACCGAGAGGCCGTGGCCGAGCGCCTCGCGCCAGCCCGGGTCGGCGAAGGCCTCCTCGGCCTGCAGGCGCAGGCTGTCGCGCGGCACGATCCAGCAGACCCGCTCCACCACGCCTGCCTCGATCAGCCGCGCGGCCGCGATCACCGGCAGCAGGCTCTTGCCGCCCCCGGGCGTGACTGCCGCCAGGATGTCACGGACCTCGGCCGCCTCTCCGGAGGCGATGGCCTGCACGACGCCGGCCACGCGGCGCTGGTGGGTGCGGAGGGGACGAGGCACGCGGCGGAGCCTAGCGGGGCGGACTCCGGAGGTGAATCCTCTATCTTATTGGAATCACTATGGTTCTACCGGGGCACCGCACAGCCGGGCGCCCCACGCCGCCCCCTGTCAGGCCCGGCCGAAGTCGAAGGCGAGTTGGGCCGCATCCGCCCGGTCGCCGTCTCGGCCAGCAGCAGACGACTGGATGCGGGCGCGGCAAGGCTGAGCCCGACGCCACGCAGGTCGAGGCTGAACAGGCCGTAGCGCGGGACGGCTTGGCGGACGATCGCGGACGGAGAACGATGGCCGGGGCAGATGCCGCGCCCGGTTGACCGACGGTTGGCCTGAACAGACGAGTCCGTCCCGGCCGGACCTCATCAGCGTGACAGGGCCGCAGTGCCAGGATGCGTCGCCATCCGGCGCGCAGGGTCGGAGAACAGCTTTGCGGCATCCCGCGCCCGGCCGTATCTCCTGATGCCGTTGCGGCGGCCGGTGACTGCGAAGGCCGCGCTGGACCTCATCGCAACCTCATCTGCGCGGAAGGGCCAGGACGCTCTCAGCCTGCAGCTGTTCGTTCCCGGTCGTCAGCACTACGGCAGCGCTGCATGGCGGTGGCAGGCCGGCCCTCAAGCGGATGGGGCGGCATGCAGGCGACGACCCCGCCCGGCCTCGGCGCCCACGGCCAAGTGCGAGTTGCGCCAGGGCTGACGCGCTTGGCCGTGCCTCGATTCCTGTCAGTCGCACCGGCCGAACGGCATCAGGCCGGTGCCACAGATCGGCAGACGCATCGAGCCGCGCAGGATGGCCTCGGTTTGGCTCGAGGCAAGGTGCATGAAGCAGCATCACCAGCAGATCCATCGTCCCGCTCGAGCATCACGCCGCGCGGCGACGTGCGCATCCAAATCGATGACGCGCCGGAAAACGAGGGTGGCGGCCGCAGCCGTACATCGCGGCGATGCTGGCGCTGCGCAGCCAGGCGTGGCGATCTACACGCGGATGACGGCGTTCCACGCGTGCCGCTCGGTGCGGGAGCGAAGCGTCGCCGGCACCTCGCCTGCCACGACGCTTACGGCCAACCTCATCGCGCCCGATACCCTTGGCTGGAGGCTGGTGGTGCAACGCCACGCATTCCCGCTCGCCTCCCGCCTCATCCCCGGGCTGCCGTCGACGATCGAGAGAAGCAGGCCGGCATCTGCCTGCGTCCTTATCGGGGCCTGCGGTACGTCCTGGCCTGCACGCCGCGCCACCGAACAGCCGTCCGTCCCCGCGGGGTGCCAGACGACACGGTCCGGATCGAGCCGGCATGAGCAGGCTGCGCCAAGGTTGCGATCACGCGATGCCTACACACGCTTGTGGGAATGCCAGGCGGTGGACCGTTGCATGAGCGGTGCCTCATCCTTCCGAACGGCCGCCTCGGATCGAGGACAAGGCCGAAGATCTCAATCCGGAGGAAGGCAATGGCGGACGTCACGGGCACGGATCAGGTCGATCAGCTGAGCGGCACCGAAGGCGCCGACGTGATCACGGGCGGGCGGGGCTACGACGAGGTGGCTGGCGGAAGCGGGGCCGACGTCTTCGTCTTCCGCATCGGTGATGGCGGTGGCCTGCCGCACGATGTCATCACCGACTTCGAGGTGGGCGTGGACAGGCTGGCCCTGCCCGCTGGCGTGGCGCTGCACACCGAGGACGACCCGGCCGGCCAGTGGGTTCACTACGGCGACGACCGCGGCAACAACGACTGGGTGCAGCTTCGCGGCGTGCGTGGTGCGACGCTCGACCAGCTCACCGCGCCCAACTCGCCCTCGCCGACCCCGGGCAACGACTCGATCACCGGCACCGACGGCTCGGAGGCCATCAACGCGCTGGCGGGCAACGACACCGTCAGCGGCGGCAATGGCCTCGACACGATCACCGGCGGGCCCGGCACCGACGTGATGAGCGGCGGCCTCGGACAGCAGGACGTCTTCGCCTTCAACTACGGGGACGGCGGGGACCTGCCGCACGACGTGATCACCGACTTCGAGCTGCGCAGGGACACGCTCGTCTTCCCGGCCGGGGCAGCGTTGCACACCGAGGACGACGCGGCGGGGCAGTGGATCCACTACGGGGAGGACCGCGGCAACAACGATTGGGTCCAGCTGCTCGGCGTCTACAGCGCGCCGCTCGACCTGCTCCTGGGGGGCAGCGGCCCACCGCCGAACACCCCGACGCTTGGCGCCGACACGTTGAGGGGCACCTCGGGTGACGACGTCATCAATGCGCTGGCCGGCGACGACCAGGTGGATGGCCGTGCAGGTGCCGACACGATCAGCGGCGGGCCCGGCGTCGACCTGGTCTCGGGCGGCCCCGGGGTGGACGTGTTCCTCTTCGGCTACGGCGACGGCGGCGCCCTGCCCCACGACCAGATTGCCGGCTTCCAGGTGCTCACGGACAGGCTCGTCTTTCCCGCTGGAGCGGAGCTGTACACCGAGGAAGGCGCTGCGGGCCAGTGGGTGCACTACGGCGACGACCTCGGCAACAACGACTGGGTCCAGCTCCTCAACGTGCGGGGCGCGACGCTCGCCCAGCTCACCGGGCTCGGCGATTCGCCGCCCAACACGCCCACGCTGGGCAACGACACCCTGGTCGGCACGCCGGGCGCGGACTCGATCGGCGCGGGGGCCGGCAACGACAGCGTCAGCGGCGGCGGCGGCGCCGACACGCTTGATGGGGGTGAAGGCAACGACACGCTGTCGGGCCAGGAAGGCGACGACCGGATCGCGGGCGGCTTCGGCAGGGACGTGGTCCGGGGCGGCGAAGGCGCCGACACCTTCGTCTTCGGGGTGAATGCCACCTTCGACGCCGGGACGGGTGCGTTCACTTCCGGCGTGGCCGACACGGGTCTCGGCGATGAGGCGGATGCGATCGCCGACTTCGATGGCGCGGGCGTGCCGGGCGGCGACATCATCGACCTCTCGACCATCAACATGTTCGGCAGGCGTGAACCAACCGACGCCACCTTCCAGTTCATCGGAACGGCCGAGTTCAGCGGCTCCGGCGGTCCCCAGGTGCGCTACGAGCTTCGGGACAGGTTCACGCTCATCCAGATGGACGGCGTGCAAACCCTCTCCAACCCCAATGCCGAGAGCCGGCAGGCGGACGGAATACCCGACGCGGAGATCATCGTGGTGGGAGGGGCGAACTTCATCG
>DASQNQ010000120.1:0-16637 GCA_035644895.1 Acetobacteraceae bacterium | reverse complement strand
ATGACGCGCCTGGTGGCCGATGTCCCCTCGCTGCGCGCGGCGGCCTTCCGCTGGACGGCGAACGAGACGGGGTTCGACCGGCTGGCCTGCCTCTCCTCCAACGTCGCCGGCACGCCGAGCCTCCTGGAGCACTTCGTCTTTCCCGGCCTGGATGGCTTCGCGCTGACGAACCGCGGCGTGACGCTTTCCGGCGGGCGGGCGCTCGGCTTCGTGGTGGACACGACGAACGCGCATGAGTTCGCGCTGGCCGTGGACGCCGACAACCCGCGCATCTTCGCCATGTGCTTCGCGGCGGACCGCACGCTGCTGACCGACGCGCACGGGCGGATGGTGCTGCTGTCGGGCCAGTCGGTGCAGTGGAACGCCGCCGCGCGCTGGTGGCAGGGCTCGGCCGACATGAACGATGCGGGGCTGACCCGGCTGCAGGCGATCCGCCTCGCGCCGCAGGTCGCCTTCGCGGTGATCGGGGTGTGCCGCCTCTCGGCCGACTACGAGGTGCGGGCCATGCGGCTCTTCACCGATCCGGGCGCCTCCGCGCCGCTGCTCTTCGGGCTGCCGGACCTGCCGCATGGGCTGCGGGAGCTGCGGGCGGAGGCGGCGTGGGATCCGCCCTCGCTGGCCGCCGGTGCCACCGCCTCGCTCAACGTCGCGGTGCCCGGCGCCATGCCGGGGGATTTCTGCCAGGCGGCCTGGTCCGCCTCCACCACCCTGCCGTTGCTTGCCGGCATCGGAGCACAGGGCACCGTCACGGTCAGGCTGTGGAACCCGACGGGCGGCGCGGTGGACCTCAACCCGGGCACGGTGCGCGTGCGCGTGGTGAAGTCGTGAGGCGCGCCGCACGCAAGCACGAGCCGCCCGTGCCCCTCCCGCGCGAGACGCTGGAGGAGGCGGTCGCGCGCGTCGCCGCGGACTATGCGCGCTTCGTGCAGCTCGGCGCCGCCTCGGTGGACGACCCGAAGGCGTTTGCCGCGCATCACGGCGCGGCGAAGGCGGCGCTCGCGCACCTCGCCGCGATCCGCGAGCTGGCGGGCCTCGAGCCGCCGGAGGGCGACCCGGCGGCGGAGGCGCTGCGCGCCGCGCGCGAGGGCATGGCGGAGGAGGAGGGATGAGTCCCGCCCCGGCGACGCTCACCGAGTTCGTCTGGATCTGGAACCGCCTCTCGGGCCAGGCGACGCCGCCCGTCCACCGCCGCATCCTCGCCTGGCTGGAGGCGCGATGGGAGGCGGGCGACACGCGCCTGCTGCTGATGGCCTTCCGCGGCTGCGGCAAGTCCACCCTCGTCGGGCTGTTCTGCGCCTGGCGGCTGTATCGCCAGCCCGACACGCGCATCCTCGTGCTCGCTGCCGACCAGGCGCTGGCGACGCGCATGGTGGCGACGGTGCGGCGCATCCTCGGGCGGCATCCGCTCTGCGGCGCGCTGCTGCCGGGCGGGGCGGAGGCATCCTGGGCGGCGGACCGCTTCACCGTCGCGCGGCAGGCGGTGCTGCGCGATGCGTCCATGCTGGCGGCCGGCATCGGCGGCAACATCACCGGGGCACGCGCGGAGCTGATCGTCTGCGACGACGTGGAGGTCGCGGGCAATTGCGACACGCCGGGCAAGCGGGAGGAGCTGCGCACGCGCCTGACCGAGGCGGAGTTCGTGCTGGTGCCCGGCGGCACCACGCTGTTCGTCGGCACGCCGCACACGGAGGAGACGCTGTACGCCGAGGCCGGGCCGCTCTCCGACTGCCGCCGCATGGTGCTGCCGCTGCTGGACGGGGCCGGCCGCTCCGCCTGGCCCGAGCGCTTCACCGCGGCCGCCGTGGAGGCGCTGCGCCGCCGCGTCGGCCCCCTCGCCTTCCGCCGCCAGATGATGCTGGAGGCGCTCGCGCCCGAGGCCGCGCGGCTCGACCCCGCGCTCGTCGCCCGCTACGCGGCCGAGCCCGAGTACCGGGAGGCGAACGGGCGCGGCCTGCTGAGCCTGATGGGCCGGCGCCTCGTCTCGGGCGGCGGCTGGTGGGACCCGGCCTTCGGGCGGGCCGGCGCGGCGGGCGACGGCTCCGTGCTGGCCGCCGTCTACGCGGATGCGGAGGCGCGCTTCCACCTCCATCGCCTCGCCTGGATCACCCAGGACCCGGACGCGGCGGAGGACCCGGCGACGCAGCAATGCCGCCAGGTCGCGGCCATCGCGCGCGACCTGATGCTGCCGGTGGTGCGGGTGGAAACCAACGGCCTCGGCCGCTTCCTGCCCGCCCTGCTGCGGCGGGAGATGGCGCGCGCCGGTGCGGCCTGCGCCGTGCTGGAGGAGACGAGCCGCCGCCCGAAGGCGGAGCGCATCCTGGCGGCCTTCGACCCGGTGCTCGCAGCCCGTCGCCTCTCGGCGCATGAGGGCGTCTTCCGCACCCCCTTCCCGCGGGAGATGGCGGAGTGGCGCCCCGACGCCCGCGGCGCGCGGGACGATGCGCTCGATGCCGTCGCGGGCTGCCTGCTGGCCGAGCCGGTGCGCCTGCCCAGCCTGCCGCCCGCCGGCGGCGTCACGCGCCCCTGGCGCGGCTCAGGCTGAGACGCGCCGCCGGATCTCAAGCGCGTGCCGCGCCTGGCCCTCGGGCGTGATCTCGTGCCGCCCGTCATCGCGCAGCCGCGCGAGGCCCATCGTGCCGAGCCTCTCCAGGCACGGCCCGTCCTTCAGCCCGTCCGGGCGGCCCGCCCCGCCCACCAGCGTCAGCCGGTGGAGCGCGGAGCGGCAGCAGGTCTCGAGATAGGGCTCGTTCCACATCGCAACGGAGGGTGGGCCCACGCCCATCCCGGTTCAAGGAGTGCCGCAATGACACCCGAGATCCCCGAGGCGGGCA
The DNA here is from genome assembly GCA_035644895.1 of Acetobacteraceae bacterium. GTDB lineage: Bacteria > Pseudomonadota > Alphaproteobacteria > Acetobacterales > Acetobacteraceae > Falsiroseomonas. The sequence goes on along the minus strand of DASQNQ010000120.1, from coordinate 13,806 downwards.
CCCTGGTCGCCGCCGCCGACACGCCGCTGATGATCCTGGTGGCCTGGATGCTGCACCTCTTGCGGCGTGACCTGGGCCGCGAGGGGGGCCGTGATCCGGGCCGGGCGGAAGCGCCGCCCGCCACCGGGCTCGACCGCACGCGGGAGGAGCTGGCCGCCTTCAAGCTGGAGGTGGCGCGGACCTACGTGCCGCTCTCGCTCATCCGCGACCTCGACAGCCGCCTCTCCCTGCACCTGCTGCGCATCGAGGAGAAGCTGGAGGAGGTGAGCCGCGCCGCGACCGCCGCGGCCGCCGTCTCCGGCCAGCACCTGCCGCGGGGGGGCATCGGCTTCGGCCTGCGCGGGCAGGACGGGCAGCCGTGACCGGCGCGCGCATCCTGGCCCTGACCCTTTGGGCGGAGGCCGCGGGCCGGCCCGTCCGCGCCATCGAGGGCCTCGCCGCGCTCGCGGTCAACCGCGCGCGTGGTTTGGGGAGCGTGGCGGCGGCGTGCCGCTCCCCCTTCGTCTTCGCCTGCTGGCACCCGCGCCACCCGCGCCGCGCCGCGATGCTGGCCGTGGCCGAGGGCGACGCGCAGCTTGCCGCCTGCACGCGCATCGCGGCCCGCGCGCTCGCCGGCGCGCTGCCGGACCCGACGGGCGGCGCCACCCACTTCCACCCGGAAGAGAGGCTGCCCCGCTGGGCGATCGGCCGCACGCCCTGCGCCACGCTCGGCGGCCTGGTGTTCTACAGGCCGGAGGCGTGATAGGCCGCCGCGCCATGGAACGGACGATCTACACCCTGGTGCGCGGCGAGGACTGGCGTGCGGCGGAACGCGCGGGGGAGTACGCGGGCAGCGCGGACGACCGGCGCGACGGCTTCCTGCACTTCTCCACCGCGTCCCAGCTGCGCGAGAGCGCGCGGAAGCACCGGGCGGGCGAGCCCGACCTCTGGCTGGTCGAGGCCGACGCCGCCCTGCTGGGCGACGCGCTGCGCTGGGAACCGGCCTCGGGCGGCAAGCGGCCGGGGCTGTTCCCGCACCTCTACGGGCCGCTGCCCGTCTCGGCGGTGCTGAGCGCGACGCCGGTGCCGCTGGGGGCGGACGGGGTGCACCTGTTCCCGGAAGGGTTCTGACCGCGCCGAAACGCGCCCTGTCCCTCACCGCGCCTCGGGCCTGCCGGCGAGCGGCAGGCAGATGTGGCACTCGACGCCCTCCGGCAGGAAGTCGAGCCGCACCGTGCCGGCGAATTCCTGCGTCAGGCCGCGCTCCAGCAACCGCGAGCCGAAGCCCCGGCGCTCCGGCGGCCGCACCGCCGGCCCGCCGCGCTCGCGCCACAGGATCTCGACGATCGGCACCCCGGCCTCGGACCGCCGCAGGGCCCAGGTCACCTCGACCCGCCCCCCGGCGGGCGACAGGGCCCCGTACTTGGCGGCGTTGGTGGCAAGCTCGTGGAAGGCGAGGTTGAGCGTGACCACCGTGTTCGGGGCCAGCCGCACCGCGGGGCCCGCCATCGCGACGCGGCCCGGCACGCCCTCGTAGGGCTTCAGGGTTCCGCCGATCACCGCCTGCAGCGGCGCACCGTCCCAGCCGCCCTGGGTCAGCATGTCGTGCGACCGCGCAAGGGCCATCAGCCTGGCCGTGAAGGACTCGCGGAAGGCGTCCGGCGCGCCCGTGATCCGCCCCGTCTGCGTCGCGATGGCCTGCACGGTGGCCAGCGTGTTCTTGACCCGGTGGTCCAGTTCGACCAGCAGCAGGGCGCGGTGTTCCTCCGCGGCCCGGGCCTCCGTGCTGTCGCGCAGGATGTTCACGAAGCCCGAGGGCTGCCCGCCCGCATCCAGCAGCGGCATCATCAGCCCGCTCGCCCAGAAGCGCGTCCCGCCCTTGCGCAGGTGCCAGCGCTCGTTCTCGGCGTGGCCGTGCTCCAGCGCGCGGCACATCTCGAGCGTCGGCACGCCGGCGGCGCGGTCCTCCGGGGTGAACCAGGTTTCGGCGCGGCGCCCGATGATCTCGGCGCCGTCGTAGCCCAGGATGCGCCGTGCCCCCTCGTTCCAGCCCGTCACGCAGCCCTTCGGGTCGAGGGTGATGATGGCGTAGCCGGTGGCGCTGTCGAGGATCAGGCGCGCCGGCTCGGCCCCCTCGCGCGGGACGGCGTTCGCCGACGCGGTCCCGTCGGCCGTCGGCCTCGGATCGTCACGCCTTTGACCTCTTGCCGCAACAGGCGCTCTCTGGATTTTGCCGTCGGTGGAGCTGTCGGCAGCCAACACCCGCGCATCGAGGCCAAGTGCGGCCGCTTGGCTGTCCATTCTTGGCAGCACTCGCAACATCCTCCGCGCCATTTTGGCGGGCACCGTGATTAGGCGCCCGGCATGGCGCCGTCTGTTCGCTACCGCACTTCCGGTCGGAATTCGCATGCCTGGCCGGGCGGATGATGCGCGGGCGGGGACGGCGTGGGACGCCGCCCGCGCGCAGGAGCCCGCCGCGCGGCGATTTCCGCCGGAGCCGTACGCATCCGCACAGACACCCGGCGCCGGACGACCCATAGCTTGCCGATCGCCTGCCGAGATCCTTCCGGCGCAGGCGGCTGAGAGACTTGACCGGGCTCCCGCCGACCATTCCGTTGCGGGAGCCACGTTTGACAACCTCCGACCCGGCTGCGCGTCCCGCGCCGCGCAATCGCCTGCTCGCGGCCCTGCCGCCCGAGGATCTCGCACGGCTCTGGCCGCTGCTCGAGCCGGTCGAATTCGCGGCGCGCCAGATCCTGCACGCGCCGGAGGAGCCGATCAGGGCAGTCCACTTCCCCGAGAGCGGCTACGTCTCCCGCCTCGCCCCGATGGAGGATGGCGACAGCGCCGAGATCGGCCTCGTCGGCCCGGAGGGGCTGGTCGGGCTGGCCATCCTGCTCGGCGCCGACCGCGACGGCTTCGAGTTGCTGGTCCAGTCGCCGGGCACGGCGCTCCGGATGGAGGCGGGTGCGTTCCGCGACGCGCTGGACCGCATCCCGTCGCTCCGCCCCATCCTCAACCGCTACGCGCTCGCGCATTTCGAGCAGGTGGCGCGGACGGGGGCCTGCAACGGGCGTCACCACGTGGACCAGCGCCTCGCGCGCTGGCTGCTGATGGCGCATGACCGGGTCGAAGGGGACAGCTTCCCCATGACGCACGAGTTCCTGTCCATGATGCTCGGCGTGCGCCGCGCCGGGATCACCGTGGCGGCGGGGACGCTGCAGAAGGCGGGCCTCATCCGCTATGAGCGGGGCCGGATGGAGATCACCGACCGGCCCGGCCTGGAGGCCGTGAGCTGCGAGTGCTACGGCACCGCCCGGCGGGCCTATGACCGGTTGCTGGGGCCGCCCGGCGCGGCGCGGAAGCCGTTCTGGCGCTGACGCCGCCCGGCCGGAATTCAGCTGAGCTGCCCCGGTGTTCCGGCGGACCCGCGTCACCATGTGATGGTCACCGCCCGCCGCGCCCGTTCCGACGCGGGCAGCTGAGAGACACGAGTGTGCTCCCGTCGACACCCCGTCGCTGGAGCCCGTCATGGCCCTTTCCGACCAGTTCACGCCCACCTCGCCCAACCGGCTGCTCGCCGCGCTGCCGCCCGGGGAGCTTGCCCGGCTGTGGCCGCGGCTGGAGCGTGTCGAGCTTCCCGTCCGCCACACCCTCTACGTGGCCGACGATCCCATCCCGGCCGTCCACTTCCCCGAAGCCGGCTACATTTCCATGCTGGCCAACTTCGAGAACGGCGACTCCGCCGAGGTCGGGATGATTGGCCGCGAGGGCGTCGTCGGCCTGTCCCTCCTCTCCGGCCTGGATGCCTCGCCGCACGAGGCCCTGGCCCAGGCGGGGTGCACCGCGCTGCGGCTGGACGCGGCGGCGTTCCGGGAGGAGGTGGAGACCCGGCCCGCCCCGTGGGCGCACCTCCTGCGCTATGCCCTGGCGTTCCACGTGCAGGTCTCGCAGACCGCGGCCTGCAACGGGCGCCACCACATCGAGGACCGGCTCGCGCGCTGGCTGCTGATGGCGCATGACCGGTGCGAGGGGGACAGCTTCCCCATGACGCACGAGTTCCTGTCCATCATGCTCGGCGTGCGCCGCGCCGGGATCACCGTGGCGGCGGGGACGCTGCAGAAGGCGGGCCTGATCGCCTATGCCCATGGCCGCATGGAGGTCACCGACCGCCCCGGCCTCGAGGCAGCCTCCTGCGAGTGCTACGGCGCGGTCCGGCGGAGAACCGACCGCCGGCTGGAGCCGGGGAGCGGCAAGCCGGCCTACTGGCGCTGAGGCGGGCTGCGCCGGGCACGCCGCCCGGGCCGTTTCGCCCCAGGCGCAGGCCTTGAGGCAAGGCGGCCGGTCTGCTCGCATCCGCGCCGCGCCGGGTCTTTCCCGGATCCCTGCCGAGGACCTCGACGTTGGACGCAACCGTTGACCTGGCGCCTGCCAGGCACCCCCAGGCCCAGCTCCGCCGCGCCGGATGGATCGACCTGCGGGGCCGCTGGGGCTTCGCCCTGGACGACGAGGATCGCGGGATCCGGGAGGGCTGGCCGGGGCGCGCCGACGTCTTCGACCGGGAGATCCTCGTGCCCTTCCCGCCCGAATCCCCGGCGAGCGGCATCCAGGAGCGGGGCTTCCACCCCGTGGTCTGGTACCGCCGCGTCTTCGAGCTTCCGACCGAGAAGCGGCCGCCCCGGCTGCACCTGACCTTCGGCGCGGTGGACTACGAGGCCCAGGTCTGGGTCAACGGCCAGTTCGCCGGACGGCATGAGGGTGGGCACACGCCCTTCACCCTCGACATCACGGCCTGGCTCTCGCCGGGCACCGAGCAGGTGGTCGTGGTGCGCGCCCATGACGACCCGCTGGACCTGACGCAGCCGCGCGGCAAGCAGTACTGGGAGCGCGAGCCGGCGGAGATCTGGTACCACCGGACCACCGGCATCTGGCAGCCGGTCTGGCTGGAGCCGTTGGGCGAGACCTTCGTCGAGGGGGTGCGGTGGACCGCCGATCCCGAGCGCTTCGCCGTCCGGATGCGCCTGCGCATCGGCGGGCGCGCCGCCAAGGCGACGCGGCTTCGCCTGCGCCTCACGCTCCGCGGGCGGCCGCTGGCGGACGACACCTTCGCGCTGGACGGGGCGCTGCTGGACCGCGAGGTCGTCCTGCCCCGGCGCGTCCATCGGATGCGCGACGTCTGCTGGGCGCCCCACCACCCCCACCTGATCGACGCCTCGATCGAGTTGCTGGGGGCGGACGGCGCCGTGCTCGACCGGGTCGAGAGCTATTTCGGCCTGCGCCGGATCGAGGCCGTGGACGGCCGGCTGCTGCTGAACGGCGTGCCGCTGTTCCTGCGCCTGGTGCTTGCCCAGAACTACTGGCCGGAATCGCACCTGGCGCCGCCGAGCGACGAGGCGATCCGGCGGGAGGTGGAGCTCGTCAAGGAACTCGGCTTCAACGGCATCCGCATCCACCAGAAGGTCGAGGATCCGCGGTTCCTCTACTGGTGCGACCGCCTGGGCGTGCTGGTCTGGGGCGAGGCGGCCAATGCCTTCCAGTTCGACGAACGCGCCGCCGAGCGCCTCACCCGCGAGTGGGCGGAGGTGGTCCGGCGCGACTTCAACCACCCCTGCATCATCACCTGGGTGCCGCTGAACGAGAGCTGGGGCGTGCCGGACCTGGAGCACGACCCGGCCCAGCGCGCCTACGTGAAGGCGCTGTACCACCTGACGCGGACGCTCGATCCCACGCGCCCGGTGATCGGCAACGACGGCTGGCAGAACGCCATCGGCGACATCTTCGGCGTGCACGACTACGCCTCCGACCCAGCCAGGCTGACGGAGCGCTACGGCTCCGCCGACGCCCTGCGCCGCACCTTCGAGGCGATCCGCCCGGCGCACAACCGCCTGCTGGTCGATGGCCAGACCTTCGAGCAGCAGCCGGTGGTGGTCAGCGAGTTCGGCGGCCTCAGCATCAAGCCGGCCGAGGGGGAGGCCTGGTTCGGCTACGCCACGACGGGCGATGCACAGGGGCTGCTGGCGCTCTATGGCGCGCTGGTCGGTGCCCTGCTGGACAGCACCGGGATCGCGGGCTTCTGCTACACGCAGCTGACGGACACGGAGCAGGAGACGAACGGCCTGCTGACGGCGGACCGCAAGCCGAAGCTCGACATCGCCGCCATCCGGGCGATCAACTCCCGCCCGGCCGCATCCGTGCCGAGCGAGATCCTCGACGCCGTCCACCAGCACGAGATCGAGGCACGCCGCAGGAGCCGGGCGGACGAATAGCCGCCGCGCGGGCGGCCGCCCACGCCAGCAGCGCGGCCCCGGCGCCCGGCGGGACGGGCCAGCCCTGAAGCGGGCAGCGCGTCAGGGAAGAAGCCGTGTGCGGCCGGCGCCGGACCGCTGGCAATCGCGCGGTCCCGCTGCATAAAAAAGAATCTTACTTTGCTCGGCGTCCGAGACTATGGTCGATGACGAATCGTCACGGTGGGGCGCATTATTGCAGGTGCCGGAAAGGGAATCCGCCGGGCTCCAGGGGTCGGGTGCCGTGGTCAAGCGGTATGCTGGCCGCTTCGTTGCACTGAGTGGCGCATTGGGTCTCCTGCTCCTGGCCGGCAGCGTTCTTCTCCTCGCCTCCGACATGCGCCGCGAAGCACACCGTGAGGCGACGCGGGAGGCCGCCAGCACCGCCTACCTCCTCGCGGACCATGCGGGCCGTCTCTTCGAGGTGGCGGACGTGGCGCTGCGCTACGCCGCCCGCGCGACCGAGGAGCGTGACTGGCGCGAGATTGGCGGCGCCGAGGATCTGCGCCGCGCGCTCAGGCAACTGGCGGACGCGCTGCCCTATGTCGAGCATGTCTGGCTGAACGATGCAGCGGGCGACCTGCGCCTGACCACCTTCGCCTTCCCGGCCCCGGCGTCGAACGCCGCGGACCGGGCCGTGTTCAGGCAGACGCGTGAGGGGGGCGTCGGGGTCACCGTCGGCGAACGCATCGTCGGGCGGGTCACGGGCCGGCCCACCTTCCTGCTCGCGCGCCCTCTGACCGATGCGGGTGGCGCATTCCGGGGCATGGCCTCGGTGACCGCGGAACTCGCCTACTTCACCGACTACTGGGCGCGGATACGCCTGCCCTTCGACGCGCGGCTGACGCTCATGCGCGCCGAGGCGCTGGATGTCCTTGCGCAGCACCCCCCGCCCCCACCCGGGGCGGCGTTCGTCCTGCCTCCGACGGGGCTGCGGCAGGCCATCGCCGCGTCACCCGTGGAAGGTCAGATCGGCTTCGTGTCTCCCCAGGGCGACGAGCCGCGCCGGGCTGCTTACCACCGCGTCGGCGACCTGCCAGTCTATCTCACGCTCAGCATCTCGGAGGCGGCGATCGCCCGCGTCTGGCGGGCGCGGATGCTGAACTACGCTCCCTTCGCCGGCGTCGCGGCGCTGGCCCTCCTTGCCATCACCGTCCTCGGCCTCCGCCAGGCGCGGCGGGACACCGTGGCGGCGCTCGCCCTGGAACGTGCCTGGATCGAACTGGCCCGCACGAACCGCGAGCTGGAGGCAAGGGTCGCCGAACGGACCGCCGAGGTGCGCGCGAGCGAGGAAAGCCTGCGCCGGGCAGCCGATGCCGCGCGCTTCGCAACCTTCGACATCGACAGGGTCAGGGCCTCGGTCACCGTCTCCAGGCTGTTTCACGAGATGTGGGGCTTGGCCCCGGACGCACCGGTCACCTTCGACGCGCTGCTCGCGCAGGTGCACCCGGCCGACCGGGCGATGGTGGAACGGCACAGGCTCCATGCGGCGCAGGAGGGCGGAAGCTTCGAGATGGAGTTCCGTGTCGCGCGTCCTGACGGCTCGGTCCGATGGCTGCTCTCTCGTGGCGAGGCCGTGCCCGCGGCGGGAGAGCAGCTGCCGGCCCGCATCTCGGGGGTCAACCTGGACACGACCGAGCGCAAGGAAGCCGATGACCGGCAGGCGCTGCTGGCACGGGAGGTGGACCACCGCGCCAAGAACGCGCTGGCCGTGGTGCAGGCAGCCATGCGGCTCACCCCGAAGGAGGATGCCGTTGCCTATGCCAGGGCGGTCGAAGGCCGGGTGGGCGCGCTCGCGCGGGCGCACAGCCTCCTGGCGGGTCGCCGTTGGGCCGGGGCGGACCTTCGGACGCTGGTGGAGGCCGAGCTGTCGCCCTTCCTGGCCGACACCCTTGAAGGCGGGCGTCCGCGCGCGGATCTGGACGGGCCGGACGTGGTTCTGCCGCCCGAGGTGACGCAGTCGCTGGCGATGGCAATCCATGAGCTTGCCACCAACGCCGTCAAGCATGGCGCGCTCTCGACACAGGACGGAACCCTGTCCGTCAGCTGGCAGGCCTTGCGGGCGGAGGCCGGGCCGCGGCTGAAACTGCGCTGGACGGAGGCGGGCGGACCTGCGGTGGCTGGCCCACCCAAGCAACGCGGCTTCGGGACCCGGATCCTCGACGCGACGCTTCGCCACCAGCTCGGCGGGAAGGTTGCACTCGCCTGGGAAGCGGATGGGCTGGTCTGCGACCTGGAAATCCCGCTCGGGCGCGGCGCCGCATCCACCCATGCTCCGGCAAAGGGTGTTGCAGACGCCACGCACTGAGGCCCCGGCCAACGCGTGATGGACATGGGAACGCGGCGGAGCCGTTGCGGCCGCTGTCCTCCGTCCAGGGAGGCCGGCGCTTCGCTCCGGCGCGTTCACCGCGCCGCCCGCTCGCTCATGATGCAGGCCGTCACCACCAGCGCCGCCCCCGCCAGCATCGCCAGGCCCGGCATCCTCCCCCAGATGGCCAGGTCGAAGCCCAGCCCCCAGACCAGCCCCGAATAGCCGAAGGGCGCCAGGCGCGCGGCGTCGGCATAGCGGAAGGCGGCGGCCAGCGCGACGGTCGCGCAGGCGACCAACAGGCCGTTCGCCGCCATCTGCGCGGCCTCCAGCACCCCCGGCGCCTGCCACTCCGCGACCCCCATCGGCAGGGTCAGCGCCAGCCCGAGCAGCGAGGGCCAGACCAGCACCCGCGCGAATCCCGCCTCCGCCCGCAACTGCCGGTTCAGGATGAAGACGGTGGCGTAGCAGAGCGTCGCGAACGCGGCCCAGAGGTAGCCTGCCAGCGCCGCCGCCTGCCCCGCCCCGAGCGAGGGCGCGACGCCGATCGCCACGCCCGCGAAGCCCACCGCGCACCAGCCCCAGGCGGCGGGCGGCGGCCTCTCCCGCAGGACGCCTGCTGCCAGTGCGAGCACCAGGAACGGCGAGGTGAAGAAGACGAGGTAGCCCTCGGCCAGCGGCAGGTGGGTGAAGGCCATGAAGAAGCCGCTGGCGCTGCCCATCATCGCCGCCGCGCGCAGCGCGTGCAGCCGCGGCCGGTCCGTCCGCAGCGTGCCGCCCCAGCCGCGCCACGCCGCGCGCAGCAGCGCGAAGCCGCCCAGGATGACGACGAAGCGCATCAGCATCACCTGCCAGACGCCGAACCCGGCCTCGGACAGGAGCTTGTTGTTGGCGTCCAGCAGGCCGAAGCAGCCGATGCCGGCCAGCATGAGCAGCGGGCCGCGCACGGCACTTCTCCCCCGATCGGTTCCGGCCGCGTTCTGGCCGCGCCACCCGGCCGGGTCAACCGGCCTTCCCATCACGCGCGGGGCCGGGCACAAGGCGGCCGAGCATGACCCCCGCCCTCGCCTCCCTCATGGTGCCGCTGATGCGCGGCCTGGACCCCGAGCGCGCGCATTCCGTCGCGCTGCGCGCCCTCTCGCTCGGCCTGGCGGGCGCGGACCGGGCGCCGGACGACCCGGCCCTGGTTGTGGAGACGATGGGGCTGCGCTTCCGCAACCCGGTCGGGCTGGCGGCCGGCTTCGACAAGGACGCGGTGGCCGCGCTTCCGCTGCTGCGCCTCGGCTTCGGCTTCGTGGAGACGGGATCGGTCACGCCGCGCCCGCAGCCGGGCAACCCGCGCCCGCGCCTGTTCCGGCTGGAGGAGGACCGCGCGGTCATCAACCGCATGGGCTTCAACAACGGCGGCGTCGAGGCCTATGTGCGCCGCCTCGCGGCGCTGCGGCGGCCGCTGCCCGGCATCCTCGGCGCCAACATCGGCATCAACAAGGAGGGCGCGGATCCGCTGCGCGACTACCCCGCGCTCTATGCCGCGGTCGCGCCGCATGCGGACTACGTCGTGGTCAACGTCTCCTCCCCCAACACGCCGGGGCTGCGCGACCTGCAGGGGGAGGCGGCGCTGGCCGGCATCCTCTCGGCGATCGCCGCGACGCGCGCGGCGCTGGCGGGCCCACGCCCGCCGCTGCTGCTCAAGATCGCGCCCGACCTGGCGGAGGACGCGCTGCCCGCGGTGGTCGAGGCCTGCGTGGCGCATGGCGTGCAGGGGCTGATCGTCTCCAACACCACCATCGCGCGGCCGGAGACGCTGCGCTCCACGCACCGCGCGCAGGCGGGCGGGCTTTCCGGCGCGCCGCTGTTCGAGCGGTCCACCGCCATGCTGCGCGCGGCGGCGCGCCTCGCGCGCGGGCGCGGCCTGACGCTGGTGGGCGCGGGCGGCGTCTCCAACGGTGAGCAGGCGCTGGCGAAGATCCGGGCGGGGGCGTCGCTCGTGCAGCTCTACTCCGCCTTCGCCTATGAGGGGCCGGCGGTCGTCGGCCGCATCCGGCGCGAACTCCTGGCCGCGCTGCGCCGCGACGGCTTCTCGAACGTGTCCGATGCGGTGGGGGCCGACCTGCGATGAGGATCCTGGACGGCATCGCGCCGCTCGCCGAGCGGTATGACGGCTTCGTCTTCGACCTGTGGGGCGTCGTGCATGACGGCGTGCGCCCCTATCCCGGCGTGGCGGAGGCGCTGGCCGCGCTGCGTGCCCGCGGCAAGCGCGTGGCGTTCCTGTCGAACGCGCCGCGGCGGGCGCATGTGGTGGACCGGCTGCTGGTGAACATGGGCCTCGACCGGTCGCTCTGGGACGGCACGGTGACCAGCGGCGAGATCGCGCACCGCATGCTGCAGGGCCGCGCGGCGCTGGGCTATGGCCGCCGCGCGCTGCACATCGGGCCGGAGCGCGACCTCTCGGTGGTCGAGGGCCTCGACATCGAGCTGGTGGCCGACGCCGCGCAGGCCGAATGGGTGCTGAACACCGGCCCGGACCCCGACCGCGGCAATGGCGACGTGGCGCCCTACCGCCCCGCGCTGGAGGCCTGCGCGGCGCGCGGGCTGCCGATGCTCTGCGTGAACCCCGACCGCTTCGTCATGGTGGGCGAGAACCGGGTGATCTGCGCGGGCGCGCTGGCCGACCTCTACGCGGCGCTCGGCGGGCCGCGCGCGACGGAGGTCGGCAAGCCCGACCCGGCCGCCTACCCGCCGGTGCTGGAGGTGCTGGGCATCGCGGACACGTCGCGGGTGGTGGCGGTGGGCGACAGCCCGCACACGGACCTGGCGGGCGCGCAGGCCGCGGGGCTCGACGCGGTCTGGGCGCTGACGGGGCTGGCGGCCCATGCCCACGGGGCGGCGCCGGACGCCGCGCACCTGGCCGCCGTGGCGGCGGAGGAGGGCGTCGCGCCCGTCGCGGCCCTGACCGCGCTCCGCTGGTAACGGCTTCGGCATGCGGCGCCGCGCGGGGCTTCGCGAACTTGCGGGGCGCGCCTAGCTTCCCCTCCGCGTGAACATCCAGGCCAGACCCGCCGCGCCGCCGGCGACCCCGTCGCCCGCTCTCCGGCTGCCGCCCATCTGGCTCCTGGTCGGCATGACCGGGCTCGGGCCCTTCACCATGCAGATCATGGTGCCCTCCCTGCCCGGCATCGCGCGGGCGCTGGAGGCGCCGGTCGCCTCCGTGCAGCTCACGGTGACGCTCTACCTCGCGGCGGTGGCAGCGGGGCAGCTCTTCTACGGGCCGCTCTCGGACCGCTTCGGGCGGCGGCCGCTGCTGATGGGCGGGCTTGCCGTCTTCACGGTGGCCTCCCTCGCCGCGGCGGCGGCGCCCTCGCTCGGCTGGCTGATCGCCGCGCGGGTGGCGCAGGCGCTCGGCACCTGCGCGGGCATGGTGCTGGCGCGCGCGGTGATCCGGGACTGCTGGCCGCGGGACCAGTCGGCTAGCGTGCTCGGCTACGTCACCATGGGCATGACGGTGGCGCCGATGGTCGCGCCCATCCTCGGCAGCCTGCTGGAGGAGTATGTGGGCTGGCGCGCCTCGATGCTCGCCTGCCTTGCCTTCGGCATCCCGCTGGCGGCGGCGGCCTTCCTGCGCCTGCCGGAGACGCTGCCCGCGCCGCAGCCCCTGCCGGGGCTGCGCTCGATCGGGCGCGCCTATGCGTCGCTCTTCGCCCTGCCCGGCTTCCGCGCGATGGTGGGCGTGACGGCCTTCTCCACCGGCGTGTTCTTCGCCTTCCTCGGCGGCGCGCCCTACGTGGTCGTGGAGGGGATGGGCCACAGCCCGAGCACCTTCGCCATCGCCTTCGCGGCCATGTCGGTGCTGTTCGCCCTCGGCAACTTTCTTGCGGGGCGGCTCTCCGCGCGGCTCGGCGTCACGCGCATGCTCTCGATCGGCACGGGGATCACCACGCTCGGCGCCGTGCTGGCGCTGGCGGCCGTGGTGGCGCTGCCGCCGAACCTGTTGCTCTTCTTCGCGCCGATGGGGATCGTCGCCATCGGCAACGGGATCACGCAGCCCAACGCCATCGCCGGCGCGCTCAGCGCGCGGCCCGAACTGGCGGGCACGGCCTCGGCGCTCGCGGGCGCGTTGCAGATGGGCTTCGGCGCGCTGATGACCCTGCTGGTCGGTCTGACCGAGACCGGCAGCGGCATCGGCACGACGGTCACGATGGCCTGTGCCGGCCTCGGCACGCATCTCGCGCTGCGGGCCGCGCGGCGGGCGGGGTAGGCGCGCCCCTTGCGGCGGCGGCGCTGCATCCTCATTCCAGGGCCATGCCGTTCGCCCGGACCTCCGCGGGCGTCGCCAAGAGGGGATCGCGCATGTTCCGCCGCCTGATCGTCGCCGCCGCGCTGCTCGCGCCCGCCGCCGCCCTGGCCCATCACGGCTGGGGCACCTTCGACCGTTCGCAGACCGTCGACCTCTCGGGCGAGGTCGTCTCCTCCTCCTACGTCAACCCGCACGGCGTCGTCGTGCTGCGGGAGGGCGGGCAGGCGCTGACCTTCGAGCTTGCGCCCGTCTCGCGCATGCAGGCGCGGGGCCTGGCGGCGGAGGACATCGCGCCGGGCCGCCGCGTGCGGCTGTTCGCCTACCGCAACACGCAGAACCCGAACCTGCTGCGGGCCGAATGGATCGAGGTGGCCGACAGGCGCGTCGAACTGCGCTGAGGCGTGGAGGCGCTGCAGGAGACGGCGCTGGCGCGGCTGGTCGCCACCGCGCCCGGCGTCTACCCCCTGCTCTCGGCGCTGCACCTGCTGGGCATCGCGCTGCTCCTCGCGCCCGTCATCATCGCGGACCTGCGGCTGGTGGGGCTGGCCGATGCGCGGCTGGACGGCGCCATCCCCGTGCTGCTGCGGACCGCGCGCCGCGGCTTCGCGCTCGCGGCCACGACGGGCGTGGCGCTGTTCCTGGTGCAGGCAGCGGACTACGCCGCGAACGCGGCCTTCCTGGCCAAGCTCGGCCTCATCGCGGCGGCGGGCGCGAATGCCGCGCTGCTGCACCGGCGCGTGGCCGAAGGCGCGCTCATCGGGCGCGGCCATGCGCGCGCGGCGGCCTGGGCGTCGCTCCTGCTCTGGAGCGGCGCGCTGCTGATGGGGCGGTGGATCGCCTTCGTGTGAGGCTCAGGCGTGCCCGGCCGTGCCCGAGAGCAGCAGCGGGTCCACCCGCAGCTTGGCCAGCGCCGCGCGCCAGGCGGCCTCCGGCGCGCCGCT
>DASQNQ010000119.1:0-1507 GCA_035644895.1 Acetobacteraceae bacterium | reverse complement strand
GCGAGGTCGCGCTCGTAGACGCCCATCTCGGCCGCCTCCTGCGCCAGGCGAAGCCAGGCCTCGCTGTCGCGCAGCGCCGCCTCGGTCCGCGCCCGCTCCATGATGCTCCAGAGCCGCCCGGCGAGTTCCTCAACCAGCGCCACCTCGGCCGGCGTCCAGGCGCGCGGCTCGGGGTGGTGGATGAACAGCATGGCGACCTGCCGCCCTTCCCGCAGCAGCGGCACATACAGGATCGCGCGCGTGCCGATCGCGGCGTAGACGCGCCGCACCTCCGGCGCGTTCGTTCTCGGGTCCTCGGCGATGTCGGGAATCGCCGCTGTCAGGCCCCGTCGCATGTCGGCGATGAAGGCGGGGCCGAAATCCTCCATGCGCCAGGTGCCCGCCACCGAGGCGATGCGCCCGTCGTTCCAGTCGCGCCGCACGGTGACGTGCTGCTGGGCCTGATCGACCGCGCCGAAGCCCACCTGCGCCACGCCGAGGTGCTGCCCGAGCAGCCGGCATGCCTCCGCCTCGATCTCCCACGTGTCGCGGAGCGGCCGCAGGGCGTCATTCAGGCGGAGCAGGAAGCCCTGCCGCCGCTCCAGCTCGCGCAGCGTGCCCTCGGCCTGGACGCGTGCCGTGATGTCGCGGAACAGCACGGCCACCTGGCGGTCCCGGGGCGGCCCGACGCGGCAGGCATAGACGTCGAACCAACGGCCCATGGCGCCGGCGCGGTCCACGAAGCGCGTCGGCTCCCCGGTCAGGGCCACGCGGCCGTAGGTTTCGGGCCAGAAGGACTCGATCCCGGGCACCAGCTCGCGCACCCTGCGGCCCACCACGTCCCGCAGGCCGGTCTGGTGCTCGAAGACCATGTTGGTCTCGAGGAAACGGTAGTCCACCGGGCGGGAGGCCTCGTCGAAGATCAGCTCCAGCACGCAGAAGCCCTCGTCCAGCGCGCCGAGCAGCGACCGGTAGCGCGCCTCGCTCTCGCGCCGGGCAAGGTTGGCGCCCGTGGTCTCGGCGACGAGGGTGAGGATGCCACCCACCCCGTTCGGCGCCGCGGGCTCATGGATCGGGCCGTGGCTGTAGGTCCAGTGGACCTCCTCCGTCCGGCCATCCCCCCGGGCGGAAACGGGGCGTCCCTCGTGCCAGGTCGGCTCGCCGCGCTCCATGACTTGGCGCAGCTCGGCCTCGACCAGCAGGGGCACCTCCCGCGCGGGACGGCCGAGGACCGCGAGGTGCCGTGCCGGGCCGACGCGGCGGGCGAAGGCGTCGTTGCACAGGCAGACGAGGTCCGCCCCCCAGGCGATGCTGGCCGGATGGCGGGTGCCGAGCATGATCCCGACAGCCGTCCGGAGGCTGGCCGGCCACGCCTCCATGGGACCGATCGGCGTCGAGGCCCAGTCATGCGCGCGGATGCGCGCGCCCATCTCCCCGCCGCTGGCCGGCACGCCGCCATCACCCATGCATCACGCGGTCCGGACCGCGCCGCCGCGGCATACAGTCTTCTCCGACCATGGTGCGGAAG
>DASQNQ010000118.1:0-7503 GCA_035644895.1 Acetobacteraceae bacterium | reverse complement strand
CCTGCATGGTGGCGTAGAGCGAGCCCGGCGCGGTGTCGAGCCAGTAGCCGTTGCCCTTGTCCTCCGAGGCGAGAAGCGAGGTGCCGCCGCGGGCGCCGGCCACCAGCAGGACCGGCGCGCCGAGCGCCTCGGCATAGCCGCGCCCGAAATGCTGCGCCGCGCCGCCATCCACCGTGCCGATGCTGCCGCTGCTGTTCATCTCGTAGAGGCCGCCGCCGGCGCGGCCCTCCGGCGGCGGATCGTACCAGCGCTGGATGTTGGACTGGCCCATGATGAACACCACCGCGCCCACCACCAGGTTGTCCGAGACCACGTTGCTGCCGGTGCGGATCTCGAGGCGGTAGCCCTCGCCCTGGGGGATGCCGGAGATGCTGCCGCCCGTGGTCCAGTCGGCGACCACCTTGCCGCCCGAATCGAGCACCCGCGCCGCGTCGCCGCTGAAGCGGACGGTTCCCGTGGTTCCTTCGCGTTGGACGAAGATCATGTTGGCGCATCCCTCAAATGGCACTGAAGCTGGCGGAGAGCCGATGCTGCGGCGCATCAATGCATGAGATATTCTTTCCACCCCCGACCCGCATCGTCAGCCGGAAGCTGGTCCAATCCGGGGGAATTCTGTTCGTTCTGGTGCTACCGTCGTGGTTGCAATCAGCGATCGGGTGACCTCCCGGCCGGCGTGGCGCAGGATGCGCCGATGCCCCATTTCGACCTGGAGGCGGCGGCCGGCCTGCCTGTGGCGGGCCTGGACGAGGCCGGGCGGGGACCGCTCGCCGGGCCGGTGCTCGCGGCCGCGGTGCTGTTCAGGACGGCACCGCCCGCGCCGCTCGCCCGGCTGCTCGACGACAGCAAGCGCCTGACCCCCGCGCGGCGGGCGATGGCCTTCACCGCCCTGGCGGAGGCCGCGCGGGATGGGGTGGTGGAGGCCGGGATCGGCGCGGCCAGCGCGGCCGAGATCGGGCGCATCAACATCCTGCGCGCCAGCCACCTCGCCATGGCCCGCGCGCTGGCCCGGCTGCGCACGCCCCCTGGCCTCGCGCTCGTGGACGGCAACGTCGCGCCCGCGCTGCCCTGCCCGGTCCGCGCGGTGGTGGGCGGGGATGGCCTTTCGCTCTCGATCGCGGCGGCCTCCATCCTGGCGAAGGTGACGCGCGACCGGGCGATGGCGCGGCTGGATGCACGCTGGCCGGGCTACGGCTTCGGCCGCCACCAGGGCTACCCGACGGCCGCGCACCTCGCGGCGCTCCACCGGCTCGGGCCATGCCCGCACCACCGGCGGGGCTTCGGCCCGGTTGATGCGGCGTCCGGCAGGGCGTCAGCCGGTCTTGGTTGACGTTGCGGAGCAGCCGCCCCCATCTTGGGCCGCCGATTCGCAGGGGGTTTCGCAGGGGGCATGGGCACGGGCATCGACCTGCCGCTCGACCAGGTGCTGGTCGGCGACTGCCTCGACCTGCTGCGCCGGCTGCCCCCCGCTTCGGTCCACGCGGTGTTCGCCGACCCGCCCTATAACCTCCAGTTGAGGGGCGAGCTGCGCCGCCCCGATGACAGCATCGTGGACGGGGTGGACGAGGCCTGGGACCGGTTCGACGACCTCGCCGCCTACGACGCCTTCACCCGGGAATGGCTGGCCGAGTGCCGCCGCGTGCTCCGCAAGGACGGCACCGTCTGGGTGATAGGCGCCTACCACAACGTGTTCCGGCTCGGCGCCGCGCTGCAGGACCTGAAGTTCTGGATCCTGAACGACGTCATCTGGCGCAAGGCGAACCCGATGCCGAACTTCCGAGGCCGGCGCTTCACCAACGCGCATGAGACACTGATCTGGGCGGCACGCGGCCCGGAATCCCGCTACCGGTTCAACTATGCGGCGATGAAGGCGCTGAACGAGGACGTGCAGATGCGGAGCGACTGGTTCATCCCGCTCTGCACCGGCGCCGAGCGCCTGCGGGGCGGGGACGGCGCCAAGCTGCACCCGACCCAGAAGCCGGAGGCGCTGCTGCACCGCGTGATCCTCGCCTGCACCGGGCCGGGCGAGGTCGTGCTGGATCCCTTCCTCGGCACCGGCACGACGGCCGCGGTCGCCAAGCGCCTCGGGCGGCGCTTCATCGGGATCGAGCGCGATGAGGGCTATGCCGAGGCCGCGCGCGCCCGCATCGCCTCGGTCGAGCCGCTGGCCGAGGCCGCGGCGCTCGCCCTGCCCTCGCGGCGGGAGCAGCCGCGCATCGCCTTCGGCGTGCTGGTCGAGCGCGGGATCGTCCCGCCCGGCTCCTACCTCACGGACCGCAACCGCCGCTGGCGGGCGCAGGTGGGCGCGGACGGCACGCTGCGCTGCGGCGACGCCACCGGCTCGATCCACAAGGTCGGCGCGGAGCTGCAGGCCGCGCCCTCCTGCAACGGCTGGACCTTCTGGCATGTCGTGGCGCGGGACGGGCGCCTGCGGCTGATCGACGAGCTGCGCCAGGAGGTCGCGCGCCAGGGCGGCTGATCGCCGCCCGCCTCATTGCCGGCCGAGCGCCCTCAGCGCCGCGAAGGCCAGCGCCGTCTTGACCAGCGTGCCCGGGACGAACAGGACGAACCCGGCCCAGAGCGCCCGGTCCAGCCCCACGAAGCCGGCCAGCCACAGCACGCCCGGTACGAAGAGCAGTAGATGCGCCGCCAGGAGCACGGCCGCCTGGCGCACCGCGCCGCCCCGCGCATGGCCGGCCAGCCAGGCCGCCGCCAGGAAGCCCAGAAGGTACCCCGCGGTCGGCCCGGCCAGCGGCGCCAGCCCGCCCGCGCCGTTCGCGAAGAAGGGCAGGCCCGCCGCCCCCTGCGCGAGGTAGGCGGCGACGGAGGCCACGCCCATTGCCGGCCCGCCCAGCGCGCCGAGCAGCAGCACGACCAGGCTCTGCAGCGTCGCCGGCACCGGCCACATCGGCAGGGCGATCTGCGCCGAGGCGGCGAGCGCCCAGGAGCCGAGCAGGGCGATCCCCGCGAAACGAAGGGCGGGGCGGGAGGCGGGAAGGGCGAGGGCCAAGGCGGGCGTTCCTGTCGAGGCGTTCCAGGCGCGGCCTCGCATGGCCGCCCCCGCCCTGTCCAGCCTACCCGATCCCCCGGATCCGCAGCACCGTCTCGTCGAAGGCGGCCAGCCGCTCCGGCCCTGCCGGGTGGGTGTCGAACAGCGCCGTCTCCGTCCGCGACGAGATCCGGCCCATGGTGACCAGGAACCCGCGCGCGAGGCCGAGGTCGTAGCCCGCCCGGTGCAGGATCAACGCGGCAAGGTAGTCCGCCTCCCGTTCCTGCTCCTGGCTGAAGGCGATCCGCCCGATGCGCGCGCCGAGTGCCGCGCCCGTCTCCAGGTTGCGCACGGCGAAGGAGGGCGGCAGCCCCGCAGCCACGCCCGCCAGCCCGAGCACGCCGAGCGCCATCGCGCCGGCGGCCGCGCCCACCTGCCGGTACTGCCGCGCCTCGGCCACGTGGTTCGCCGCCTGGTGCGCCATCTCGTGCGCCACGACGAAGGCCACCTCCTCGTCGTTGCGCGCGGCCTCGATCACGCCGCGATGCACCACGATGCGCCCGCCACCCGTGGCGAAGGCGTTCGCCTGCCTGTCGCGCGAGCCCTCGACGTGCCAGTCGCAGACCGCCGCGCCGATCTCGGTGCAGACGGTCCGCGCCGGCCCCTCCAGCCGGGAGGAGATCCGGCGTAGCGCGGCAACCGCCTCATGGCCCGAGATGGCGCGGCGCGGCGGGGGCGGCAGGCGCCCGATCTCGGCCTCCGCCGCCTCACGCCCCGCCGCGTGCTCGTCATCCACCAGCGCGCAGCCGCAAAGCGCGGCCGCGCCGCCGAGGCAGAACAGGCGGCGTCCAGGCATGTGCGCTCCCCCACGGGCAAGGGGGCAATCAACCATGTGGAGCGCTGTTTATCAACCTGAGGTTAAGACAAGGTCCAGCAGCCGGCGCATCGCGGTCGGCATGGCGGCGCGGGCGGCGGCGGGCTCCATCCAGGCGCAGCCCTCCGGCGCCGGCCCCGAGGCCGCGGCGCGCAGCAGGCCCATGGAGAGGTCGAAATGGGTGAAGCCGTGCCGGGCGTCACCCGGCACCCGCGTCCAGTGAAGGCCGGGCAGGGGCGCGTGGGCTAGGGCCTCCGCCTCAGGCCAGGGTTCCGCGCGCCAGGGCGTGCCGGGCAGCTCCAGCATGCCGCCCAGCAGCCCCTCCGGCGGGCGGCGGCGGACCAGGAGGCGGCCCGCGGGGTCCTCGGCCAGGAAGTGGACGCCCTGGCGGTGCGGCCTCTCGCGCTTCGGCGCCTTGCGCGGCAGCGCCTCCTGGACGCCGGCCCTCTGCGCGGCGCAGCCCCCGCGCCAGGGGCAGAGGGCGCAGGCGGGCCGGCGCGGCGTGCAGATGGTGGCGCCCAGGTCGAACAGCGCCTGCGCGAAGTCCCCCGGCCGCGCCCGGGCCGCCTCGTCCTCCATCCAGCCCTGCGCCAGCGTCGCAAGCCGCCGCCGCGCGCCGGGCAGCGGCTCCTCCACCGCGAAGACGCGCGCCGTCACGCGCTCCACGTTGCCGTCGAGGGGCACGACCGGCTCGCCGAAGGCGATGGCGGCGACGGCCGCGGCCGTGTAGGGGCCGATGCCAGGGATGGCGCGCAGCCCCGCGGCATCCCGCGGGAAGCCGCCCGCCTCGACGATCGCCTTCGCCCCCGCATGCAGGTTCCGCGCGCGGGCATAGTAGCCGAGGCCCGCCCACTCCTCCGCCACCGCCTCCCAGGGTGCGGCGGCCAGCGCTCCTGCATCGGGAAAGCGGCGAAGGAATCGCTCGTAGCGTGGCCCGACCGCGGCGACCGTCGTCTGCTGGAGCATGACCTCGGACAGCCAGACGCGGTAAGGATCGGGCAGGCCTTCGGTGCCACCCCGCCAGGGCAGGTGCCGGCGGTGGCGGTCGTACCAGGCGAGAAGCTCGGCGGGAGAGGGGGTCACGCGTGGCGGAGAGTGGGGACGACAAGCGCTTCTGGGGAGGGCCCCGCGCCGTCTCGGAGCTCGTGCCGCGCCTGACGCGCCCCGCCTTCCGCAAGCGCAGCCCGGCGGGCGCGATGCTGATGGCGGACTGGCCCGCGGTGGTGGGACCGGCGCTGGCCGCGGTGACGCAGCCCCTACGCCTCTCGGCCGGCACCCTGACGCTCGCCTGCTCGGGCCCCGTGGCGATGGAACTGCAGCACCTGGCACCCGAACTGACGGCGCGGATCAACGCCCATCTCGGTCGCGTCCTGGTCGAGCGGCTGCGCTTCGTCCAGGCCGCGCCGCCCGGCGCCGCGCCCCCCCGCGCCGCGCCGAAGCCCGCCCCGCTGCCGGAGGGGGTGCAGGCGCGGCTGGCCGATCTTCCGCCGGGGGAGCTGCGAGAGGCCCTGGAAAGACTGGCCCGCGGCGTCTATCGAGGCCGCTGAACGGCTTGACCCCTCCGAGGCTTTCCGCATGACCACCGCCCGCCGCACCCTCCTCCTCGCCGCCCCGGCCCTTGCGCTAGGCGCGCCCGCGCTGGCCCAGACGGCCGACCCGCGCCTGACCGAGCGCGCCGCCGGGCAACCGGACGCGGCGGTGACGGTGATCGAGTATTTTTCCCTTACATGCGGCCACTGCGCGAACTTCCACCGCGACACGCTGCCCCAGGTGAAACGGGAGCTGATCGAGCCCGGCCGCGCGCGGCTGGTGTTCCGCGACTTCCCGCTCGACCAGGTGGCGCTGACCGCCGCCGCCGTCGCGCGGTCCCTGCCGCCGGAGCGCTACGAGCCCTTCATCGGCACCCTGTTCCAGACGCAGGAGCGCTGGGCCTTCAGCCAGAACCCGCGGGAGGAGCTGGCCCGCATGGCGGCGCTGGCCGGCATGCCGCGCGCAGCCTTCGACGCGGCCGTCGCCGACCAGGCCCTGCAGCGCGCGATCCTGGAGATGCGGCTGGAGGGCCAGCGCCAGCACAACGTGAACTCCACGCCGACCTTCGTCTTCGGCAACCGCACCGTGCCCGGCAACATCCCCTTCGACCGCTTCGCCTCGCTGGTGGCCGAGACGCGCTGAGGATGGAGGAAGCCGCGGATCCGGCGCGGAGCGCCGCGCAGGACGAGGCGGCGCGCCGCGCGCGGCTCACGCGGCTGCGCATCGCGGGCTTCAAGAGCTTCGCCGAGGCCACGGTGGTCGAGGTGCTGCCGGGGCTCACGGGCATCGTCGGCCCCAATGGCTGCGGCAAGTCGAACGTCGTCGAGGCGCTGCGCTGGGCGATGGGCGAGACTTCCGCGAAGTCGCTCCGCGGCGGGGAGATGGACGACGTCATCTTCGCCGGCACCGCGACGCGCCCCTCGCGCAACCTCGCGGAGGTCAGCCTGGTGCTGGAGGAGGCCGCCGGCCTCGCGCCCCCGCCGAACGCCGAGGCCGAGGACCTCGAGATCGTCCGCCGCATCGCGCGCGGCGAGGGCAGCTCCTTCCGCGTGAACGGGCGCGAGCTGCGGGCGCGCGACGTGCAGACCATGTTCGCCGACATCGGCTCGGGCGCACGCTCCTCCGCCATGGTCAGCCAGGGGCGCGTCTCCTCCCTCATCCAGGCCAAGCCCGAGGAACGGCGCATGGTGCTGGAGGAGGCGGCGGGCATCGCCGGCCTGCGCGCCCGGCGCCACGAGGCGGAGCTGAAGCTGCGCCAGACGGAGGCGAATCTCGGCCGCGCCGAGGACCTGCTCGGGCAGCTCGACACGCAGCGCGGCGGGCTGCAGCGCCAGGCGCGGCAGGCCGCGCGCTACCGCAACATCTCGGGGCTCGTGCGCGGGGCGGAGACGGAGTGGCTCGCGATCCTGCGCGCCCGCGCGCAGGCCACGTTGTCGGCCGCGCGGCAGGCCCTGTTCGAGGCGCGGCGCGCGACCGGCACGGCGGAGGCGGCAGCCGAGGCCGCGACCATCCGCGCCTTCGAGTCGGAGCGCGACCTGCCCGCCCCCCGCGAGGCCGAGGCCCTGGCGCGCACCGCGCTGGAACGCCGCCGCGTGGAGGCCGAGACGGTGGCGGCGGAGGAGGCGCGGGCGCGCTCGGCGCTCGATGCCGCGTCGCGCCGGCGGGAGACGCTGCTGCGCGACCTCGACCACGCGGCCCGTGCGATGGCCGATGCCGAGGCCGCCGCCGCGCGGCTCGCGGAGGAGATGGCGGCGCTGCAGGCGGCCCAGGCCGCGCTGCCGGGGCGGAGCGCGGAGGCGGAGGCCGCCGAGGCCGCCGCCATCGCAGCCGTGGCCGAGGCCGGACGCGCCGCCGAGCGCGCGACGGAGGCCGCCGCCGAGGCCGCGGCGCGGACCGAGGCGCTGTCGGCCGAGCACGAGGCCGCGGTGGCCCGCGCCGCCCGCCTCCGCGAGGGGCAGGCGCGACTGGACGCGGAGCGCGAGGCGGCCGAGGCGGCGCGCGTCGCACCGGAGACGCTGGAGGCCGCGGAGGCCGCGATCACCGCCACGGCGGAGGCGCTGGCCGGGCGCGAGGCTGGCCTGACCGAGGCCGAGTCGGCCCGTGCCGCCGCCCA
>DASQNQ010000117.1:0-14041 GCA_035644895.1 Acetobacteraceae bacterium | reverse complement strand
GACAGTTATCGCAAGGCCGGTCGCGAAGCTCAGGCGTGTCCAGGGGTGCATCTCGCAGGTCTTCGGCACGGTTGTGGCCAAGCATACATCGCCCGTCATGTATCGTTTCTTTCCAGTGATTATCGCTTCTTGTGCCTTGCGACATGTCCCACCGGTGCATTTGTCCCCACCCCGTCGGCAACAGGTCCGGACAGGCGATCGGCCGCCAACCACCGGACCTGCCGGAAGTGCGAGGGCGCCCGACGCGGCAGCCGCAACTTTTTCGACGTGTCATGCAACCAGCCCTTCCTGGCACGGCTTTCCCTCTGTCGATCCAGAATTGATGAGCCTTCCGATGCCCGGCCGATCCGACCTCCGCACCATCCTTGACCAGCTGCGGGGTGACGCGGTTCGCTGGCCTTCCCCCCTCCGGGATCTGGGCGCCGCGAGCCTTGCGCTCTGGGCCGTGTTCATCGGCGAGATCCTGATCCTGCTGCTCCCCCTGCCGGCCGAGGTGCTGCTGGCATTGCCGGGCGTGCTCGCGGCGTGGTGGATCTTCGGCCTGCCGAGTGCCGTCTTCGCGCTGCTCCTCGCGGCCGTGGTGGTCCATGTCATGGCGGCGGGCCGCGTGGAGAGCGCGCTCGCGGCAACGGCCGGGGAGGCTCTCGGCCCGTTCCTGGCCGCCATCGCGCTCCTGGCCGCCTGCGCCGCGGTGCGACTACGCCCGGACCGCCGGACTACACGACAGGGCCCGGACGTGCGGCTGGAACAGGCGATGCACCAGGCCGCCGCGGCGCAGGCGCGCCTGGCAGCGGCGCAGGCGGACGCAGGCGCCGCACGCTCCGAGCTCGCCCTGGCGCACGCGAAGCTCGACCGGCTCCAGCGCGGCACACCGCCCACCCGCCGCGAGGTGGCGTGGCCCACCGATGGCGGCGTGGACACTGCGCGTCGGACTGAGGGCGGCATCTAGCTGCCCGGTTGCGGATAGCCGCCGGGACGCAGCCGCGCTGGCAGGCGTCGGTGGCCGTCCACCGCTTCGTGGCCCTCAGGGCGGCGGCGAAGAGGCGAGCCGTGCCGCCCATCCACCCCGATGTCCGCAGCACGCCGGTTTTCCGGGCCGGTCGTCCCGGGGAGCCCACCGGCCTGCCGGTCCACCGCGATGGTGTCGGCACCGGGACGGCCGGCAGGCCCTCGCCGTCCCGACGAGGGCAGGGCGCCCGCGTTCAGGCGAGGTCGGAGGCCGTGGGCAGGGACGGCACGCCGGCGCCGCCGATGGCGCGCGCCTTCAGGATGGCACGCAGCACGGCCGCCTCCACCACCTGCGCGGCGAGTACCGAGAGCGCCATCATGTTGCCCGTGACGCCCGCCCTTCCGGTGCCGAGCGCGAAGAGCGTGTCGCCGTCCCACATGGTGTGGACGGGGTTGATCGTGCGGGCGAGCCCGTCATGCGCAACCTGCGCCAGCCGCCGCGCCTGGGCCTTGCTCAGCTGCGCGTCGGTGGCGACCACGCCGATGGTGGTGGCCATCCCGGCCTGGAGGGCGGGCGGCAGCTCCCCCCGCGCGATCGTGGCGGCGGCGCCGATGCGGCGGCGCCCGTCCGGCGCGTCCCGCGCGCCGGCGAGCACGGCACCCGTTGCGGGGTCGATCACGTCGCCCACCGCGTTCACCGCCACGATGGCGCCGACCGTCACGCGCCCGACGCGCGCCGAGGCCGTGCCGATGCCGCCCTTCATCCCGCGCGGCAGGCCGAACAGCTTGCCGACCGTGGCGCCCGCCCCGGCGCCGACCGAGCCCTCCTCCGGCGCCGCGTCCGTTGCCGCGGCGCAGGCGGCGTGGCCCGCCGCGGCATCGGGGCGGATGCGGTGGTCGCCCATGGCGAGGTCGAAGAGGATGGCGGCCGGCACGATGGGCACGCGCGCGGGACCGGCGGGGAAGCCGATGCCCCGCTCCTCCAGCCAGCGGACCACGCCCGTCGCGGCCTCCAGCCCGAAGGCGGAGCCGCCGGAGAGCGTGACGGCATGGACGCGGTCCACCAGGTTCGAGGGGTCGAGCAGGTCCGTCTCCCGCGTGCCGGGCGCGGCGCCGCGCACGTCCACGCCGCCGACGGCGCCCTCCTCGGTCAGCACGACGGTGCAGCCGGTCGGGCGGCGCGCGTCCGTGAAGTGCCCGACCTTCACGCCCGGCACGTCGGTGATGGCGCCGCCCAGGATGCGGGAGAGCGGGTCAGACGCCTGCGCGGCGGCCGGCCCGATCATGGCGGCGCCGAGCCCGAGGGCTGCGCCTGCGGCAAAGTCACGGCGATCCATGCGTGCATCCTCCCCGGCCGATCATAGGGAGGGGCGCGCACGGACCGCCAGCGCCTTCAGACGTCGAGGATCAGGCGCCGCGGATCCTCGATGCTCTCCTTCACGCGCACGAGGAAGGACACCGCCTCCTTCCCGTCCACGATCCGGTGGTCGTAGCTCAGCGCGATGTACATCATCGGGCGGATCTCCACCTTCCCCGCCACCGCCATCGGCCGCTCCTGGATCTTGTGCATGCCGAGGATGCCCGACTGCGGCGGGTTCAGGATGGGCGTGGACATGAGCGAGCCGTAGATGCCGCCGTTGGTGATGGTGAAGGACCCGCCCGAGAGGTCGTCGAGCTTCAGAGACCCGTCGCGCGCACGCTTCCCGAAGTCGCCGATGGTCTTCTCGATCTGCGCGAAGCTCATCTGGTCGGCGTTGCGCAGCACCGGGACGACCAGGCCGGACGGCCCGCCCACCGCGATGCCCATGTGGACGAAGTTCTTGTAGATGATCTCGTCGCCGTCGATCTCGGCGTTCACCGCCGGGAACTCCTTCAGGGCGACGACGCAGGCGCGCACGAAGAAGCTCATGAAGCCGAGCTTCACGCCGTGGCGCTTCTCGAAGGCGTCGCGGTACTCCGTGCGCAGCGCCATCGCCGCGCCCATGTCCACCTCGTTGAAGGTGGTGAGCATGGCGGCGGTGTTCTGCGCCTCCTTCAGCCGGCGCGCGATGGTCTGGCGCAGGCGGGTCATCTTCACCCGCTCCTCGCCGCCCTCCAGCGTGCGCTTGGCGGCTGGCGCGCCAGAGGGCGCGGCAGAGGGCGCGGGCGCCGCGGCCGGCTTCTGGAGGAAGGCCATCACGTCGCCCTTCGTGATGCGGCCGTCCTTGCCCGAGCCCTCCCCGATCTGGCCGGGAGAGACGCCGGCCTCCGCCATCGCCTTGGTCGCGGCGGGGCCATGGGCCTGGTTGTCACCGGGGCGGGCGACGGGGCCGGGTGCGCTCGGCGGCGGCGCCACCGGGCTCGGCGCGGCCGCGGCCTGTGGCGCCGGGGCGGCGGCGGGCTTCGGCGCGGATGCACCCGCGCCGGCGGCGATGGTGCCCAGCACGGCGCCCGGGCCGACCTCCGCCCCCTCGGCGGCGGCCACGGCCTCGATCACGCCGGCGGCCGGGGCGTTCACCTCGACCGTGACCTTGTCGGTCTCGAGCTCCACCAGCGGCTCGTCCGCCGCCACGGCCTCGCCGGCCTTCTTCAGCCAGCGCGCCACGGTGGCGCTGGAGACGCTCTCCCCGAGCGGGGGCACCAGAATGTCCGTCATCTCTCCTGCCTCGTTCCGATGCGCCGCCCGCTCAGCCGAGGCCGAGCGCGTCGCGCACCAGGGTTTCCTGCTGCTGCTGGTGGATCTTGGCGAGGCCGGTCGCCGGGCTCGCGGCCTCGGCGCGGCCGACGTAGTCGGGGCGCTTCGCCTTGATGTCGAGCTCGCGCAGCACGGCCTCGATCTTGCGGTCCACGAAGTTCCACGCGCCCATGTTCTCGGGCTCCTCCTGGCACCACACCACCTCCGCGTTGCGGTAGGGGGCGAGCGCCTTGCCGAGGCTGATCCTCGGGAAGGGGTAGAGCTGCTCCATCCGCACGATGGCGACGTCCTGCACGCCCTTGTCGCGTCGCTCCTGCAGCAGGTCGTAGTAGACCTTGCCGCTGCAGAGCACGACGCGCCGCACCTTCTCCTCCGGCGCGATCGCGTCCGTCTCCGGGATCACGTAGCGGAAGGCGCTGCCGGGGCCGAAGTCGGACAGGCTGCTGACCGCCAGCTTGTGCCGCAGCAGGGACTTCGGCGTCATCAGCACCAGCGGCTTGCGGTAGTTCGCCTTCAGCTGGCGGCGCAGCGCGTGGTAGTAGTTGGCGGGCGTCGTCAGGTTGCCGACCCGCATGTTGCGCTCCGCGCAGAGCTGCAGGTAGCGCTCCAGCCGCGCGGAGGAGTGCTCCGGCCCCTGGCCCTCGTAGCCATGCGGCAGCAGCATCACGAGGCCCGACATGCGCAGCCACTTCGTCTCGGCGCTCGCGATGAACTGGTCGATGATGACCTGCGCGCCGTTCGCGAAGTCGCCGAACTGCGCCTCCCACAGCACCAGCGTGCGCGGATCGGCCAGCGTGTAGCCGTACTCGAAGCCGAGGACGCCGAACTCCGAAAGCAGGGAGTTGAACGCCTCGAACCGCGCCTGGCCGGAGCGGATGTGGTTCAGCGGCACGTACTCGGCCTGGGTCTTCTGGTCCACCAGGTAGGCGTGGCGGTGGGAGAAGGTGCCGCGCTGCACGTCCTCGCCCGAGAGGCGCACGCGATGGCCCTCCAGCAGGAGGGTGCCGAAGGCCAGCGCCTCGCCGGTCGCCCAGTCGATGCCCTCGCCCGTCTCCACGGCCTGCTTCTTCGCCTCGAGCTGGCGCAGGATCTTGGGGTTCGCGCCGAAGTCGGACGGCACGCGGGACAGCGCCGCGCCCACCTCGCGCAGCGTGTCGAGTCCGACGGCGGTGTCGTGCAGCCGCTCCGTCTCCTCGCCGACCGCGACGGCCTTGAGGCCGGACCAGTGCCCCTCCAGCCAGTCGGCCTTGTTCGGCTTGAAGCTCGACGCGGCCTGGAAGGCCTCCTCGAGTTGCGCGTAGAAGCGGTCGAGGACGGACTTCGACTCCTCCGCCGGCACGCTGCCCTCCGCGGCCAGGCGCTCGGCGTAGAGGGTGCGCGTCGTCCGCATCTCCCGGATGCGGTTGTACATGATCGGCTGCGTGAAGGCCGGCTCGTCCGTCTCGTTGTGGCCGTGGCGGCGGTAGCAGACGATGTCGAGCACGATGTCGGCGCCGAAGGTCATGCGGTACTCGGCGGCCATCCGGGCGCAGAACACCACCGCCTCCGGGTCGTCGCCGTTCACGTGCAGGATCGGCGCCTGGATGCTCTTCGCCACGTCGGTGCAGTAGAGGCCCGAATAGGCGTGCGCCGCGACGGTGGTGAAGCCGATCTGGTTGTTGGTGACGATGTGGATCGAGCCGCCGGTGCGGTAGCCGATGAGCTGGCTCATCGCCAGCGTCTCGTACACCACGCCCTGGCCCGCGAAGGCCGCGTCGCCATGGAGCTGGATGCCCATGACGGAGCGGCGCCCCTTGGTGTCGCCCGCCATGTCCTGCCGCGCGCGCACCTTGCCGACCACCACCGGGTCCACGGCTTCCAGGTGCGAGGGGTTGGGCTGGAGGGAGATGTGCACCGTGCGCCCGCCGATGTCGAGGTCGGTGGAGGTGCCGAGGTGGTACTTCACGTCGCCCGAGCCCTGCACGTCCTCGGGCGCCGAGGAGACGCCCTTGAACTCGGAGAAGACGGCCGTGTACGGCTTTTTCACCACGTTCACCAGGACGTTCAGCCGCCCGCGATGGGCCATGCCGATCGCGATCTCGCCCACGCCGCCGGCCGCCGCCACCTCGATCACCGCCTGGAGCGCCGGGATCGTGCTCTCGCCGCCCTCAATGCCGAAGCGCTTGGTCGTCGCGTACTTGCGCGCGCAGAAGCTCTCGAAACCCTCGGCCTCGGTCAGCTGCTGCAGGATCTTGCGCTTTTCGCCGCCGTCGAACGCCTTGAGCCAGGGCGCGCCCTCGATCCGGCGCTGGATCCAGGACTTCTGGTCGGGGTCCTGGATGTGCATGAACTCGACGCCGATCGAGCCGCAGTAGGACGCCCGGCAGATCGCGAGGATCTCGCGCAGCGTCGCGTATTCCTTGCCGAGCACCATGTCGAGGAAGATCGGACGTTCCATGTCGGCGTCCGAGAAGCCGTAGGTCTTCGGGTCCAGCTCCGGATGGGGCTTGGGCACCTGCAGGCCGAGCGGGTCGAGCCGTGCCTCAAGGTGCCCGCGCACGCGGTAGGAGCGGATGAGCATCAGCGCGCGGATGCTGTCCAGCACCGCCCGCTGCGCAGCGGCCTTGTCCACCGCCGGCGCGGCCGCCGGGGCGCCCTTCTCTCCCTTCTTCGCCGGAGCCGGCGCCTCCGGGTCGGGGCCGAAGGCGCCGCGGACGCGCGGGGCCCAGGACGCGCCCGAGGCATCGCCGAGGATCGCCCGCGCCTCGTCGTTCAGGCTGGCGAAGAGCTCCTGGAAGGAGGCATCCACGCTCTCGGGCCGCTCGGTCCAGCGGGCGTAGAGATCCGCGAGGAAGGCGGCGTTCGCGCCCGACATCGCACTGGCGAGGATGTCCACACCGGCCATCTCAATCTCCTCCGGGCGCCCTGCGGACGCCGTTTGTCTTCCTCAACCGGGGCTTGCGCCCGCCGTTATCTGCGGGCTTCCGCCCGACACGCGACCGCCCCCAGGCGGGGGCGGCTTCATCCTCATACCTGTCCGGACGGGCTCAGCCCTTCAGCGCCTTCACCATGGTGGACCCGAGCGCAGCTGGGCTGTCGGCCACGTGGATCCCGGCGCTGCGCATCGCGTCCATCTTGGCGTCGGCCGTGTCCTTGCCGCCAGAGATCACCGCGCCGGCATGGCCCATGCGCCGCCCCGGCGGGGCCGTCGCGCCCGCGATGAAGCCCACGACAGGCTTGTTCGGCTTGCCGGGCCCGAAATTCTCGCGCCGCAGGTACTCGGCACCCTGGATCTCCGACTGTCCGCCGATCTCGCCGATCATGATGATCGACTTCGTTTCCGGATCGTGAAGGAACAGCTCCAGCACCTCCAGGAAGTCCATTCCCTTCACCGGATCGCCGCCGATGCCGACGCAACTGGACTGGCCGAGTCCGGCCGCCGTGGTCTGCGCCACCGCCTCATAGGTAAGCGTCCCTGACCGGGACACAATGCCCACCGACCCGCGGCGGTGGATATGGCCCGGCATGATGCCGATCTTGCACGCATCCGGCGTGATCACGCCCGGGCAGTTCGGACCGACGAGGCGCGACTTCGAGCCCGAGAGCGCCCGCTTCACCCGCACCATGTCGAGCACCGGGATGCCCTCGGTAATGCAGATGATGAGCGGGACCTCCGCGTCGATCGCCTCCAGGATCGCATCCGCCGCGAAGGGCGCCGGCACGTAGATGACGGAGGCATCCGCGCCCGTCCGCTCCCGGCACTCCGCCACCGTGTTGAACACGGGCAGGTTCAGCTCGGGGTGCATCGTGCCGCCCTTGCCCGGGGTCGTGCCGCCCACGTAGTTGCTGCCGTAGGCGATGCCCTGGGAGGCGTGGAAGGTGCCCTGGGCGCCGGTGAAGCCCTGGGTCATGACCTTGGTGTGCTTGTCGACGAGGACGGCCATCGGTCAGGAGCCCTTCTTTACCGCCGCCACCACCTTCTGGGCGGCGTCGGCCAGGTTGTCGGCCGCGATGATCGCGAGCCCGCTCTCGGCCAGGATCTTCTTGCCCAGCTCGACATTCGTGCCCTCGAGCCGCACGACCAGCGGCACCTTGAGCGAGAGGTTCTTGCTCGCCTCCACGATGCCGGTCGCGATCATGTCGCACTTGGCGATGCCGCCGAAGATGTTGACCAGGATGGCCTTGACGTTCGCGTCCGAGGTGATGATCCGGAACGCCTCGGTCACCCGCGCCGCGTTCGCGGTGCCGCCGACGTCGAGGAAGTTGGCGGGGCTGCTGCCATACAGCTTGATGATGTCCATCGTCGCCATGGCCAGGCCCGCGCCGTTGACCATGCAGCCGATCTCGCCATCCAGCGCGACGTAGTTCAGGTCGTGCTTCGTGGCATCCAGCTCCTTCGGGTCCATCTCGGAATCGTCGCGCAGCCCCTCCAGGTCCTTGTGGCGGAACAGGGCGTTGTCGTCGAAGGAGACCTTGGCATCCAGCGCCACGATCCCGCCGGCGCCCGTGACCACCAGCGGGTTGATCTCGACGATCGCGCAGTCGAGTTCGAGGAAGGCGCCGTAGAGCGAGGTGACGAACTGGGTGAAGGCGGCCACCTGCTTGCCCTCGAGGCCGAGGCCGAAGGCGAGCTTGCGCGCATGGTAGCCGGAGATCCCGGCCGCCGGGTCCACCGCGACCTTCAGGATCTTCTCGGGGTGGTTCTCGGCCACCTCCTCGATCTCCATGCCGCCCTCGGTCGAGGCCATGATGACGACGCGCGACGTGTCACGGTCCACCAGCAGGCCGAGGTAGAGCTCGCGCCGGATGTCGCAGCCATCCTCGACATAGATCCGGTTGACGACCTTGCCAGCCCCGCCCGTCTGCTTGGTGACGAGCGTCTTGCCGAGCATGGCCTCCGCCGCCGCACGCACGTCGTCCACCGACTTCACGACGCGGACGCCGCCCTTGCCGTTCGGGTCTTCCTTGAAGCGGCCCGCGCCGCGGCCACCCGCGTGGATCTGCGACTTCACGACATAGACGGGGCCGGGCAGGCGCCTCGCGCCCGCGACCGCCTCCTCGACCGTCGTCGCGACATGGCCGTCAAGCACGGCGACGCCGTAGCGCCGCAGCAGCTCCTTCGCCTGGTATTCGTGGATGTTCATCCGGTGGTCTCCGGCGGGTCAGGGGGAAGCGGCGACACAGGGACCAGGGCCCCCGCCCCGCCGGAGGGGGTCAGCCGACGAGCTTCTTCGATGCCTCGATCAGCTCGCGCACCGAGTCGCAGCTCTTGTCGAAGGCGGCCTTCTCCTCGGGCGTGAACTGCACCTCGACGATGCGCTCCACCCCCTTGGCGCCGATCACGACGGGCACGCCGACATAGAGGCCGTCGATGCCGTACTGGCCCTTGAGCCACGCGGCGCAGGGCAGGACGCGCTTCTTGTCCTTCAGGAAGCTCTCGGCCATCGCGATGGCGGAGGCCGCGGGTGCGTAGAAGGCCGAGCCCTTCTCGAGCAGCTTCACGATCTCGCCGCCGCCGTTCGCCGTGCGCTTGACGATCGCGTCGATCTTCTCCTGCGTCGTCCAGCCCATCTTCACGAGGTCCGGCACCGGGATGCCCGCGACCGTCGAGTAGCGGGTCAGCGGCACCATCGTGTCGCCATGGCCACCGAGCACGAAGGCCGTCACGTCTTCCACCGAGACGCCGAACTCCTGCGCCAGGAACAGGCGGAAGCGCGCGGAATCCAGCACGCCGGCCATGCCCACCACGCGCTCCGGCGGCAGGCCGGACTTCTGCTGCATCACCCACACCATCGCATCGAGCGGGTTGGTGATGACGATGACGAAGGCGTCCGGGCAGTTGGCCTTGATGCCCTCCGCCACCTGCGCGATCACGCCGGCGTTCTTGGAGACGAGGTCGTCGCGGCTCATGCCGGGCATGCGCGGGAAGCCCGCCGTCACGATCACCACGTCCGCGCCCTTGATGGCCGCGTAGTCGCCCGTGCCCGCCATCTCGGAGTCGAAGCCGTCCACCGGGCCGGACTGCATGATGTCGAGCGCCTTGCCCGCGGCGACGCCCGGGAAGACGTCGAACAGCACGACGTCGCCGAGCTCCTTCAGCCCGATCAGGTGGGCGAGCGTGCCGCCGATGTTGCTGGCACCGATGAGGGCGATTTTCTTGCGGGCCATGCGCGGTCCTTGAGTTCCGTCCCGAGGGGAATTCTGGCTGGTCGGCGGCCTTGAAGGCGCCCGGAGGGCTTCCTACTCCCGCGCACCCGTCCCGGCAAGGCGAGGCCGGCGGCGCCGGGCCACCACCGGGCCATTTCTGCCCCCCAGGCCCCGCACCATGGGCCGGCAGCCGCGTTCAGCCCGCCATGCCCCTGTTCCGCCTGTTCGAGACCGCCGTGGACCCGGTCGCCCCGCCGGGCACCCCGGCCTCCCGCTGGTTCGGCGTGCCCGTCCCCGACCAGCCGCCGCCCCGGAGCCTCGTGGGCTTCTACCTCCATTTCGCCCGCCAGGCCCGGGCGCTGTTCGCCCTGCTCTTCGTGGCGGGGCTCTGCATGGCGCTGCTCGACCTGCTGATCCCGGTCTTCATCGGCCGGCTGGTCGGGCTGCTCGAGACCCACGGGCCGGGCGAGCTTTGGGCCGAGGCGGGCTGGTCGCTCGGCGCCATGGCGCTCGTGCTGCTGGCCTGCCGGCCGCTGGCGGTGCTCGGCCAGAACCTGGTCACCCAGCAGGCGATCGTCCCCGTGGTCACGGCCCTGATCCGCTGGCAGGGCCATTGGCACGTGGTCCGCCAGGGCCTGCCCTTCTTCCAGGAGGACTTCGCAGGCCGGATCGCCAACCGCGTCATGCAGGGCGGCCCGGCCCTGCGGGAGAGCGTCGTCCAGTGCGTCAACGCCGTCTGGTACATCCTTGTCTACGGCACCGGGGCGCTGGTGGTGCTGGCCGGCACGGACTGGCGGCTGACCATCCCGATCGGCCTCTGGTTCGTCCTCTACGTCTTGCAACTCCGCCTCATCGTGCCCCGGATGCGCGACCGGGCGCGGGCGGCGTCGGAGGCGCGCTCGGCGCTCACGGGGCGGATCGTGGACAGCTACACCAACATCCTGACCGTCAAGCTCTTCGCCCGAGCGGAGGACGAGGACGCCCATGTCCGGGAGGGCGTGGAGCGCCTGACGCGCGACTTCTCCGCCCAGACCCGGCTCGTGACGCTCAACGCCGTCCTGCTCGCCGTGCTGAACGCCGCGATGATCACGGGCACGGCGGCGCTCGCGGTCTGGCTATGGTCGCGGGGCGAGGTGCCCCTCGCCGTGGTCGCGGCCGCCGTGCCGATGGCGTGGCAGCTCTCCTCCATGTCGGGCTGGGTCGCCTACAACGTGGCCGGCATCTTCGAGAACATCGGCGTGGTGCAGGAGGCGATGGGCTCGATCGCCGTGCCGCCCACGGCGCCCGATCCGAGTGGCGCCCTGCCGCTCCGCGTCACGCGGGGCGCGATCCGGTTCGAGAAGGTGGCCTTCTCCTACGGAAGGTCGGACGGCAGCGTGCTGCAGGGCCTCGATCTCGACATCCGGCCGGGCGAGCGCATCGGGCTGGTCGGCCACTCCGGCGCGGGCAAGACGACGGTGGTGAACCTGCTGCTCCGCTTCTTCCACCCGGAAGCCGGACGGATCCTGGTGGACGGCCAGGACATCGCAGGCGTGACGCAGGAGAGCCTGCGCGCCGCGATCGGGATGGTGACGCAGGACACCGCCCTGCTCCACCGCTCGATCCGCGACAACATCCGCTACGGCCGCCCCCTCGCAACCGATGCCGAGGTCGAGGCCGCGGCACGCCGCGCCGAGGCGCATGAGTTCATCCGGGGCCTGACGGACTGGCGCGGCCGCGCCGGCTACGACGCGCAGGTGGGGGAGCGCGGCGTGAAGCTCTCGGGTGGCCAGCGCCAGCGGGTCGCCATCGCGCGCGTGCTGCTGAAGGACGCGCCCATCCTGGTGCTGGACGAGGCGACGTCGGCCCTGGACTCGGAGGTGGAGGCCGCCATCCAGCAGGGGCTCGAGGCGCTGATGGAGGGCAAGACGGTGATCGCCATCGCCCACCGCCTCTCCACCCTCGCGCGCATGGACCGGCTCGTGGTGCTGGAGGGCGGGCGGGTGGCCGAGCAGGGCACGCATGCGCAGTTGCTGGCGCGCGGCGGGGTCTATGCAAGGCTGTGGCGCCGCCAGTCCGGCGGCTTCATCGGCGACGGCGCGGCGGAGGCGGACGTGACGGCGTCAGCTTGACAGTGGGGCGGCTGGGCCGTAAAGGCCCGCACGCCTTCCGGGGGAGAACCGGGAAGGAGCAAGCGTGCCGGAACAAGACGGTTTCGAGGAGCGGCTGAGGCAGGCCCGGGCCAGGCAGGGGATGGATCCCCCGCCGGGTGGAAAAGGGGCATTGCCGACAGCCGGCTGGGGAATCGGGTTCCGGGCGGGGGTCGAGGTGGTCTCGGCGCTCGTCGTGGGGGTGGGGCTCGGCTGGTTCCTGGACCGCTGGCTCGGCACCTGGCCGTGGCTCTTCCTGCTCTTCTTCGTCCTGGGTAGCGTCGCCGGGGTTCTCAACGTCTATCGCCTGATCTCCCCGCGCCGCACGCCCGGCCGTTAGGCACCAATGTTCGGCGGCGCCCCGCACCAGGGGCGGCGCGCAAGCTGGAGAGCCGGGGCGTGGCAACCGAGGGCAAGACGATCGACGCGCTGAGCCAGTTCGAGCTCGGGACCGTGTTCGGCCCTGTGGGCGCGTCCGTCGGCTTCACGCAGTCCTCCGCACACATGCTGCTCGCCGCCGGGCTGATCACGGCGCTTGTCATGTTCGGCATGTCCGCCCGCGCCGTGGTGCCGGGCCGGCTGCAGGCGCTGACCGAGAGCATGTACGAGTTCGTCTCGGGCCTCGTGAAGGGACAGGTGGGGGAGCATGAGGGGCGCCGATTCGTGCCCTTCGTCTTCACGCTCTTCACCTTCGTGCTGTTCGGCAACCTGATCGGGCTGTTCCCCTACGCCTTCACCTTCACCAGCCACATCGCGGTGACCTTCGCGCTGGCCTTCATCGTCTTCGTGCTGATCACGGTGGTCGCCCTGGCGCTGCACGGGAAGAAGTTCTTCGGCTACTTCTTCCCGGAGGGCGCGCCACTCTGGCTCGCGCCCATCATCATCCCGGTCGAGATCGTCTCCTACCTCTCGCGTCCGGTCAGCCTGGCGATCCGGCTCTTCGCCAACATGGTGGCCGGCCACGTGATGCTGAAGGTCTTCGCGACCTTCATCGTGCTGCTCGGCGGCCTCGGCGCAATCGGCCCCTTCGTGGCCGTGCTGCCGCTGGCGGTCAACGTCGCGCTCGTCGGGTTCGAGATCCTTGTGGCCCTCCTGCAGGCCTATGTGTTCGCGATCCTGACCAGCATCTACCTGCACGACGCCGTGCACCTGCACTAGGCGCCGTCCAGACCTCCCACCACCCGGAACAAGCAAGGGAACTTCACCGATGGATCCGGTCGCCTACGTCGCCGCCTACAAGGCCCTCGGGGCCGGCATTGCCGTCATCGCGCTGTTCGGCGTGGGCCTCGGCATCGGCAACATCTTCTCCTCCCTCATCACGAGCGTGGCCCGCAACCCGGCAGCCCGCGACGCGGTGTTCCCGATCGGCATCCTGGGCTTCGCGCTGACGGAAGCCGTCGCGCTCTTCGCCCTGCTGATCGCGTTCCTCATCCTCTTCGCCTGAACCAGCCGCAACCCGCCGCTTCCGGCGGGTTCGGGTGGACGCACGGACGGGGCGCGCGGCCGGCAGACGGCCGGCGCCCCGTTTCACCATCTGAGGATCGGACGATGCCGCAGCTCGACTTCGGCAATCCGCTGATGATCGCCCAGATCGTCTGGCTGCTGATCATCTTCGGCCTGCTCTACTACATCATGTCGGCCTACGCCCTGCCGCGCGTCGAGCAGGTGCTGGAGGAGCGGCGCAGCCGCATCGCCGGCGACCTCGCCGCCGCCCAGGCCGCGAAGGCAGACGCCGACGCCGCCATGGCCGCGCACCGCGAGGCCACCGCCCGCGCCCGCGCCGAGGCCCAGGCCTCGATCGCCACCGCCACCCAGGCCGCCCAGGCCGAGGCCGCCCAGCGGGCGGAGGCGCTGAACGCGCGCCTCAACCAGCAGATCGCGGAGGCCGAGGCACGCATTGCCCAGGCACGCGATG
The DNA here is from genome assembly GCA_035644895.1 of Acetobacteraceae bacterium. Classification (GTDB taxonomy): domain Bacteria; phylum Pseudomonadota; class Alphaproteobacteria; order Acetobacterales; family Acetobacteraceae; genus Falsiroseomonas. Next base: position 249 of record DASQNQ010000117.1, on the reverse strand, counting down.
CCGCCATGGGTGCGCTGCGCCAGGTTTCGACCGACACGGCCGAGGCCTTGGTCACCCGCCTGGCCGGCCGCGCCGACAAGGCCACCGTGGGCGCTGCCGTGGACCGGGCGCTCGCCGCCCGTGGCCAGGGCTGAGGAGAAGACGATGGACCACGCCTACGCGCACTTCTGGCTCGACCCGAAGTTCTGGGTCGCCATCTCCTTCGTCCTGTTCGTCGTGCTCGCCGGCCGCACGGCCTGGGCACGCGTC
>DASQNQ010000116.1:0-3579 GCA_035644895.1 Acetobacteraceae bacterium | reverse complement strand
GGGCTGCTCGCGGGGCAGCCCCTCATGCGCGGGTAGCGGTCAGGGGAAGAGGCCGGCCGCGTCCACCACCGCCTTGTCCTGGAACAGGACCGGGGACAGCGCCCGGAAGGCCTGGTGCGCCACGAGGAAGGCGACGATGTCGGCCCGCGCCCGCGCCTCGGCCTCCTCCACCAGAACCACGCCCGGCGGCGCCGTGTCGAGCATCGGGTCGCAGGCGACGACCTCGATGCCGGGATCGGCGGCCAGCGCCCGGGCGACGGCGAGCGCCGGGCTCTCGCGCACATCCTGCACGTCCGGCTTGTAGGCGAGGCCGTAGAGCGCGACGACCGGCGCGCGGAAGCGCACCGCAAGCGCCCGGATGCGCGCGGCCACCTGCGCCGGCCGTGCATCGTTCACCGCCCGCGCGGCGCGCACCAGCGGCGCGGCGCCGGGCGCCGCCTCGGCGAGGAACCAGGGATCCACCGCGATGCAGTGGCCGCCGACGCCCGGCCCGGGGCGCAGGATGTCCACGCGCGGGTGGCGGTTGGCGAGGGCAATGGCCTGCCACGGGTCGAGGCCGAGGCCCTCGGCGATCCCGGCCAGCTCGTTCGCGAAGGCGATGTTGACGTCGCGGAAGGCGTTCTCCGCCAGCTTCACCAGCTCCGCCATGCGGCTTGCGGCCAGCTCGATCCGCCCGGCGACGAAGGCCTCGTACAAGGGCAGGGCGGCCGCAGCGCAGCCCGCGCCGACGCCGCCCAGGATGCGGTCGTTCGCGGCCAGCTCCTCCAGCATGCGGCCGGGCAGCACGCGCTCCGGGCAGTAGGCGACATGGACGGTGCCGGGGCAGGGCGCCCCGCCGGGGCGGGGCAGCACCAGGTCGGGGCGCAGCGCCGCGAGGCGGGCGGCCAGGCGCTCGGTCGTGCCGACGGGCGAGGTCGATTCGAGGATCACCGTGTTCCCAGGCCGCAGCAGCGGGGCGAGGGCGTCGGTGGCCGCCCACACGGCGGCGAGGCCGGCGCGCCGCCCCTCCGCGAGCGGCGTCGGGACGGCAATGACAAAATGATCCGCCGCTGCCGGCTCCGCCGCCGCGTGCAGGCGGCCCGACTCCACGGCGGCCCGCACCAGCGCGTCGAGTCCGACCTCCCGGAACGGGGCCCGGCCGGCCCGGACGGCGGCGAGCACGGCCGGGTCGGTGTCGCAGCCGGCCACCTGCCATCCGCGGGCGGCGAGCAGCGCGGCCGTGGGCAGGCCGATGGTGCCGAGCCCGATGACGCAGGCGCGGCTCACCCGGCCACGGCGCCGGCGGGCGTCCAGGCCTCCACGGCCGCCGCGATGCGCTCCGCCGCCTGCCCATCGCCGAAGGGAAAGACGGGGCGGGCCATGGCGGCGTGGTGGCCGGGGTGGTCCAGCAGCCGCGCCGCCTCCGCCACGATCCGCGCCGGGCAGGTGCCGACGAGGCGCGCGGCCCCGGCGGCCAGCGCCTCCGGCCGCTCCGTCACCTCCCGCAGCACGAGCACGGGCAGGCCGAGCGCCGGCGCCTCCTCCTGCAGCCCGCCGCTGTCGGTCAGCAGCAGCGCCGCGCGGGAGAGCAGCCGCACCATGGGCAGGTAGGGCAGCGGCGGCAGCAGGTGGATGTTGTCCCGCCCGGACAGGCGCCGCGTCACCGGGCCCGCGATGGCCGGGTTCGGGTGGACGGGAAAGGCCACCTGCACGTCCGGCCGCGCCGCGAGCGCCAGCAGAGCGTCGCAGATGCCCTCGAGCGCCGGGCCCTGGCACTCGCGCCGGTGCGCCGTCGCGACCACCAGGCGGCGGCCGGGCTGCTGGCGGGGCAGGGCGGCATCGGCCGCCTCGCGCAGCGCGGCGTTCTCCGCGAGCCGGGTGGTGGCGCCGAGCAGGGCGTCGATGCCCGTGTTGCCCGTGACGACGACCTTCCCGGCCACGCCGCGCAGGTTCGCCGCCGCGCCATCGGTCGGCGCGAAGAGCAGCTCGGCCATCGCGTCCACGGCGCGGCGGTTGAACTCCTCGGGGAAGGGGTGGTCCAGGCTGCCGGACCGCAGCCCCGCCTCGACATGCCCAACCGGCACCCGCGCATGGAAGGCCGCCAGCGCGCCGGCGAAGGCGGTCGTCGTGTCGCCATGCACCAGGACCATGTCGGGGCGGGCGGCCTCGATCACCCCGGCCAGCCCCTCGATGGCCCGCGCGGCAAGGCGCGAGAGGCCCTGGCCCGGCGCGAGCAGGTCGAGGGCGACGTCGCACCGCTCCCCCGCCTCCTCCATCACCTCGTCCAGCATGCCGGCGTGCTGGCCGGTCGAGCAGGTCAGGGTCTCGACCCCCGGGCGGGCGCGGAGCGCGGTGACGACGGGCAGCATCTTGATGGCCTCGGGGCGAGTCCCGAAGACGGCCATCACGCGCCTGGGGCCCGCCCAGGTGCCACTCCCCGGCACTGCCGGCGGACGCCGCCCCACCACCCCCATGCCACCACGCCTTTCATCACGAAGACGTGATGTTTACTCCACGGTCACACTTTTTGCCAAGTTCCGCGGCTGGTCCACGTCGGTCCCCTTCAGGACGGCCACGTGGTAGGCCAGCAGCTGGACCGGGATGGCGTGCAGGATGGGCGCCGCGAATGGGTCGGCCTGCGGCAGCTCCACCACCTGCTCGGCGAAGCGGCGCAGCGCGGGCGCGCCCGCCGCGTCCGTGAAGGCCATCACCCGCCCGCCGCGCGCCGCCGCCTCCTGCAGGTTCGACACCGTCTTCTCGAAGAGCGGCCCGGAGGGGCAGAGCGCGATCACGGGCACCGCGCGGTCGATCAGCGCGATCGGCCCGTGCTTCATCTCGCCGGCCGCGTAGCCCTCGGCGTGGATGTAGGAGATCTCCTTCAGCTTCAGTGCCCCCTCCATCGCGATGGGGAACAGGGAGCCGCGCCCGAGGAACAGCACGTCGCGCGCCTTCGCCACCTCCTCGGCCAGTTCCCGTATGCGCCCGTCCTGCTCCAGCACCTGCGCGGCCTGGGCCGGCAGCCCGAGCAGCGCCTGGGTCAGCCGCCCCTCCTCGAGCGTCGTCATCTCGCGCCGCGCCCGCGCGAAGCCGACCGCAAGGCAGGCCAGCACCGCGAGCTGCGCGGTGAAGGCCTTGGTCGAGGCCACGCCCACCTCCGGGCCCGCCACGGTCAGCAGCGTCGCGTCGCTCTCGCGCGCCATGGTGCTCTCGGGCACGTTCACCACCGACAGCACGCGCTGACCGGCGCCCTTGAGCAGCCGCAGCGCCGCCATGGTGTCCGCCGTCTCCCCGGACTGGGAGACGAGGATGGCCGCGCCACCCTCGGGCAGCGGCGGGTCGCGGTAGCGCAGCTCGGAGGCCACGTCGGCGTCGCAGGGCAGGCGGGCCAGCCCCTCGATCCAGTAGCGCCCGACATGGGCGGCCAGGAACGCGCTGCCGCAGGCGGTCAGCGACAGGCGCGGCACGCGGGCGGGGTCGAAGGGCAGGCGCGGCAGCCGCACCTCCAGCGTGCGCGGGTCGAGGTACTGGCGGAGCGTGTCGCCGAGCACGGCGGGGTGCTCGTGCAGCTCCTTCTCCATGAAGTGGCGGTAGTTGCCCTTG
>DASQNQ010000115.1:0-7777 GCA_035644895.1 Acetobacteraceae bacterium | reverse complement strand
GGGCCGCGTTGCCGCAGGACGGCCCCCTCGTCGAGCCGGCCCCGGTGCCGAATCGCCGGATCGAAGCCCCGCGCGGCCCATTCGCCGAGGAGCGCCCGAGGGTGGAGCCCACCATCATCGAGCCACCGCGCATCGAACGTGGGCAGACCTTCGGCCGCGATCACGCGCCGGACCGCCAGGACCAGCTCTTCCGCGAGCCGGCGGCCGGCGCCCGCCTGCGGATCCCCCTCAACTAGACCATTCTGCGACAAACTGTGCGCCTCCGACGCTGTGCGTCCAAGTGTCGAGGAAAGTGGCGCGAACAGGAGCCGCTGGACCCGTGTCGCCGTGCACGGTCACGGCATAACGGGTCCAGTCGCGCGGCCGGGACGCCAGACATCGTCCGGCGCCCGCCAGATCGCGGGATCGCGCAGCATGCGGGCGAGGCCCTCGGCCATCGCCTCGAAGATGACGCGGCCCGTCTCCGCCGTCGCGGCGCGCGGGTCGCCGCGCACGCCCGTTTCCGGCGCGCGCTCCGCGAAGGACCAGAAGCGCGTCACCGCTGCATCACCGGCCGAGAAGCCGCCGGGCGAGACGGCGCGCGCGACCTCCTCCTGCCGCACCTGGGCGGGGTCGAGGTGCAGCCAGAGGCTCGTCTCCGCCTCGCAGGCATGCTGGATGCCGGGCTGCGTCCGCAGCGCCGCCCGCACCGCCTCAGGCGCCAGCTTCGAAACGGGCGCGGTCGCGACGGGCAGCCGCAGCTCATGCGCCAGCTCGCGCGTCGCGGAGGCGAGCGCCTCGATGTTCCCTCCGTGGCTGTTCAGCAGGAAGAGCCGCCGGAACCCGTCCGCCAGGATCGAGCGCGCGACGCAGCGCAGCACGGCGGCGAAGGCAGCGTGGTCCAGGCTGATGGTGCCGCCGAAGGGGAAGTGGTGCTCCGAGAGCCCCGTCCAGAGTGGCGGCAGCACCACGGCCGGCAGGTCGGCGGCCAGCTCCGCCCCGCGGACCGCGACGGCGTGGCCGATCATGCTGTCCGTCCAGACCGGCAGATGCGGCCCGTGCTGTTCGAGGGAGGCCACCGGCAGCACCACCACGGCGTCGCGCCGCGCCATCTCGCGCAACTCCGGCGCCGTCATCCTCTCCCACCGCACCTCGCCCATGGCCGTCGCTCCACCCTTGTCGCGCGCCATCATGGCGCGACGCGACCGAGGACGAGAAGCTCCCCCCAAGGCAGCGCGATCCCCTCGCCCTGAGCGGGCACGATCCCGGTCAGTGCGGTGATGTTCACCTTGTGCGTGCCGATGAACGGCGCTCCCCCGGTTCGGTCCGCGCCATGCGGAGCGCGGGCTCGTCGAAGAAGCAAGCGGTCACGCAGGTGTGTCTGCGACGTCACCGGCCCAGCCGGTGGAGGGGCGGATGCCCACCTCTCTGCGCCTCAGGCCGAAGGCCACGGACGTGTACCGGGTTTCCTGAACGTATCCCGGTTGCGGGTAAAGGCCGCGCGCGACCCTGCCCGCCCAGCCCGCATCTTGAGATCTCCAATGCGTTGCAGGAGTTGCGAGTCATGCTCGTGCGCCGTCGGCTCGCCAGCCGGCTGGTCTTGGCAACCGGGTGCCCAGAGGCCGCCGCCGGCGCGGGCGGCATTGCCCTTGCGTCTGTTCGCGGTGGCGAACACGGGGTGCGAACGCTGTTTCCCGCAATGAACGGGGATGGGGCCCCGAGCGAGGCGTCCACGAGGCAAAGGCTTGAAAACGCTCTGCATCGCCACGCTGGCATGGCGCTTGAAATAGAGCGTGGCGATGATGGACGCGACAGACATGCCCCTGGCCCTGCCGCTTGCGGCCGTGATGCTTGCCGCCGGTCTGGCGGCATTCCTCGATGGGCGACGCGCTGCCCTGGCCGGGTGCGGCATGGGCGGCCTGGCCTTCCTGGCCTATGCGCTGGTGCTGCCCGCGGTCGCGGCGGGGCCGGTCGCGTCCGGGTTCTGGGCGGTGCCCTCACTCGGCGTCACCGGGGGGTTGCGCCTCGACGGGCTCTCGCTGCTGTTTGCCCTGCTCATCACCGGCATCGGCGCGCTCGTGCTGCTCTATGCCGGGCGCTACCTCCAGGGCGACCCGCGCCTCGGGCGCCTGGTCGTGCTGCTGCTGCTGTTCATGGCGGCGATGCTGGGCGCAGTCACGGCCGATGACGTGGTCACGCTGTTCGTGTTCTGGGAACTGACGAGCCTCGCCTCCTTCTTCCTCGTGGCCTACGACCATGAGAAGCCCGGCGCGCGGAAGGCCGCGCTGCAGGCGCTGCTGGTCACCGGCGGCGGTGGGCTGGCGCTGCTGGCGGGGCTGATCCTGGTGGCGATGGCGGCGGGCACCACCAGCCTCACGGGCATCATCGCGGCGCGGGAGGCGGTGCTGGCGCATCCGGCCGCAGTGCCGGCCATGCTGCTGATCGTGCTCGGCTGCTTCACCAAGTCGGCGCAGTTTCCATTCCATTTCTGGCTGCCGAACGCCATGGCCGCGCCGACACCGGTCTCGGCCTACCTGCACTCGGCCACAATGGTGAAGCTCGGCGTCTACCTGCTGGCGCGGCTCAACCCGGTCTACGGCACCGAGGGGCTGTGGCAGGATTTGCTGGCGGGCGTGGGGCTGCTGACGGCAGCGACGGGCGCGGTGCTTGCGCTGCGCGAGACGGACCTCAAGCGCGTGCTGGCCTACACCACGGTCACGGCGCTCGGCACGCTCACGATGCTGATCGGCGTTGCGCCGGAGCTGTCAGCCACGGCGGCCGTGACCTTCCTGCTGGTCCATGCGCTGTACAAGGCGGCGCTGTTCCTCATCGCCGGAATCGTAGACCACGAGACTGGCACGCGCGACGCCTCCGCCCTCGGCGGCCTGCGCGCCGCCATGCCCTGGACGGCGACCGCGGCGGTGCTCGCCGCCTTCTCGATGGCAGGGCTGCCGCCCTTCGTTGGCTTCGTCGCAAAGGAGATCGTCTACGAGGCCAAGATCGCCAGCGATGGCGGGGCGGGTCCGGTCGTGATCGTCGGCTTCCTCGTCAACGCCGCCGGCGTGGCCATCGCCGGCCTGCTCTCCTGGCGCCTTTTCTTCGGGTCGCCTCGGCCGACGCCGAGGGTTCCGCATGATCCGCCGCTCGCGATGCTGGCCGGACCGTTCCTGCTGGCCTCGCTCGGCCTCCTGGCCGGCGCGGCGCCCTCGTTCCTCGGTGACTGGCTGCTGGACGGCGCGGCCGGCGCCGTCCTCGGACACCCGCCGGAGGTGCAGCTGAAGCTCTGGCACGGCTTCACGCCGGTGCTGGCGCTGAGCCTCGCGACCGTCGCGCTCGGCATGCTGATCCTGCGTCTCTGGCCGCGGCTGCTGCCGCGCCTGCGGGCCACCGAGCGGCTGGACCGCATCGGGCCCGGCCACGGCTATGAGCGCGCCATGGCCGGCCTGATCGCCTGGGCGGAGGGCACGACCCGGGCCGTGCAGCACGGCGATCTCCGCGGCTACATGCGCATCCTGCTGCTGGTCGTCGCCCTGGGGCCGCTGGCCGTGCTGGTGGCGCGCGGCGGCCTTGCGCTGCCTGAGGGGGCGGGGCTGGACCCGCGGGCGCCCGCCTTCGGGCTGATCGCCCTCGGCGCCCTGGCCACCGCGCTGGCGCGCAGCACCTTCGCCGCGGTGCTGGCGATGGGGCTGGTGGGCTTCGGGACGGCGATCGTCTTCCTCACCTTTGGCGCACCGGACGTGGCGCTGACGCAGTTCACGGTGGAGGTCCTGCTGGTGGTCATCCTCGCGACCGTGCTGGCCCGCCTGCCGCTGCGCGAGCGCGACAGGCGCAGCCGCCGCCAGCGCGCGGGCGATGCCGCCGTCGCGCTGGTCGCGGGCAGTTCCGTCACGGCGCTGCTGCTGGCCGTCCTGGCCTCCCCCTTCGACCCGCGGCTCGGTGTCTGGTTCGGGGAGAACAGCGTGCCAGGCGGACACGGACAGAACGTGGTGAACGTCATCCTCGTGGACTTCCGGGCGCTCGACACGCTTGGCGAGATCGCGGTGCTCGCGATCGCAGCCTTCGCCGTCATCGCGCTGCTGCGCGGCGCCGCGCGACCCCTCCGGACCGGGAGCTAGGGCGATGCACGCCTCCCTCATCCTTCGCGTCTCGGCGCCGCTGCTGCTGTGGGTGCCGATGGTCGTCTCGTTCTACCTGCTGGTGCGCGGGCACAACGCGCCGGGCGGCGGCTTCGTGGGCGGCCTCGTAGCCTCGGCGGGGCTGGTGTTCTTCGCCATTTCGCGCGGACAGACGGCGGCGCTGCGCCTGATGCGGCTGCCGCCCGCAGCCTGGTGCGGGGCGGGGCTGCTTGTCGCAGCCGGAAGCGGGCTGCTGGCCTGGCTCGATCCCTCGGCCGGCTACCTGACGCATCGCTGGTGGTTCCTGGACCTGCCGGTGAAGCTGCCGCTGAACACCGCCTTCGTCTTCGATGTCGGCGTCTACCTGGTGGTCATCGGCACGGTCACCGCCCTGGTCTTCGCCCTGGTGGCCGAGGAGTGACGGCAATGGACACGCTTCTCGCGCTCACCGTCGGCGTGCTGGTCGCCGCTGCCGCCTGGCTGCTGCTGGCGCGCGACCTCCCGCGGGCGCTGCTCGGCTTCGTGCTGCTCGGCACCGCCGCGAACCTCACCATGTTCGCCGCGGGCCGGATCGGGAGCATGACGCCGCCGCTGGTCGACTACGGCGCGCAGGCCTTGGCAGCCGGTGCAGCGAACCCGCTGCCCCAGGCCCTGGTGCTGACCGCCATCGTCATCGGCTTCGGCCTCGCGGCCTTCGCCCTCGTGCTGGTCATGCGCGCCCATGCCGAGTTCGGCAGCGCCTCCTCCGAGGACATGGACGCCGCCGAGGCGCCGGAGGAGCGTCCCCTCTCCGCCCCGCCCGGGATGGCGGACCACCTCCCCGGACGGCGGGAGGCGGCCTGATGCGCCAGATGCTCCTCGTCGCGCCAATCCTGATCCCGCTGGTCGCGACCGCCGTCACCGCCCTGCTCTGGGCGCGCCCGGCCGCGCAGCGCGCGGTTGGGCTGGCATCTGCCGTCGCCCTGCTGGCCGCGACGCTGGCGCTGCTGTCCGAGGTGGTCTCGGGCGGCATGGTTGTCGGGCAAATGGGCAACTGGCCCGCGCCCTTCGGCATCACGCTGGCGGTGGACCACCTCTCCGCCGCGATGCTGGTGATCACTGGACTGATGGGCTTGGTGGTCGCGATCTACGCCATGGGCCCGGGCGCGGCGGAGCGCGACCGCGCCGGCTTCCAACCCTTGTTCCACGCGCTGCTGATGGGTGTCGCGGGTGCCTTCTCCACCGGCGACCTGTTCAACCTCTATGTCTGGTTCGAAGTGATGCTGATCGCCTCCTTCGGCCTGCTCGTGCTGGACCGCACGCGACAGCAGATCGACGGCGGCATCCGCTACGTCATGCTGAACCTCGTCGGCACGACGTTCTTCTTGCTCGCGGTCGGGCTGGTCTATGGGCTGACGGGCACGCTGAACCTGGCGGACCTGGCGCGCGTGGCGCCGCAAGTCGAGAACCAGGGCGCGCTGGCGGCCGCGGCGGTGCTGCTGCTGGTCTCCTTCGGCGCCAAGGCCGCGGTCTTCCCGCTCTTCAACTGGCTGCCCGCCTCCTATCACACGGCCTCCATGCCGGTGGCCGCGATCTTCGCCGCGCTGCTGACGAAGGTCGGCGTCTACGCCATCATCCGCGTCTTCACCCTCGTCTTCGCGCATGACCAGGCGCTGTTCGGGCCCATCATCGGCATCGTCGCCATGGCGACGATGGTGGTGGGGGTGCTGGGCGCGGCCGCGCATTACGACGTGCGGCGGATCCTGAGTTTCCACATCATCAGCCAGATCGGCTACATGCTGGTGGGCGTGGCGCTGATGACGCCGCTCGCCATCGCGGGCGGCGTGCTCTACGTGATCCACCACATCGTGGTGAAGGCGAACCTGTTCCTGGTCGCGGGCGCGATGCGGCAGGTGGGCGGGTCCTTCGCGCTGGCGCGCCTCGGCGGGCTCTGGGTCACGGCGCCGCTGCTCGGGCTGATGTTCCTGATCCCCGCGCTCTCGCTCGCCGGCATCCCGCCGCTCTCGGGCTTCTGGGGCAAGCTCGTCGTCATCCGCGCGGGGCTGGAGTCCGAGGCCTATCTGCTGGCCGCCGTCGCCCTCGCGGTCGGGCTTCTCACGCTCTACTCCATGGTGAAGATCTGGAACGAGGCGTTCTGGAAGGCGGCACCCGCGCCCGCCCAGATGTCCCCCTCGGGGCCGGAGTGGTCGCGCGCGCAGCGCCTGGCCACCTTCGCGCCCATCCTCCTCCTCTGCGGCGTGACGCTCGTGATCGGCTTCTGGGTCGAGCCCTTCGCCGCCTTCTCGCTGGCCGCCGCCGAGGCGCTGCTGGACCGCGAGGCCTACATCGCCGCCGTGCTCGGCCCGCAACCCGCGCAGTTCGTGGAGGTCCTGCGATGAGAACCGCCCTCGCCTGGATGCGCGTCGCCCACACCTTCATCACGGAACTGGCAAAGTCCACACTCGCCACCGTGCGTGCCGTGCTCGGGCCAACCGAGCGGCTGCGCCCAGCGATTCTCGCCGTGCCCCTCGATGTCCGCTCCCCGGCCGGGACGGTGCTCTTCGCCGACATGGTCACGCTGACCCCGGGCACCACCAGCCTCGACGTCTCGGCCGACGGAAGGACGCTCTACGTCCACGTGCTCGACGCGCCGGACCGCGAGGCAGCGATCGTCGGCATGAAGTCCACCCTTGAGGCCCGCGCGCGGGAGGTTCTGCCATGACGACCGGCCTGATTCCCTGGGCGGCGGGGGCCGCGGCCCTGCTCGTCGCGCTCGGCTGCATCCCCGTCGCGGTGCGGCTGCTCGCTGGCCCGTCCTCGGCCGACCGCGTCATCGCGACTGACATGCTTGGCCTGATCGGCGTCTGTCTCGCCGCGCTGACCGCGGTGCTGGCGGGGCACGCCGCCTTTCTCGACATCGCGCTCGGCATCGCGCTCGTCGGCTTCCTCGGGGCAGTGGCCTTCGCGCGACTGCTCGAGCGCGGCAGCCAGGCGCCGACGGCGGAGCCCGCCGAATGAGCGCCGCCCTCGAGATCCTGGCCGCGGCCCTGCTGGTGGGCGGCGCGGCGGTCGTGGCGCTGGCTGCCCTCGGCGTGGCGCGGCTGCCCGACCCGTTCAGCCGCATGCACGCCGCCGCCAAGGCGGGCGTGGCGGGTGCTGGGCTGCTGCTTCTCGGCGTCGGCCTCGCCTTCGGGACTGCCGGCGCCATCCTGACCGCGGTCGCCGCCGTGGCCTTCCTCGTCCTCACAGCGCCGCTCGCCTCCCATGCGCTCGGCCGCGCGGCTTACGTCGCGGGCGCACCGCTCGGTGCGGCGCGTGTGGCCGATGCGCTCTCCGGCATCCTCGACCGCCGCGTCTTCGACATCGACCCCGCGCGCACCGCCCGCCCGAGGCCGGCCACGCGCCCCAAGCCCGAGCAGGACCCCGCCATGAGCGCCATCCCGGAGTTCCGGCGGCCGGCCGATCCGGCCACCCTCGACCGACCGGGCAGCGTGCCCGCCCCGCTCCGCCGCATCCTTGTTTGTCTCCTCGGCGGGCATGCGGGGCGCGAGGCGGTGGCACAGGCGATGGATCTGGCCGGGGCGCAGGGCGGCACCGTCATCGGCCTCTCCGGCGCCGGGATGGAGCCGCGCGCCTGGCAGGGCCCGCTGCCGGTGGGCGGCGCCCATTGGGCCGGCTGGCTCGCCTCCCGCAGCCGCGTCCGG
>DASQNQ010000114.1:0-5819 GCA_035644895.1 Acetobacteraceae bacterium | reverse complement strand
GCGGCCTCGAAGATCGCGCGCGCCTGCATCTCGTAGATCTCGGGGTAGGAGATGCCGAGGCGGCAGCCGCGGTGGCCAAGCATCGGGTTCGCCTCGGACAGCTCCCCGGCGCGGCGGATCATCGTGGCGAGGTCGGCGCCGAGGCTCTCGGCCACCTCCTGCATCTCCTCCTGCTTGTGGGGCAGGAACTCGTGCAGCGGCGGGTCGAGCAGGCGGATCGTGACGGGCAGCCCCGCCATGATGCGGAACAGGTCCACGAAGTCCTGCCGCTGGAAGGGCAGCAGGCGGTCGAGCGCGTCGCGCCTGCCGTCCGCCGTCTCCGACATGATCATCTGGCGCACGGCGCCGATGCGCTCCGGGTCGAAGAACATGTGCTCCGTGCGGCAGAGCCCGATGCCCTCGGCGCCGAACTTCCGCGCCGTCTCGGCATCCAGCGGCGTCTCGGCGTTGGCGCGGATGCGCAGCTTCCGCACGCCGTCCGCCCATTCCATCAGCGTCGCGAAGTCGCCCGACATCTTCGGCTCGATCATCGCGACGGAGCCGAGGAACACCTCGCCCGTCGCGCCGTCGAGGGTGATCGTCTCCCCCGCGCGGACCATCTTGCCGGAGGCCGAGAGCGTCTGCGCGTTGTAGTCCACGGCGATCGAGCCTGCGCCCGCGACGCAGGGCCGGCCCATGCCGCGGGCGACGACCGCCGCGTGGCTCGTCATGCCGCCGCGCGTGGTCAGGATGCCCTTGGCGGCGTGCATCCCGTGGATGTCCTCGGGGGATGTCTCGATGCGGACCAGGATCACCGCCTCGCCCTTCGCCGCGCGTGCCTCCGCCTCGTCCGAGGAGAACACCACGGTGCCGGACGCCGCGCCGGGGGAGGCGGGTAGCCCCTTCCCGAGCAGCCGGCGCGGCGCCTTCGGGTCGAGCGTCGGGTGGAGAAGCTGGTCCAGCGCCTTCGGGTCCACGCGCTTCACCGCCTCGGACTGGTCGATCAGCCCCTCGCGCGCCATGTCCACCGCGATCTTGAGCGAGGCGGCCGCGGTGCGCTTCCCGTTGCGCGTCTGCAGCATGTAGAGCTTGTTCTGCTGGACCGTGAACTCGATGTCCTGCATGTCGCGGTAGTGGCGCTCCAGCGTCTCGCGCACCTTCACCAGTTCGGCGTAGGCGCCGGGCATCACCTCCTCCATCGGGCGCTCGCCGGGCTTGGCGCGCACGGCGGCCATGGGCTGGGGCGTGCGGATGCCGGCCACCACGTCCTCGCCCTGCGCGTTCACCAGGTACTCGCCGTAGAAGATGTTCTCGCCCGTGGACGGGTCGCGGGTGAAGCAGACGCCCGTCGCGCAGTCCTCGCCCATGTTGCCGAAGACCATCGCCTGCACGTTCACCGCCGTGCCCCAGTCGGCCGGGATGTCGTGCAGCCGGCGGTAGGTGATCGCCCGCTGGTTCATCCACGAGGAGAAGACGGCGCCGATCGCGCCCCAGAGCTGCGCGTAGGGGTCCTGCGGGAAGGGGTTGCCCGTGACCTCCTGCACCATGTCCTTGTAGCCGTCGACCACGCGGTGCCAGTCCTGCGCGCCGAGGTCGGTGTCCTCGGTCACGCCCTGGTCGAGCTTCACCGCCTCGATGACCTCCTCGAAGCGGTGGTGGTCCACGCCGAGCACGACGGAGCCGAACATCTGGATGAAGCGCCGGTAGCTGTCCCAGGCGAAGCGCGCATCGCCCGAGGCGGAGGCGAGCCCGGCGACCGTCGCGTCGTTCAGGCCAAGATTCAGTACCGTGTCCATCATGCCCGGCATCGAGACGCGGGCGCCCGAGCGGACCGAGACGAGCAGCGGCTTGTGCGTGTCGCCGAAGCGGTTGCCCACCGCCTGCTCGATGCGCGCGAGCGCGCCCCCCACCTGGTCGCGCAGCACCGCGGGGTAGGACTTGCCGTGGGCGTAGTAGTAGGTGCACACCTCGGTCGTGATGGTGAAGCCCGGCGGGACGGGCAGGCCGATAGAGGCCATCTCCGCCAGGTTCGCACCCTTTCCGCCCAGCAGGTTGCGCATGTCGGCGCGACCCTCGTTGTGGCCCGCGCCGAAGCTGTAAACCCACTGGGTCATCTGCTGCGCCTCCTGCTTCACGCCGTCCGGCATCATTCCCTCCAGGGCGCAGATGCGCCAGTCCGCGTTACCATTCTCAACCCTCGATGCGCGAGAACTCGGCCACCTGGTCCATCGCCGCCCGCAGCCGCGCCAGCAGGCGCAGGCGGTTGCGGCGAAGCTCGGGCGCCGGATCGTTCACGGTCACGCGATCGAAGAAGTCGTCCACCGGGGCGCGCAGCGCCGCAAGGGCCGACATGGCCGCAACGAATTCCTCGGTCCCGAGTTTCGCCGCAACCTCCGGTTCGGCCCGGTCCAGCGCCGCGGCGAGCCCCGCCTCCTCCGGGGTGGAAAGCAGGCCGGAATCCACCGGGCCCGCATGGGGGCCGTCCTTCCGCTCCTCGATCCTCAGGATGTTGGCGGCGCGGCGGTAGGCCGTCAGCAGGTTGGCGCCGTCCGGGCTCTCGACGAGCGCCTTCAGCGCCTCGGCCCGGGCGAGGAGGCGCACCAGGTCGTCCTCACCCCCCGCCCCGAAGGCGGCCGCCACCAGGTCGTGCCGCGCCCCCTCGGCGCGGAGCTGGACGCGCAGGCGCTCGGCGAGGAAGTCGAGCAGCCCGGCGGCGAAGGCCGCGACCATGGGCGGGTGGGCGGAGCCCCGCGGCGGCTGCCAGCCCGAGGAGAGCTTCTCCTGCGCCACGGCCATCCCGAACTCCGGCTCGGCCGCCGTGCCGGTCGCCTGGCGGTAGCCGAAGAAGGCCTCGGCCAGCACGTCCGAGAGGGGCAGGCGCACCCCGCCCTCGCGCAGGATGCGGATCACGCCGAGCGCCGCGCGCCGCAGCGCGAAGGGGTCGCCGGAGCCCGTCGGACGCTCGTCGGCTGCGAAGAACCCGACCAGCATGTCCAGCTTGTCGGCCAGCGCGACGGCGACGGCCACCGGCTCGCCCGGCACCGCGTCGCCCGGGCCGAGCGGGCTGTAGTGCTGCCGGACCGCCTGCGCGACGCGCGGGTCCTCGCCCTGCGCCGCCGCGTAGTAGCCGCCCATCACGCCCTGCAGCTCGGGGAACTCGCCCACCATGCCGGAGGCGAGGTCGGCCTTGGCCAGCCGCGCCGCCCGCGCCGCCATGTCCGGTTCCGCGCCGAGGCGGGGCGCCAGGATGCGCGCCAGCCGTTCGATCCGCGCCACCCGCTCCCCCTGCGTGCCGAGCTTCGCGTGGAACACCACGGCATCCAGCTTCGGCAGGAAGGCCTCCAACGGCCGCTTGCGGTCCCCATCCCAGAAGAAGCGCGCATCCGAGAGGCGCGCGCGCAGCACCCGCTCGTTGCCCGCGATGGTGGCCGCGCCGCCATCGGCCGGGATGATGTTGGCGACGAAGCCGAAGTGGGGCGCCGCGGAGCCGTCCGCGTGGCGCGTCGCGAAGTAGCGCTGGTTCACGCGCATGGTGGTGCGCATGACCTCGGACGGCAGGTCCATGAAGGCGGCGTCGATCCGCCCCATCAGCGGCACGGGCCATTCGGCGAGGCCCGCCACCTCCTCCAGCAGGCCGCGGTCGGGCACGAGCCGCACGCCGGCCTCCGCGGCCAGCGCGTCCAGCCCCTCGGAGATCAGGCGCATGCGCTCCGCGGCATCGGGCACGACGTGGCGCGCGCGCAGTTCCGCCTCGTAGGCTGCGGCGGAGCGGACGGCGAAGGCGCCGGGCGAGAGCAGGCGGTGGCCCTCCGTCTCCGCGCCGGCGGCGAGGTCCGGCATCTCCTCCAGAGCGAGGGGCACGACCTCCCCGTCCAGCACGCAGAGCACGCGGCGGAGCGGGCGCACCCAGGTGAAGGGGCCGGTCCAGCGCATGGATTTCGGCCAGGGAAAGCCGCGCAGCAGGCCGGGCAGGGCGCGCGCCACCAGGTCGCGGGCGGCGACGGTCTCGCCCGGCCTGGCCAGCACCCAGAATCCGCCCTGCTCTGAGAGCATGTCGCGCGTCGCACCGTGCTTGCGCAGGAAGCCCTCGACGGCGGCATCCGGCGCGCCGGTGCGCGGCCCGCGCTCCTCCTTGCCTTCGGTCCGGATCTCGGCCGCAAGCTCCGCGACCAGGGCGAGGCGGCGCGGCCCGTACAGGGTGCGCGGCACGCCGCGCAGCACCGGGGCGAGGGGAGTGGCCAGCAGCCGCGCCAGGTCCTCCGCCGCGCGGGCCTGCATGCGCGCCGGGATCTCCTCGCAGAATAATTCGAGCAGGAGCTCGGGCATCAGGCGGTCTCCCCCGCCACCCAGGCCTCGCAGCAGCGCTTCGCCAGCGTGCGGACGCGCGCGATGTAGGCCGCGCGCTCCGCCACCGAGATCGCGCCGCGCGCGTCCAGCAGGTTGAAGCGGTGGCTCGCCTTGATGCACTGGTCGTAGGCGGGCAGGGCCAGCCCCTTGTCCACGAGCTGCGCGCACTCGGCTTCCGCATCCGCGAAGTGGCGGAACAGCATGGCGGTGTCGGCGTGCTCGAAGTTGTGGGCGCTGTACTCGACCTCGGCGCGGTGGAAGACCTCGCCATACGTCACGCCGCGGCCGTTGAAGTCGAGGTCGTAGACGTTCTCCACGTCCTGGATGAACATCGCCAGGCGTTCCAGGCCGTAGGTCATCTCGAAGGACGGCACCTCGCAGGCGATGCCGCCGACCTGCTGGAAGTAGGTGAACTGGCCGACCTCCATCCCGTCGCACCACACCTCCCAGCCCAGGCCCCAGGCGCCGAGGGTCGGGCTCTCCCAGTCGTCCTCCACGAAGCGGAAGTCGTGGACCAGCGGGTCGAGGCCGAGCTCACGGTAGCTCTCCAGCAGCATGGCCTGCGGGTCGCGCGGGATCGGCTTCATGATGACCTGGTATTGGTAGTAGTGCTGCAGCCGGTTCGGGTTCTCCCCGTACCGCCCGTCGGACGGGCGGCGGGAGGGCTGGACATAGGCGGCGTTCCAGGGCTTCGCGCCCAGGGCACGGAGGGTGGTGGCCGGGTGGAAGGTGCCGGCGCCGACCTCCATGTCGTAGGGCTGCAGGATCAGGCACCCCTGGCGCGACCAGTAGTCGTGCAGCCGCAGGATGATCTGCTGGAACGAAAGGGCCATGTGTCCCTTTGAGGGGCTGGTGCGTTGTCGCGGCGCACCATAGTGGCCCCGCGGCAATGGGCAAGCGGGCGCCCGGATGATGGGAACTGGCATGATTGCAACGGAAGCGATGGTCCGCGCCTACTACGCAGCCTTCAACGCCGGCGACCGCGCGGCCATGCTCGGCCTTGTCGCCGAGGACGTTGTCCATGACGTGAACCAGGGCGGGCGGCGCCAGGGGAAGGAGGCCTTCCGCGCCTTCATGGCCCAGATGGACGCCGCCTATGAGGAGCGGCTGGAGGACCTGGTGGTGATGGTGGAGGGATCCGGCACCCGCGCCGCCGCGGAGTTCACCGTGCTCGGCCGCTACATCCGTACCGAGCCCGGCCTTCCGGAGGCGCGCGGCCAGGTCTACCGCCTGCCCGCCGGGTCCTTCCTGGAGGTGCGCGAGGGCAAGATCCGCCGCGTCACCACCTACTACAACCTGCAGGACTGGATCGCGCAGGTCTCCGTCACGGCGTCATGATGGCTGCGCAAAGTGCTGACGCACTTCGCCCTCAGTCGCCGGCGCTCCGCTTGGCTCGCGGCACAGGCCGCGGGCCGCATTCGCGGCCTCGGCCAGCTTCGCCGGCCGCAGGGCGGGACTTGACGACGCAGGTATCATAGCCCAAGCCGCGCCCA
>DASQNQ010000113.1:0-3253 GCA_035644895.1 Acetobacteraceae bacterium | reverse complement strand
GGGGTCAGCTTGATTTCGAAGGCGTGGTTGCCGTCGCCGATCCCGGCACCCGGCAGGTCGGGGCGCGCGAAGTCGGCGCGGCCGGTCAGCGCCACCTCTGTGCCGAGCCGCACCTCGATGCGCAGCCGCTCCTCCGGCCGGTTGGGGTTCCAGGCCCAGCCATAGATCTTCTCGCGGCCGACATTGTCGACGGCGCCGCGGATGCCGCCTGCCTCTGCTGGGGCGGCCGGCGCGGGTGCGAGGGTCGCGGTGTCGGACGGCAAGGGCGGGCTCCTCGGCTTCTTGTCAGGCCGCGCGTCGGGGGCGGGCGCGCGCGGAGAGCAGGCGCCGGTACAGCGCGACA
The DNA here is from genome assembly GCA_035644895.1 of Acetobacteraceae bacterium. Lineage (GTDB taxonomy): Bacteria > Pseudomonadota > Alphaproteobacteria > Acetobacterales > Acetobacteraceae > Falsiroseomonas. Next base: position 2,910 of record DASQNQ010000113.1, on the reverse strand, counting down.
TGCTCCACGGCGACGTCCGCAAGGCTCCGGGATGGGCCGATGTTGTTGACGAGTTGTTGCCAGAGGCCGGGCGTCCCGGCGGCGCGGGCCATCACCGCGGCAAGCCCCGCGGCGTCAGCGCGTGGGGCGTGCAGCCCGTCCACCCCGTCGCTCACATGCTCCGCCATGCCGCCGATCCCGGTGCAGATGACCGGGCGGCGGTGGCGGAACGCCTCGAGGATCACGAGCGGCGCGTTCTCCCACCAGATGGAGGGCACGACGACCCAGTCGAGCGCGGCCATCAGCCCCGGCAGGTCCTCCGGGTTGTAGAAGCCGTGATGCCGCGCGAGCGGTGCGGCGGCGAGCGCCGCGTCGAACTCCGCCATGAAGGCGGGGGAGAAGGTGGCCGCCCGGCCGTGCAGCGAGAGGCGGTGCGCTACACCCTCCGCCGACAGGCGCGCCGAGGCCTGCAGCGCGATGTGGGCGCCCTTGAAGCGCCCCATCGTGCCGAACATGCCGAAGCGGTCCCGCCGCCCGTCATGCGGCGCGCGGTGCGGCGTGGCTGGCGCCTCCGCCACACCGTTGCGGATCAGCGCGATCTGCGCCGCGTCCCAGCCGGCGGCGAGGAAGCGGCCGCGCAGGAACTCGCTCGGCGAGACGAGCGCATCCGCCTCGCCGAGGGCGCCGTTCACGTGCAGGGCGCGCAGCGCGAGGTCCTCTGCGCTGCGCTCGGGAAGGCAGCGTCGGCAGGCATCCAGCGCAGGGCCGTTGCAGGGCGGGCCCTCGGCCGTCAGCAGCTGGCCCTCGCGCGGGCACAGCGCAAAGTAGTCATGCAGCGTGATGACCAGCGCGGCGCGCGGTGCCAGGCGCCGCAGCAGCCCGATTGCCTCGACGCCCCATTGCAGAGGGTGGTGGATGTGGATCACCTCCGGCCGCAGCCGCTCGACGAGCGGGGCGAGCGTCGCGACCAGCCCCGTCGCGTCGGGCTGCGAGAGGTGGAAGCGGTCGAACCGGCCGAGCGAGACGAGCATCTCGTCCGACGGCACCGCACCGCCCACAGGCTGCAGCAGGGTGCCCGGATGCGCAGGGCGCCCGGCCGGGTCGGCGGCGGCAAGGAACAGGCCCTCCGCGCCATGATGGTTCCGCAGCTCCCGGAACAGGGACTGGGCCACGGCCTCCGTGCCGCCGGGCTGGATGACCGGGTGGCCATGGGCGAGGAAGAGGATGCGCATCGCGGGTCAGCCCCTCGGGTGCGGGTGGCGGCGCATCAGCGCAGCGATGGCATCGCCCCAGCGGGCAGCGTGCAGGCGCCGGTTGTGCAGCGCGGCCAGCGTCCCGGCATGGCCCGGATGGTCGGAAATGGACTGGCGTTCCAGGTGGTAGAGTTCGGCCGCCGGCTCGTAGCCGATCTCGCCCCCGGCCGCGCGCAGGCGCAGGCAGAGGTCGCTGTCCTCGAAGTCGCCGAGGATGTAGTCGGTGGCAAAGCCGCCCACCGCCTCGAAGGCGTCGCGGCGCACCAGCATCGCGGCACCGGTGACGGCGGGCACGCGCCGCGCGCGGCAGGCGGGCGCGTGGTCGCGCGGCCAGCCCTTGAAGTAGTGGTTGCTGCCCCACTCGCCATCCGGCGTCGGCGCGAAGAACAGCCCGGCATGCTGGATGGCGCCGCTTGCGTAGAGCAGCTTCGGCCCCACCGCGGCGAGCCGCCCGTCCCGTGCCAGCCGTGCACGCAGCGCGCCGAGCCAACCGGGCCCGTGCGGCACGACGTCGGAATTCAGGAAGAGCAGCAGCGGGGCGGAGCCGGCTGCGGCGCCCAGGTTGCAAGAGGGCGCATAGCCCCGGTTGCGGTCCTGCACCAGCAGCGTGACGGGCAGGCCGTGCAGCAGCGCCAGGCCGCGCAGCACCGCCTCCGCCTCCGCCCGGTCCTCCGGGCTGTCCAGCACATAGACCAGCTCGGCGGCGCGCGGCCCGCGGAACGCCGCGTCGCGCGCGAAGGCGGCGAGCTGGAAACGCAGGAAGGACAGGTTGCGCCAGAGCGGCACCACGACCGTCACGGCAGCGCGCCGCGGCTGCGCGGCGCCGAGAGCGATGCGCTCCGGTGCCGGGCCAGGCGCCGTCGCTGCCGCGTGGAAGCGCGCGGCAGCGGGTGAGATGCAGTGCTCCATCAGCACCGGCGTGGCGAGGTCGGGCGTGGTGGCCGAGAGCACGAGGTCGCGCGCCGCGGCCGGGGGTAGCAGCCCGGGCGGCGCCACGAGCCTGAGGATCTGGCCGGAGGCGAGGCGCAGCTCGAGCCCGAGCTGCGCGGTGCCCTCCGCAAGCCCCGCCTCCGGCAGCCAGGCGAGGAAGCCCGGGGCCGGGCCGGCATCGCCCTGGGGCGCCTGGCGCAGCCGCTCCGCGAGGTCCGGGCGCGGGACGCGGTGCACCGCCGCGACCGGCACCGAGCCGCCCGGCGCACGCAGCGCCACGGACTCGACCAGCCCGAGCGGGTCGCGCAGCCAGCCGCGCAGGAAGGCCCTGCCCTCGCCATCCGGCAACGCCGCCTCCAGCGCGCCGCCCACGGGCAGCGCAGGGTCGGCCAGCGCCGCCACCCGCGCGGGCGCGAGGAGGCCGATGTCACGCAGGCAGGCGGCCGCGCGCGCCTCGCCCGCCACGGCCCGGCGGGCGAGCAGGTCGAGCAGCACGCGCCGCGGTTCACCCCCGCGGCGCGCGAGCGGAAGGAGCCCGGGCAGCGCAGCGGGCGGCGCGGCGAGCGGCATGGGTGCGCCGCCGGGCGCCAGCAGGACCGTGCCGGGTGGCGGCAGCCCGGCCAGGAGCACCAGGCGCTGGCCGGGCTCCATGCGGGGCAGGGCGCCGCCAATCGGTGCATCAGGCGAGAGGAGTCGCCAGGTGCCCTCGGCTGCCTCGGAGGGCAGGCGCCACACGGAGAAGGCGTCG
>DASQNQ010000112.1:0-4510 GCA_035644895.1 Acetobacteraceae bacterium | reverse complement strand
CTTGGCCGAGTTCTGGCGTTCGGCGAGGCTGGTACAGAGATCGAAGCATGGCGGTGCGGTATGCCACATTCGCCGTGGTTTCCCGCGGCTTCCGCGCTGCTGCTGACGCGGCGGTGCGCGGCGCGTGTTGCGCCGCACTTGCCGACTACTTCTCGTCCTCGTCCTCCTGTTTGCTCGTTACCTTGCTTCGCACCGGCCCCGTGGGCGGCAGTGGCAGGGGCGGCGGCTTTTGCGCGCCCTCCATGATGCGCGCAGCCTCGGACAGGGTCGTGAGTTCCTCCGTGGTCAGGCTGTCGTAGTCCACCAAGGGCTCCTTAGTGGCACAGCGAGGGCACGCGCTGGCCGGCTCAGGCGGGGGCGGCTTGCCCACCTCGGCCTGCACCTTCCGTCTCTCCACGTCGAGCAACACTTTCATCGCCGCGAGGTCCGCCCCCGCTGCCTTGTTGACGAGCTGGATGATCATCGCCTCCCCTTTGCTGATCCGTTGCTGCCGGTCGCCCTTCCGCACCACCACCACCTCAGCAAGTGCTTTCTCGAGAAGCGTCCCAAGGCTCGCCGCCCCCTTCGGCCGACCTTTCGGGTTGCCGCTCCGCCCAGGGCGGAAGCGGCTGTGCCGGGGCGGCTTGCCATAGCCCACCTCGTAGTCACCACGTGGCCTACGCGGCATGGGCCAGCTCCTCCGGCACGGGTGCGGTGGCTGGCAGGGCCTGGCGGCTCGCCTCGACATCTTCGAAGCGCCTGCCCGTGGCCTCGAGCCGGGCGGCGTCGCCGGTGAGCGCCTGCCACTGACGGACGACCGTGTCGACATAGAGCGGGTCGAGCTCCATCCCGCAGCACCACCGCCCCACCCGCTCGGCCGCGATCAGGGTGGTGCCGCTGCCGAGGAGCGGATCAAGCACCAGGTCACCGCGCGCCGAGCTGTCGAGGATGGCATCTGCCATCAGCCGCACCGGCTTGACGGTGGGGTGCAGCGCCAGCAGGTCGCCCTCGTCCGAGCTGCGCCGGAACGAGGTCACCCCTGGGTAGGACCAGAGGTTGCTCCGGTGCCGGCCGTGGCGGCCGAGCTCGATGTTGTTCCGGTGCGCCCCCCTGCCCGATTTGAACACGAAGACGAGCTCGTGCTGGCTGCGGTAGAGCGAGCCCATGCCGGCGTTGCCCTTCGCCCAGACGCACAGGTTCTTCAGCTCGGTGTAGGCCTCGCCGCCGGCGGCCAGGAGCTCGGGCATGTGCCGCCAGTCCATGCAGACGAAGTGGAGCGCGCCGTCCCGGCTGTGCCGGGCTGCGAGGCCAAGTGACGTGCGCAGGAAGGCCGTGAACTCGGCCGGGCTCATCTCGCCCGAGGCCATGACGAACTCGCGGTGGGCGATCGCGCCGAGGCCGCCGACGTGACCCGCGATGGGCACGTTGTAGGGCGGGTCGGTGAACACCAGGGCAGCGCGCTTGCCGCCCATCAGCCCGGCGTAGCCCTCCCCGTCCAGTGCGCTACCGCAGAGCAGCCGGTGCCGGCCCAGGACCGAGATGTCCCGATCAGGCCATGCTGGTCGCCGCATCCGCCAGCACCGCGAGGAACGCATCCTGCAGCGGCGAAGGCGGCACGCCGATGCGATGCAACGCTACCAACACCCTCAGCAGGGTAAACCCTGGCATGGGGGTCTCGACGAGCTCGCCCGTAAGCAGCCGCTGCGGCAGGAAGGACAGGAAGCCGGCACGGGCGAGCAGGCCGCGGAGCACCGCGACGCTGTCCGTCTCGACCGTGGGAACGGGTGGCTCCAGCCTGGCGTGAAGGAAGAGATCCACCAGCCGCTGCCACAACACGCCGTCGCGCGGCGGGAGCGCCCAGGGGTGATCGAGCAGGGCCCCGAGGTCCGTCGCGTGCGCCAGCACGGCCTGCAGGACAGTCGCCGCGACCAGGCCCGGCGCTACGCCTTCCCAGGGGCGGTTGCAGACGGCCAGGTCGAGCCCGCCGCGCGCGACCTCCGCGGCGAGCGCGGCGTAGAGGCCTTCGCGCAGCACGAAGCCGAGGCCCGGGTGTCGGGCGCGCATCCGGATGATCGCCTCCGGCATGACGTCCGGCGGAAGGGCCGGGGCGACCCCGAGGCGAAGGATCCCGCCGCCGGTCCGGCGCGCATGCTCGACATCCACGCGTGCGCGCTGCGCCTCTGCGAGGATCACCGCGGCGCGCGGCCAGGGCGTCGCCCGCCGCGGTTGGCACGACGCCGGCGGCGCCCCCCTCGACGAGCACGGCGCCGAGCTCGGCCTCAAGCCTGCGCATCGCCTTGCTCAGCGCAGGCTGTGACAGCCCGAGGGCCGTCGCCGCGCGGCCGAGGCTCCGCTGGCAATGCACGGCGAGAAACTGCTCGAGCAGGATCGGGACCATGACCAACCACAACCAAAGGTTATGGCTCACGGAACAGGAGACACCTTCCGCCGGGCGCATCGCTTCAGGCACCATGCCAGCATGCAATCGAGTGCCGACCGCCACAGCGCCGCGGAGGAGCGCCGCATCACTGGGCCGCCCGACCTCGTCGTGACGCGTATGGCGGCGCTGCGCGATGGCGGCGCGCCGGCGGTGCTCCTGCATGGCGTCGGCGCGAACCGCGCCAACTGGACCGATGACCTTCCCGCCCTCGCCGCCGAACGCGGGGTGCTGGCCGTGGACCTGCGCGGCTACGGCGGCAGCGCCTCCCACCCGGACGGCGCAGCGCCGCTCGCCTTCGAAGATCTGGTGTCCTGCAGGCGATCAGGCGACCGGTGCATCTCCTCGGCCTATCGATGGGCGGGCTCGTGGCGCAGGCGGTCGCGGCGCGCTGGCCGGAGCGCGTCCGCTCGCTCGTCCTCGTTGCCTGCCGACCGGGCGACGCGCCGCTGCTACCGGGCGAACGCGGCGAGGCGTTCCTGCGCGACCGCCTGCGACCGGTCGAGCGCGGCGGGACCGCTGCGCTGGCGGACTCGCTCCTGGCGGTCCTGGCCGGGCCCGCAGCCTCACCCGGCGCGCTCGCGGCCCTGCGCGCCAGCCTCCTGCGGCTGCGCGTGCCCGACTACGTGGCCGTGCTGTGCGCGCGCAGCCGGATGGGGCCCGCCGCCGACCCGGCGAGCCTGCGCCACCCCGTGCTCGTCCTGGGCGGCGAGGCCGACTGCCTGGCGCCGCCCGAGCGGATGCGCGCGCTCGCGGCCGCGATCCCCGGCGCCACGCTGCACCTGTTCCCGGAGGTCGGCCACCTGGTCAATCTCGAGGTACCGGACGCCTTCCGGGCAACCGTCACCGCGTTCTGGTCCCGCGTGGAGGGCTCCGCATGCTGATTGAACGGGTCGAGGCGCGCTGGATCGATGCCTTCGCCAACACGCTGGGCCTGTGTGGCGTCATGCCCGGGGACGAGGTGGCCGTGCTGAGCGAGACGCAGTCCCGGGCGGTGCTGCCGCGATTGGCCGAGCTGGCGCTGCTGCGGATGGGCGCGCGGCCCTTCCACCTCGTCATGCCGTCGCCGCCGGTAGATGGCACCATCCCGGTCCGATCGACCGGGACGTCGCTGGCGCTCGGACGCAACCAGGCGGCGATCGCCTCGCTGGCCGCGAGCCGCCTCGTCGTGGACTGCACCGTCGAGGGGCTGCTGCACGCCCCCGAGCGCGGCGCGATCATGGCCGGCGGCGCGCGCGTGATGATGGTGAGCAACGAGCACCCGGAGGTGCTGGAACGCCTGCAGCCCGATCCCGCCATCGTCCCCGTTGTGCGGCGCGCGGTGGCGCGGGCGAAGGCGGCCAGCACAATGCGCGTCACCTCCCCGGCCGGCACGGACCTCACCGTGCGGCTCGAAGGCGCGCCGATCCGCGCCGCTATGGGCTTCACCTCGGAGGAGGCGCCGGTCGCCTACTGGCCGGCCGGCCTCGTCGCCTGCTTCCCGCTGGCCGGCAGCGTGCGCGGCCGCGTCGTGCTGGCGCCCGGCGACGTGAACCTCACCTTCAAGGAGTATCTGCGCGAGCACACCACGCTGGAGATCGAGGGCGACCGGATCGTCGCGATCCGCGGTGACGGCATGGAGGCGGCGATGCTGCGCGGGCAGATGGCCGACTGGAACGAGCCCGATGCCTGGTGCGTCTCCCATGCCGGCTGGGGCCTCAATCCGAAGGCGCGCTGGGATGCGCTGATGGCCTATGACAAACGTGACGTGAACGGCACGGAGCTGCGCGCCTTCGCCGGCAATTTCCTGTTCTCCACCGGATCGAACGAGCATGCAGGCCGCTTCACCCGTGGCCATTTCGACTGGCCGATGCGCGGCTGCACGGTGGAGCTGGACGGTGTCGCGGTGGTGCGCGACGGCGTGCTGGTGCCGGAGGGCTGACGTGCCGTGCGCCGGGATCGCTGCCGCATGACCGGGGACGCCGCCGGCTGCGCGCCGATGTGGGCAGCCAGGCGGTGGCCGCTGCGCAGCCCGCCCTGCTTCGAACGATTGAGGGAGAAACCGTGATGCAGCGTTTGATGGGCCTGTTCGTCGCCCTTTCGGTCCTCGCTGGC
>DASQNQ010000111.1:0-7323 GCA_035644895.1 Acetobacteraceae bacterium | reverse complement strand
GCCCGCAGGGGCCCCCGTTTTCGTTTGTCGCGATGCGTGTAGCCTGTTCCCCACACGGGAACGGAAACGCCTGACCATGCAACGGATCGCCCTCGCCGCCGCGCTGCTCGCCGGCACGGCCCTCTCCGCCCAGGCCAATGTCTTCCGCTGGGCCAACGACGGCGACGTGAACTCGATGGATCCGTACGTGCGGCAGGAAACCTTCCTGCTTACCTTCAACGCGAACATCTACGAGCCGCTGGTGCGCCGGAACCGGCAGCTCCAGGTCGAGCCCGCGCTTGCCGAGCGCTGGGAACTGGTTTCCCCCAATCTCTGGCGGCTGCAGTTGCGCCAGGGCATCACCTTCCAGGACGGCACTCCCTTCACGGCGGACGACGTCGTCTTCTCGATCGGCCGCGCCAAGGGCCCGGGCTCCAACGTCACCGGCACACTCGCCACCGTGCGCGAGGTGCGGCAGACCGGCCCGCACGTGGTCGAGATCGAGACCTCCACGCCGAACCCGGTGCTGCTGGAAGAGCTCACCAACATCGGCATCATGTCGCGCCGCTGGGCCGAGGCGAACAACGCCGCCCGCGCCGCCGACCTGACGACGCGGGAGGAGAACTTCGCGACCCGCAACGCCATGGGCACCGGCCCCTTCCGGCTGGTCAGCCGCGAGCCCGACCGCCGCACCGTGCTGGCGCCGAACCCGGGCTGGTGGGACCGGCCGGAGCACAACCTGACGCGGGTCGAGTTCAACGTCATCGCGAACGACGCGACGCGCGTCGCTGCCCTGATCAGCGGCGAGGTGGACATGGTCTACACGGTGCCGCCCCAGGACGTGGACCGGCTCTCCCGCCAGGCGGCCATCCGCATCCACCAGCAGCCGGAGCTGCGGACCATCTTCCTTGGCATGGACCAGGCGCGGGCCGAGCTGCTGAAGTCCGACGTGCGCGGGAAGAACCCCTTCCAGGATGTGCGCGTCCGACGGGCGGTGAACCACGCCATCGACCGGCAGGCCCTCGCCCGCACCGTCATGCGCGGCCAGTCCCGGCCGACGGGGCTGATGGTCGGTCCCGGCGTCAACGGCCACAGCGACGAAGCCGACCGCGTGCCGGAGCACAACCCTGACCTCGCGCGCCGCCTGCTGGCCGAGGCCGGCTACCCGAACGGCTTCGGCGTGACGCTCGACTGCCCGAACGACCGCTACGTGAACGACGAGGCGATCTGCACCGCAGCCGTCTCGATGCTGGCGCGCGTCGGCATCCGCGTCACGCTCAACGCGCAGACCCGCGCGCGCTACTTCGCGGAGATCCTCGGGCCTCGCTACCAGACGAGCCTGTACATGCTCGGCTGGACGCCCACGACCTACGACGCCCACAACGCCTTCTTCAACCTGATGGCCTCCCGCGAGGGCGCGCGCGGCGCCTTCAACGTCGGCGGCTGGTCCAATCCGGAGTTCGACCGGCTGACGACCGCCATCGGCACCGAGACGGACCGCGCGAAGCGCCAGCAGATGATCGACCAGGCCATGCGCCTGCACGCGGAGGAGGTCGGCCACATCCCGCTGCACCAGCAGACGGTGATCTGGGCGGCACGCCAGAACATCGAGCTGCAGCAGCTGGCCGACAACTGGTTCCCGCTGCGCTACGTGCGCGTGCGGCAGTAGGAGGAGACGATGAGCGACAGGCGGCCGGGCGACGAGGCGGGGCCCGATGCCCCGCAGACCGGGGAACTCACCTGCCCCGCCTGCCAGGGCAGCGGTCAGCGCGATGCGAAGCCCTGCCCGGATTGCGACGGCACGGGCTTCGTGACCGTGACGGTCGGCGACGCCTGACCGACCTCAGCGCCGCGGGGCGGCCCGGCGCGCGGGCGCGGCGGCCGGCGTGGCCCGTGCGGCCGGGGCGCCCCCCGGGCGGATCGCAGCGGCCACGCCAGCCTCGAGCCGGGTGAACGCCACGCCAAGCGCGGCCTCCATCGCCGCCGCCTCCTCGGCCACGCCGGCGCCCTCGGCCAGCGGCGCGCGCCCGCGGACGTCGAGCGTCGCGGCAACGCGGGAGCCGCCCGGCCCCTGGCGCAGCAGCACACCCGCCAGCTCGGCGCGTGCCTCGCGCGCCTGGGGCACGGCCTCGAGCGCAGTCAGCTGCGCCTCCAGGATGAACTCCGCCTCCGCCCGGCTGCCGGGCTGGACGACGGCCGAGAAGCGGCCGGATGCCTGCAGCCAGGCACGTAGCGCGGCCTCGGCGAGCTGGGCCGGCGGAGCGATCCACTCCTCGTAGAAGCCGACATCCATGCTGCCGTCGGGCCGCAGGCGCCGGAGCCCCGCCCCCTCCAGCCCCGGTGCCGCGCTCAGGGTGCGCAGCAGCAGCACGGGCCCGCCACGCCCCTCCCCCGCGATCGGCCGGCCCGGGCGCTGCGGTGCCAGCGGGAAGCGCCGCACCTCCACGGCCGGCCGGGTCGGCAGCACGGAGAAATCCGTGCACGCGGCGAGGAGGAGCGGCGCGAGCAGCAGCAGGCGCCGCCTCACCGGCGGCGCAGTGTCTTCCCCCACGCGCCGCCTCACCGGCGGCGCTCCGGCGGCGCGCCGAGCACCGCCTGCCCGGGGGAGGCGCGCAGCAGGTCGCTCGTCGCGCGCAGGTTCGCCGCGGTGGCGCGCAGGTCGGCCAGCAGCGGCACCAGGTCGGCCTGCACGTCAAGCGTCGTCTCCCGCGCCGCGCGCAGCGTCCGCTCCAGGCCCGTGACGGTGCCCGGCAGACGTTCGGCCGCGCGGCGCAGCTCGGCGGCGGCGGCGCCCGCATTCGCGATGGCCGCGCGCGTCTCTCGCCCGGCGATCACGGCCTGCGTCTCCGCGACCGCACGGCGCAGGTCGGTGATGGTGCCGGCGAGGTCCGCGCCCTCCACCGCCTGGCGGATCGCGACGGCGGCGCCCGAGGCCTCCCGCAGCGCGACCGCCAGGTCGCCGTCGCTCGTCTGCCGGTTCAGGTTGGCGAGTATCATGGAAACGTTGCCCAGGATCTCCTCCAGCGGCACGTTCTGCAGGCGCAGCGCCAGCGCCTCGGCCGCGTTCGCCACCTGCGACACGGTGGAGGGCACGGAAGGCACGAAGGCGTAGCGCGGCGTCCAGGGCAGCGGGTCGATCGGGCTGCGGGCGGAGGCGATGAAGTCGAGCTCCAGGTAGCGCACCCCCGTGATGCCCGCCTGCGCGACGCGCGCGCGGAAGCCGAGCGGAATGGCCTGGCTGAGCGGCGGCACCTCCCCGATCAGGGCGCGGTCCACGGAGAAGCGGACCATGATGAGCTGGAAGAACCGGTCGAAGGCCACGCCGTCCGGCCGGGGATAGGAGGCGGAGACGAGCGCGACCTCCGTCACCCGCCCGATCATCACGCCGCGGTAGCGCACAGGGGCGCCCACATCCAGGCCCTGCACGCTTTCCTGCACGTAGGTTTCCAGCACCTCTGCCGTCCGGCCACCCGGCCCGCTGCCCGAGAAGAACAGCACGAAGCCGAGCGCCAGCACGGCGCCGGCGATGGCCAGCAGCGCGACGCGGACATAGGTGGCACCGGGCATCGATCAGGCGGCCTGCCGGTGGAAGAAGGCGCGCACCGTGGGGTGCGCGCTCTCCTCGCCCAGCCTGCGCGGATCGCCCTCGGCGATGATGCCCTTCGCCTTCGCGTCCAGCATGATGCAGCGGTCCCCGATTTCCAGGATGGAGGCAAGCTCGTGCGTCACCACCACGAAGGTGGTGCCAAGCGAGCGCGACAGGTCGCGGATCAGCGCGTCGAGCCCGGCGGAGGTGATGGGGTCGAGCCCCGCGGAGGGCTCGTCCAGGAACAGCAACGGCGGGTCGAGCGCAAGGGCCCGCGCGATGCCCGCGCGCTTGAGCATGCCCCCTGAGATCTCGGAGGGCAGCTTGCGCGCCGCGGCCGACAGCCCGACGAGGCCGAGCTTCGCGCGCGCCACCTCGGCCCGCGCGCGGGGGGACAGCGACGTGTGCTCGGCCAGCGGCATCTCGACGTTCTCCTGCAGGGTGAGCGAGCCGAACAGCGCGCCTGCCTGCCACATCACCCCGATGCGCTTCAGCAGCGCAAGCCGCGCCGCGCCTTCGCTCCCCCATACATCGGTGCCGAGCAGGCGGACATGGCCGGCAGCCGGGGGCGTGAGGCTGATCATCACCTTCAGCAGCGTGGACTTGCCGCTGCCGGAGCCGCCGAGGACGACGAAGATCTCGCCGGCCCGCACGTCGAAGGAGACGCCCTGGAAGATGGTGGAGCTGCCGAAGCGCACCGCCAGGTCGCGCACCTCGATGATCGCCTCGCTCAAAGCCCGAGCCTCTCGTAGAGCACGGCGAAGACGCCATCGAGCGCGATGATCGCGACGATGCCGCCCACCACGGCCGAGGTCGCGGCGTCGCCCACCGCCCGCGGCCCGCGGCCCGCGCCCAGGCCCGCCCGGCAGCCGATGGCCCCGATCGCAAGCCCGAAGGCGGCCGCCTTGACCAGCCCGCCGAGCACGTCCGTCAGGTCCACGAACTGCGTGAGCTGCTGCGTCACCGTCACCAGCGGGAAGCCAAAGATGCTCATGACGAAGGTCATGCCGAGGAGCCCGGCGAGCGAGAGCAGCAGGGACAGCACCGGCATCACGATCAGCCCTGCCAGGATGCGCGGCAGCACCAGCAGCGCCATCGGGTCGATGCCCATGATGCGCAGCGCCGCCACCTCCTCGTTCACCGTCATGGTGCCGAGCTCCGCCGCATAGGCCGAGCCGGTGCGCCCCGCCAGCACCACGCCCGCCATCAGCGGCCCGAGCTCCCGCAGCAGCGATATGCCAACCAGGTTCGGCACGAAGACCTCCGCCCCGAAGCGGCGCAGCGGGATGGCGGACTGGAAGGCGAGGATCACGCCCATCAGCGTGCCGAGCAGCAGGGTCAGCGGGAAGGCGCGCGTGCCCGCCTCGTCCAGGTGGCGCAGCAACTCCCGCCCGCGCAGCCGCCCGGGGCGGATCAGCGTGGCACCCAGCACCACCAGCGCCTCGCCCACGAAGCCAAGCGCGTCCCGTGCGGCGCGGAAGAGGCCGATCCCCCAGGCGTCGACGCGGCGCAGCAGCGGCGGCCTCGGCTCGGCCACCGGGCCGGGCGCGGCGAGCGCGGCGCGCACGCGGTCCAGCACGGCGGCGACGGGCGGGCGGGCGCCGGTGATGCGCGCGCCCGGCGCGGCGGCCTCGGCCGCCAGCAGCAGCGCGGCGCCGGTGGTGTCCACTGCCGTGACCGCCGAGAGGTCCAGCTCCACCCCGCCCCGGCCGGCGCGCGCCTCCTCCACCAGCCGGGTCCAGAGCCGCTCGGCCGCCACCGTGTCCACGCGGCCGGCAAGCGCCAGGATGCGGGCACCGCCCTCCTCCCGCACGGCCAGCATCGCGTCCGGCGCACCACTCATGCCAGGGCGGCCCGCGCGGCGGTCTCGCCGCTTTCCCAGGCGCCGGCGACGGTGCCGGACAGCGTCGGGTGGCAGGCCTCGCCCGCCAGGTGCAGGGGGCCGAGGGGCCGGGACAGCACCGCCCGCGCACCGGCCGCGCCCACGCGCGCATGGCTGTAGGCGCCGCGGGACCAGGGGTCCGCCCCCCAGCGCGTCACCAGCGCCGTCCGCGCGTCCAGCCCCTGCCGCACCCGGTTGCCGAGGCGTGCTGCCAATTCGTCCATCGCAAACGCCACCAACGCCGCCGGGCCCTCCGCTTCCAGGGTCCAGGCGGTCGCACCGCCCACGAAACCGATCACATGGTCGTGGCCGAAGGGCCAGCAGATCGTGGTCAGCATGGCCTCCCCCGGTGCGACCTGCTGGTCCAGGCCGGCGAAGGCGGGCAGGCCGAAGCGGTCCGGCCCCGTGGCGCGCAGTCCGACCTTCGAGAGCAGCCCGAGCGGCAGGCCATGCGCCGCCTCCCGCACCGCGGCGGGCAGGGGCGGGTCGAAGCGCATCCCCTCCAGCAGCAGGGGCGTCGGCAGCGTGGCCACCGCGGCGCGGGCCCGGACCGTGCCGAAGGGGCCCTCCGCCTCCACCCCCGGGCCGCCCCAGCGCAGCCGCCGGACCGGGGCGGAGAGGCGGACCGGCAGCCCCTCGGCCAGGCGTTCCACCAGGACGCCCATGCCGGGGCGCGGCAGCAGGTTCGCGCCGTGCAGCGCGTTGGCGGCGAAGTCGTGCAGGCTCATCGCCTCCAGCTCCGCCGCGGCGATCACCGGGCCCTGCCAGTGCGCGACCGTCGCATCCCAGGGCCCGCCCCGAGGCGCGGCGTCCGCCACCGCCACGTCCGGTCCGCCGGCGCCGGCCCGCGCCTCCACCGCCGCGTCGAAGGCGCGCCACGCCGCGTCGTAGGCACGCAGTTCCCCGGGCGTCGCAGGGCGGCCACCGACGAAGGTGCGGTCCTGCCGCTCCGCGTCCGAGTCCACCAGTTCCACGCCGGGACCCTGCGCCAGCGCCACGAGCGGATTGCGCTCCGCCGCGTGCAGCCAGCTTGCCCCGAGGTCGAAGGGCGCGCCGAGTGTCGCCGTGTCCGTCACCGCACGACCACCTACGCGGCTGCGCGCCTCCAGCACGAGGCAGCTGCGGCCGAGTGCACGCGCGGTGCGGGCGGCGGCGATGCCGGCAGCGCCGGCACCGATGACGAGCAGGTCGGGATCAGCCAAGCGCCCGTCAGTCCAGCCGGGCGCCCGAGATCTCGACGAGGCGCCGCCAGCGCGGCCGCTCCTCCGCCGCGAGGCGCGCGAGCGCCGCGGGCTCGGGGCTCGTGACCACGCCGTAGCCGAGCGGGCGCAGCCGCTCCACGAACTCCCGCTCCGCCGCCACCTGCAGCAGCGCCGCGTGCAGCCGCGCCACGACCGGCGCGGGCGTCCCGCCCGGCGCCACGATCGCGTTCCAGGTGACGAGGTCGTGGTCGCCGAGGCCGAGGTCGGCGAAGTCGCCCATCCCCGGCACGTTGGGCAGGATCGAGAGCCGATCCCGCGAGGAGACGGCGAAGGCGGCGAAGCGCCCGGCCTCCACATGCGGCATCAGCGCGGGCATCACGTCGAACATCATGTCGATCGTGCCGGCGACGAGGTCGTTGATGGCCGGCGCCCCGCCCCGGTACGGCACGTGCAGGATGCGCGCGCCCGTGGCGTGGTTGATCGCCTCGATGTTCAGGTGCGAGGTCGTGCCGCTGCCCGAGGACCCCATCTTCACCTGCTCGGGGTTCGCGCGGCTCCACTGCACCAGGGTGCGGAAGTCCGTCCAGCTCCGCCGCCGCGCGGTCTCGGCGTTCACCACGCAGAGCAGCGCGCCGTCGGTGATCTGGCTGACGGGCGCCAGGTCACGCTCCACG
>DASQNQ010000110.1:0-5479 GCA_035644895.1 Acetobacteraceae bacterium | reverse complement strand
AGGTCGTCGCCCTCGCCGCCCGAGATGAATTCGCCGCCGCCTCCGCCGATGAGCACGTCGCGTCCCGCCGTGCCAGTCAGCATGTCCAGCAAGCTCCTGCTCGCCGTCCCCGCCATGTCACGATCCTCCCGCGAAGACGGCGATTGCAACCGCCGTCTTCCCGATCGAAAATTTAGCGTGTCTGCGCGGCAGGCGGTGCGGCAGGTGGCGACAAAGCCCCGCGATGCTGCCCGCGCTGCCGCTGCGCGCAGCATGGCAGGATTGGCTGCCGGCGTGTTGCCACCCAACCAGGGTCGAAGCGGCGCAGTCACCGGGCGCGACGGCCCCGCCCGCATGCCACGAACCTTCGTGTCTCGGTTCGGGCGCCCGCCCTGGTGCGCGCGACAGCGCGGTGGCCCCGGCGGTGCAGACGGCGGAGGGCGGATGAGGCTCGACGAGACCCCGCTCCTCATGGATCCCGACGCGCCATTCGCCGCGATCATCGAGGCGCATCGCGAACTCGACGCAGCCGCGTCACGCCGGCTCGGCGCCCGGCTCGTGCTGATCCTGGCGAACCACATCGGCGACGCGAAGGTGCTGCGGCAGGCGATCGCGCTGGCACGGGACACCGGGCGGGACTGACACAGCGGGAATGGGCGCATTGCCAGCCCGGGGCGGAAGTGTCGTAGGCTGCGCCCCGACACTGTCCGGTAGCTGACAATGCGCCTCCTGCAAGACCCCGCGCTCCTGGCCGCGACCATCGGCTCGATCTACGATTGCGTGCTGGAGCCGGAACGGTGGGAGGCGGTGCTCGCCGGGCTCGGCGGCCTGATCGGGGCGAGGCGCGGCTTTCTCGGCATCGCGACGGCAGGCGGCGAAACGCGCGGCCGGATTTGTCTCCATGGCCTGCAGTCGGTCGAGGATGCGACGCGCCACGCCACGATCAATCCCCTCCTGCCCCTCGGGCTCGTACAGCCGCCGGACCGGGCCTACGTCGTCTCGCGCGACTACGGCCTATCCACCCTGATGGCCACCCGCTTCTACCGGGAAGTGCTGGCGCCGCGAGCCGACCTCGACAGCATCAGCTTCGTCGTGATGCGTGAGGGCGATGCCTTCGCCCACTGGATCCTCATCACCCAGGACGACCGCGCCCCGATCACGGCGGAGGAGGCGGCCGGGTTCGAGCTCATCGCGCCGCACATCCGCCGCGCGGTCGAGATCTCGAATGTGCTCGGCATGCAGCGGCTCGCCGCCGAGAGCTACCGGGCCGCGCTCGGCCAGCTCGACGCGGCGGTGTTGATCCTGGACGGCGGCCGTCGCCCTGCCTACGCCAACGCGCGCGCCGAGACCGTGCTCGGCACGGAGCGGCTGCTGCGCGTCCGCCAGGGACGGGTGCAGGGCGCAACCGAAGGGGCGGAGCGCGCCCTGCGCCGCGCCACGGAGGGTACGATGGCCGGCGGCGCCGCCGGGTTCGAAGAGGGGCTGGCGGCGACGGACGGGGAGGAGTGGCTGCTCTTCGCAGTGGCCCTCGATCCCGGCGGGGACGATAAGCTCGGCATCGCGGCACGCTCCGTCATGCTGGTCCTGCGCGCCCCGCGGGAGGACACGCGCAACCCCGTCGCGATCGCCGCGCGGCTGTTCGACCTGACCCCGGCGCAGGTGCAGGTGCTGGCGTTCCTGTCCCAGGGCCACGCGCCGGATGCCATCGCCGAGATCCTCGGAGTGACGGTGGCGACGGTGCGCACGCACCTCGCCGAACTCTTCCGCCGCACCGGCACGACGCGCCAGGCGGAACTCGTCGCGCGCACCCTCTCCGTTGCCTCGCCGCTGCGCGAGCCGGATGCGGGCGGGTGAAGGCTCAGAAGCCCCGCGTCTCGATCCGGTCGGCAGGGTCCAGCACGTCGCGCGCGCCACCCACCAGCGCGGCACGGGCCTCGGCGTCGCCCTCCAGCACGGCGCGGAGGAACAGCACCGCCACCGCGGCGGTGCGGGCGTGGTAGGTGGGGTCGGCCCAGCGCGGGCCGGCAGCCGCCTCGTCGGCGAAGGCGGCGTGCGGGGCGCCGTTCAGCACCAGCAGCGCCCCCGGCGCGCCGCCGATCGCGCGGAAGGGGATCTCGCGGTCGGCAGGCGTGGCGCCCTCGATGAAGCCGCTGTCCTGCGTACCGGTGACGTGCAGCATCGGCGTGGCGACACGCGCGAAGGCGGCGCGCGGCGGCAGGCCCCGCGGCGGCGAGGGCGAGAGCGCGATGCCCGCCCGCAGCCGCGCATCCGGAAGGCCGAGCCCCCGGTCCCCGCCCGGCAGAAGCTGGCCGAGCAGGTGCTGCACCGTCCACGCGCCGTAGGAGTGGCCCGCGACCGCGATCCGCGCCGCGTCCACGCGGCCCGTCAGCGCGTCCCCGGCCAGCCCGCCGCGGCGCAGCACCTCTCCGACCGCGAAGATCCCGTCCTGCAACCGCGCGAGCGCATTGCTGGGGTCGAGCGCCGCCGCCGCCAGCCCGGGGCCGCCGCCCTGCCAGATGGCCGAATCCGTGCCGGCATGCTGCAGGTGCACGGCGACGAAGCCCGCGCCGGCGAAGGCACGGCCCAGATAGGCCAGCCCCTCGCGCGAGCCGCCGAGGCCATGGCTGACGACCACCACCGGCCGCGGCCCGGCCGCGTCGGGCAGGCGCAGCAGCACCGGCACGTCCCGCGCCCGCGCCGCATCGCGCCAGACCTCCCGCCGGTCCGTCGCGGCAGCGGCGGGCGTGGCGGCAAGCGCGAGGGCGGAGAGCAGGGCGCGTCGGGTCATCCCGCCCGAACGCGCGCCGCCGCCTACGGCTTCAGGTCGTAGGTGACCCAATGGGTTCGCGTCGCGACGCGGTCGTAGACGCCGCGGGCGCGGTAGTTGTCGTCCGCCGTGATCCAGCGGATGACGCTCCAGCCCCGCCGCCGCGCCTCGTCCGCCAGCGCCGCGATCAGCGCGTCCGCGACGCGACCACCACGCTGGGCGGGGTCCACGAACAGGTCGTCGAGGAAGCCGCCCGTGGTGGCCGAAAGCGGCCGGGCGAACGGGCGGAAGTGGGCGAGGCCGACGGCACGGCCGGACGCATCCTCCGCCAGGAAGGCCTCGACCTCATGGCCGGGGTCGTTGATCCAGCCCCAGACGCGGTCGCGCATCTCGGGCGTCTGCGCCACCCGGTAGAACGCGGCGTAGCCGGCGTAGAGGCGGTCCCAGTCCGCGCGGTGCCGCGTCTCGGGACGCACGATCCGTATGCCGCTCATGCCCGGCTCCCCTCCGCAAAGGCGATCCGCCCGGCCGCGGCCAGGCCCACCAGCACGGCGCCGACATGCATGGCCTGGCCGATCATGCCCCGCCCGATCCCCTCCAGCACCTGCGGTATGGGGACGAGTTCCACCGTCATCGCCTCGCCCGGCTCGTGCGACACGGCCCTCTCCGCCCGGGCGCCGAGGGCGAGTGCCACGTGCAGCCGGTTCGACTGGATGGCGGGGTTCGGGAAGCCCGCATGCAGGTAGCGCCACTCGGCCGCGGCATGGCCTGTCTCCTCCAGCAGTTCGCGCCGCGCGGCATGGACGGGGTCGGGATCGTTGGCGTCCACCACCCCGCCCGGAAGCTCGAGCGACCACGCCTGCGCGCCGTGCCGCCACTGGCGCACCAGCACCAACCGGTCGTCCCCGGTGACGGCGACGGCCAAGGCCCAGTCGGGGTAGTCGAGCACGTACCAGGGGTCGATCACCACGCCGGAGGCGGTGCGCAGGCGCTCGGCGCGCAGGCTTATCCACTGGTCATGCAGCAGGCGCCGGCTCTCCAGGACCTGCCAGGGGGACGCATCGGTCATGGCGCGGAACCTCGCACGGAACGGCGCGCCGTCCTACCGCCGCCCCTCCCGCGCGATCAGCGCGAGCGCCGCGCCGGAGAGCGTCACCTGGGAGAGCACCTGCGTCAGGTCGCGCACCAGGCCCCAGGTCTCGAAGGGCGAGGGATCCTGCGGCACCACCAGTAGCGACCCGGGCGGCAGCGGCGGCCCGCCGCCGGCCAGCGCGCCGAGGCCCGCGGACTGGGCCTGCCCGTTCGGCAGCAGGATGAACGCGCGGCCCCCATCGGCGAAGCGCTGCGGCCCCCCGGCCGCGCGCAGGTAGTCCACGGCGCGCCACCCGGCCTGGAACTGCAGCGAGCCCGGGTTGAGCACCGCGCCGGTGACCGTCACCTCGGTGGGCCGCTTCGGGATGGCGACCAGGTCGCCCGGTTCGAGGAGCAGGTCGAGCTCCGGGCGCGCAGCAAGGATCACCGGGTCCGCCTCCACCACCATGCGGCCGGCGGCGGGCGCGGCGCGCAGGGTCGCCGCCAGCTCGCGCCCCGCATTGATCGCGCCACCCACATCGGCGCCCGCGGCACGGCCGCCTGCCACCGCCTGCCCGCCGGCGATCTGCATCAGGCTTGTCTCCAGCTCCCGCGCCGTGCGCTGGAAGCCTTCCTGCTGGCGGGCTCGGACGGTCTCGCGCGTGAAGACGGCGCCGTAGGGGTAGGCCTCGCGCGTCAGGCCGCCGGCGCGCGCAAGCAGCTCCGACAGGCGCTCCCCCCGCCGGATGTCGTAGGTGCCGGGGCGCAGCGCCTCCCCCACCAGGGTCACGGGCCCCGCCTCCCGCTCCGGCGCCGCGCGCGGGATGCGGAGGAGGTCGCGCGGCCCGACGCGCAGCCGCGCCGCCCCCTCCCCGCGCACGTCCTGGCGGCTGCGCGAGAGACCCGCCGGCTCCTCCCGCGTCAGCTCGACGGACGCGAGCTCCGCCCCCTCCGTCGCGCCCCCCGCCGTGGCGAGCACGGCGTCGAGCGTGGTGCCGGGCAGCACGGGGTAGAGGCCCGGCTGCCGCGCCTCACCTGTCAGGACAACGGCCTGGTCGAGCAGGAAGGGCAGCAGGGCTGGATGCTCCTGGAACACCGCAGGGCATTCGGGGGTGCCGAGCTCCGGGAAGCCGGCGCCGCGCACATGGGCGAAGCGCGCCGGCGCGCCGCGGGCGGCGACCGCAAGGCCGGCCAGGGCGGCGCAGGCGTCCTGGCCCGGCGCCTCCCCCCGCAGGGCGCGCTGCACCGGCGGCGAGGCAAGCCAGCCGATGTCCGCCATGCCGAGAAAAAGAACCTCGTCCCCCTCCGCCAGCACGACGTCAGCCCGTCCCGCGAGCAGCGCCCCGAGGTCGAAGGGATGGAAGGCCCGCAGGCGCGATGCGCCGTCCGGACGCAGCACGAGGCCCATGCGCGGATAGGGGTCCGGCCGCAGCAGGCGCGGGTCCGACAGCAACGCCCGCAGGCGCGCCCCCTCTCGCGGGACGGCGCGGGCGAGCGGCGCTGCGACATGGCCCGCGAGCCGGAGGCGGTTCGCCACCACGTCGGCGCCGGGCTGCACGAGGACGGCGTCGCGGCGCCGCACCGTCTCACGCGGCCCGATCTCGGTGAACAGGCGCCGTCCGTCGCCATCCGTGCCCTGCAGCAGGAAGCGGTTGCCGGCCG
>DASQNQ010000109.1:0-14761 GCA_035644895.1 Acetobacteraceae bacterium | reverse complement strand
CTGCGCCGGGGACAGGATGGCGGCGCCGCGCCCATCTGACCGGGCGGGAGGGCGTCCTTGGGCCTCGCCATCATCGTCGGCTTCCTCGGGCTGTTCGTCTGGGGCGTGCCGGTCGTCTACGCCGTGCTCATCCCCTCGATCGCCTATGTGCTGATCGAGGGGCTGCCGCCCACCCTGCTGGCCAGCCGCGTGGTCTATGCGCTGGACAGCTTTCCGCTGGTGGCCGTCCCGCTCTTCATCTTCGTCGGCCACCTGATGAACCTGGCAGGGATCACCGACCGCATCTTCCGCTTCGCCGCCGTCATCGCCTCGCGCCTGCATGGCGGGCTGGCGCAGGTGAACATCGTCGCCTCGCTGATCTTCTCCGGCATCTCGGGCGCGGCGCTGGCGGACGTCGCCGGCCTCGGGCGGGTGGAGATCAAGGCGATGCGCGAGCGCGGCTTCGACGCGCCCTTCTCGGCCGCCGTCACCGCCTCCTCCGCGCTGATCGGGCCGATCTTCCCGCCCTCGATCCCCCTGATCGTCTATGGCTCGGTGACCTCGGTCTCCATCATCCAGCTTCTGATGGCGGGAATCCTGCCGGCCATCTTCTGCACGGTGGCGCTGATGATCGCGGCCGCCTGGGTCGCCATGCGGCGCGGCTACCCGCGGGCGGAGCGCTGGCCGACGCTGCGCGAGGTGAACGCCTCCCTCTGGCCGGCCATGCCGGCGCTGCTCGCGCCCTTCCTGCTGATCGCGGGCATGCTGGTCGGCATCTTCACGCCGACCGAGGCGGCGGCGGTCGCGGCCGTCTACGTGCTGGCCATCGGCTTCTTCGTCTACCGGGAGATGACGCTGGCCCATGTGGTGGAATCGGCGCTGCTGACGGCAAGGAACACCTCCTCCATCCTCGTCATCGTCGCCGCGGCCGCCATGTTCGGCTGGATCCTGGCGATCGAGCAGATCCCGCAAGCCTTCGGCGCCGCCATCGCCGGCCTGTCGGACGACCGCATCGTCCTGCTGCTGCTGGTCAACCTGATCTTCTTCATCGCCGGCATGTTCCTGGACAGCACCACGGCCACGCTGCTCATCGTGCCCATCATCGCGCCACCCGTGGTGGCGGCCGGGGTGGACCCGGTGCATCTCGGACTCATCGTGGTGTTCAACCTGATGATTGGGCTGCTGACGCCACCGATGGGCTTGGCGCTGTTCCTGATCGCCGACATCGCGCAGATCAGCATGCGCCAGCTGCTGGTGGCGCTGGTTCCCTTCTACGTCCCGCTGCTCGCCACGCTCGGCCTCATCACCTTCTGGGAGGGGCTGGTGCTGGCGATCCCGGGGATGATCCGTTGAGAGAGAGGCATCCCATGCGCATCGCACTCGGCTGCGACCATGCCGGCTTCCCCATGAAGGCAGCGGTGGCGGAGGTCATCCGCGCCCTCGGGCACCAGGTGGAGGACCTCGGCAGCCACACGCCGGACCCGGTGGACTTCCCCGACATCGCGCGCGCGGTGTGCGACAAGGTGGTGGGGGGAGAGGCCGATCGCGGCATGCTGGTCTGCGGCACCGGCGTCGGCGCCTCCATCGCCGCCAACA
Organism: Acetobacteraceae bacterium; assembly: GCA_035644895.1. Taxonomy (GTDB): domain Bacteria; phylum Pseudomonadota; class Alphaproteobacteria; order Acetobacterales; family Acetobacteraceae; genus Falsiroseomonas. The sequence continues at coordinate 13,186 of DASQNQ010000109.1, read as the reverse complement.
AGCGCCGGGGCATCCGCGCCGCGGTCTGCCACGATGCCCACTCCGCGCACCAGTCGGTGGAGCATGACGACGTCAACGTGATGTGCATCGGCGCCCAGATCGTGGGGCCGTGGCTGGCGCGCGACCTGGTGCGTGCCTTCCTCGAGGCCCGTTTCGACGCGACCGAGGACCACCGCCGCCGGGTCGCGAAGCTCGCGCAGTTCGAGCGGGAGTAGCGCCGCCATGGCCCGCATCGGCTTCGTCGGCACCGGCATCATGGGCGTCCCCATGGTCCTCCGCCTGCTGGAGAGGGGCCACCAGGTCACCGCCTGGAACCTGGAGCGGGAGAGGCTCGACCTCCTCACGCCCCATGGCGCCCGCGCGGCCGCCACGCCGGCCGCGGCGGCGGACGGGGCGGAAATGGTTCTGCTCTGCGTCCTGAACGCGGCGGCGGTCGAGGCCGTGGTGTTCGGCCCCGATGGCATCGCCGCCGCCCCCGGCCTCGCCGGCGGGCTGCTGGTGGACCACTCCACCACGGACCCCGGCGCGACGCGGGAGATGGCCGCGCGGCTGCGCCGTGAGGCAGGCATGGGTTGGGTGGACGCGCCCGTCTCCGGCGGTCCCGGGCCGGCGCGGGAGGGCCGCCTGACCGTCATGGCGGGCGGCGAGCCGGAGGAGGTGGAGCGCGCAGGGGCGGTGCTGCGGGACCTCGCCGGGCGGATCACCCGCATGGGCCCGGTCGGGGCCGGGCAGACCACCAAGATGGTCAACCAGCTGATCGTGGGCACCGGCTTCGTCGTGATGGCGGAGGCGATCGCCATGGCCGAGGCCGCGGGGCTGGATGCCGCCGCCATCCCGGCCTGCCTGGCCGGCGGCTTCGCCGACAGCGAACTGCTCCGCCGGCTCTATCCGCAGATGCAGGCCCGGGCCTTCGACCCGCCGGCGAGCTATGCCCGCCAGCTGCTGAAGGACATGCGCGCGGTGCAGGGCTTCGCCCGCAGCCTTGGCGCCGAGCTGCCCGTGATGGAGGCCGCCGCCCAACGCTTCATCGACTTCGTGACACCCGGGAACGAGATGGTGGACAGCGCCGCGATCCTCCGGACCTACCGCCCGGATCCCTGACGTCCGGGCCTGCCGGCAGGCCCGGGCGCCGCAGCCGGCCGCACTGCCCGCAGGGGCGGCGCGGCCGGTTCGGATCGGCCTCAGTTGGGCTTGATCTGGTGGATCTCGCCCTGGTCCACGGCGATGTACAGGTTGCCATCCGGCCCCTGCACGACGGAGCGGAAGCGGTCGGCCTGGATCGGCAGCGACATGGTGGTCCGGGTGGCGGACAGGCCGTTCTCAGGGATGTCCAGCAGGTCGAGACGGTTGCCGACCGGCGTCCCGTGGATGGCGATGCCCATCAGGGACACGACCATGCGGCCGTTCCAGCCCCGCCACTGCTGGCCGTTCAGGAAGGTGCAGGCCGACATGCCCTGCGACAGGCCCTCATTGTTCCAGGCCGGCCGCATCGCGTCGGGGTAGGCCCGCGTGTCGGTCATCGGCATGAAGGCCGCTCGCTCCGCGGGGGGCATCGCCTCCATCTGGTTCGGGCTGTAGCCACAATACCCGTCGGGGCAGGCGCCGCGGCCGTTGACGTTCGGCCGCGGATCCCAGCCCGCATTGCCGCCGGGCCTGAGCAGCGTCACCTCGTCGCTGTGCCAGGGGCCGTTCTCCGCCGTGAAGACCTGGTTGTTGCCCGGTCGGAAGCAGATGCCCTGCGGGTTGCGATGGCCGTAGGTGAAGATGCGGGGATCGAAGCCCTGCGGGGCGTTGTTGCCCGGCGCGGCCTGCCCATTCCGGTCGATCCGCAGCACCTTGCCGCCGAGGAGGGTCGGGCTCTGCGGCACCACGCCGTTGTGCGTGTCCCCGGTGGTCACGTAGAGGAAGCCGTCCGCCGGGCCGAAGCGCAGCCGCCCGCCATTGTGCGCGCCCGGATCGCCGAACGGGTGGTCGCTGGGATTGGGCTTGTAGGGGATGTCGGCCACGATGTCGGTGCGGTTGGACACCTGCGTCAGGTCGGCGTTGACCGTCATGCGGAGCACGCGGTTGCTCCCCGGTGCCGTCAGGCTCGATGCCGAGAAGACGTAGATGAAGCGGTTCGAGGCGAAGTCGGGATCGACCGCCACGCCGCTCATGCCGGCCTGGCCGCTGCAGAAGAGGTCGGCTGCCGTGTCGCGGTAGCCCTGGATGTCCTTCATGCCCAGCAACTGGTTGATGGTGCCGGAAGGCAGCCGCACCGAGAGGCCGCGGCATTTCTCGGTGAAGAACATCGTGCCGTCGGGCAGGAAGGCCATGTCCCAGGTATTCTCGCGGCCAGACACCACGGTGGTGCTGGTCAGGCTGGGCCCGGCGGCTTGCCCTTGCGCGAGGACCGGAGCGGACAGGGTTGCGGCGGCCAGGATCAAGCCGGGTAGCGCGAAGCGCAGACGACGTTCCAAAACAACTTCCTCCCATCTTCTTTGGCGACATCCATCCGGAGTGCGGCGCCGTTCGTCCGTGCCTTTTGGCCGGGCGGCCGAACTCCGGATGCGCGACGGTATCCAGTTATGCATCCTCGCGGAAGAGGGAACCCCGCGTCGCGAAGGCCGTCGCGTGGCATGCCGCCGGTGGTCGGCGCGGAGCGTCGTTCGACGCCGGCATGCACGCCGTCACGACCGCCGGCATCTGATCGCCGCCTTCGACGTGCCCGACGCGAGGCTCGCCCGAGATGCGCGTGCCGGACGTGCTTTTCGTCGCCCTCGTCATGGCGAAGGATCGCACCTGCGCCACCGGGCCCTGCCTGGGACGCCGAGCCAGGAGGCGATCGATGAGGTCATGGCGCCGCGGATCGGCGTGTGGCCGTCGCACGCTCCCGGGATGCTGCCCGGCGACGTTCCTCCCGAAGGATGTCGATGGTGGGCTGCCACCAGCCGCGCGCCAGCTCGGACGGGCCGGGTGGTGCCCGTGCGGGCCAGGCCTGCACCAACTCGGCGTGGTTCGGCCTGCGCCAGGCTGCCCAGATCAGCGCAGCGGCATCGGCCGCGACACCGGCATAGAAGCGGGCCGCGACCCCGGGTTCGACGGTTTCGCCATCGAACGCCTCGAACACCACGCATCCCACATGGGTCATCAGCACCCGGCCGCACGGCGGGACGGCATCCTCGGGGACCGGATACCGTCGCCGGCGCCGCTCGGCGGCCTCCGCCCGCCCGTCTCCGCTTTCGGCGGCCTTGCGGTCCTCGGCACGCTTCCGCCGTTCCTCCGGCTCGGCCAGGCGGGCGGCGTTCTCTATATCGGGCCAGCGCCGGCGCAGCTCCTCGAAGGACCGGAACGGCACGCGCCAGGCCTTCGACGTCCGGTCCCAATGGGCCCAGGGCACCTCGCGCAACCTGTCGATGACGGTCCGGGAGTACGGCGTGCGGACCACGAAGCCGTCCGCGACCTCCAGGTAGGGACTCGCGATCGGCTCGAATGCGAAGGCGTCCCGGCCTCGCTGGTCGGCATGGGCGAGCACGCCCGACCACGCGCGGCCCATCCATGCCGTCAGCCGTCGTTCCGCCCGTGTGCCCGGCACGAACCAGGCACCGAGGTCCTGCCGCCACCGCGCCCGCGGGAACGCCTCCCGGAAACGCTCGACGGTCAGGCGGTCATAGGGGAAGGCGGCTGTCGCGCCGGGTGTACCTTCGCCGGCATTCCGTTGCACCACGCTGAATTCCGGCGCCTGCCCGGCACCGGTTGCCTCCTCCGTGGACATGCGGCGAGCCCTCCGCCCGGAACCGGCAGTCCTGGCCCATGACGGGCCAGGCGAACGGCGCCAGGCGCATCAATCACCAGGGACCGCCATGGTTCCGGGCGGCGCTGGCGCGGCTGCGCCCGTCAATCCTCGTCCAGCAGGCTCGCCAGCTTCATCGCGACCCCCTTCGATCCGTCCACCCGCAGCCGGCCGGTCGAGAAGGCGAGCATCGGGCTGAGCCGGCCCTCGATCAGCCTCGCCAGGTCGTCCGAAGACAGGCGCAGCACGCAGTCCGCCTCCGCCTCGTCCTCCGCCTCCTCCACCTCCGCACGGCCGCTTGTGGCGTCCAGCAGCAGGCTGCGGCCCGTGTCGGACAGGTCGAACCGCACCTTGTAGCCCAGCCCGCGCAGCGCCGACGCACGGGCCCGTATCGCCGAAAGCAGCTTCTCCACGTCGGCCATGGCGTTCTCCAGCCTGTGATCGAGATACATAGGATCGCAGATTGACCTATACGTCACCCTGAGACCCTAATGGGCAGTCAGAAACACGGTTGAGGCGGCCGAGTGGCAGCCGCCCTCCAGGGAGCGGAACGCGGGACGATGCGGCTGGTGCTTCGTGCAGTCGGGATGGGCGCGCTTGGCGCCGTGTGTCTGGCCGGACAGGCCGTGGCCTCAGGCTATGCGCTGCGGGAGCAGAGCGCGGTGGGGCAGGGGACCTCCTTCGCCGGCGCCACGGCGCGGGGCGACGACCCGTCCCTGGCCTTCTTCAACCCCGCCACGCTCGCGCTGCTGCCCGGCATCCAGGCGGCCACCGTCGCCAGCCTCATCGTGCCGCATGCCGAGGTGCAGCGGGGCAGCGCCTCCCGCACCGCGCTGCTGGGCGGCAGCGCGATCGGCGGGAGCCTCGGCGGGGACGACGCCGCGGCGGACGCGCTGGTGCCTGCCTTCGCGGCCTCGGCCCAGGTCGCGCCGGGCTGGACCATCGGCATCTCGGTCAACTCGCCCTGGGGGTTGGTCACGAAGTACGATGCCGACTTCATCGGGCGCTACCACGCGCTGACCTCCAGCCTGCGCACGATCAACGTCGCGCCCTCGATCGCGTGGCGGCCGCTGCCGAACCTCGCGGTGGGTGCCGCCCTGCAGATCCAGCATGCCGATGCGCGGCTCTCCAACGCGGTGGACTTCGGCGCGATCGGCTTCGCGCAGAGCCCCGCGCTCCGCGCCGCGGGCTTCGCGCCGGGGCGGTTCGACGGACGCGCCACGGTGACGGGCGACGACGTCGGCTTCGGTTTCCAGCTCGGCCTCATCTACGACCCCGTGCCCGGCACGCGCCTCGGCCTCTCCTACCGCTCCGCGGTCAACCACACGCTGCGCGGCGACGGCGACTTCGATGGCGTGCCCGCCCCGCTCCGCGGCACCTTCCCGGCTACCACGGGCGCACGGGCCAAGCTGACGACCCCCGACATCGCCGCCTTCGGGGTGACGCAGGCCGTGGGCGACCGCTGGACGGTCATGGCGGACCTCTCCTGGACCAACTGGTCCCGGTTCCAGACGCTGCGCGTGGACTTCGAGGATGCGCCGGCCACGTCCGTCGAGCAGCGCTGGCGCGACACCTGGTCCATCTCGCTCGGCGCCGAGTACCGCTGGTCCGATGCCGTGAAGCTGCGGGCCGGCGTGGCCTACGACCCGACCCCGGTGCGGGAGGAGACGCGCACGCCGCGCATCCCGGACAGCGACCGCTACTGGGCCTCCCTCGGCGCGAGCTGGCAGGTCCGGCCGGGCCTGGAGCTCACCGCCGCCTACACGCACATCTTCGCGGACAAGGCCCGCGTCCGGCTGCGGGAGGAAGGAGCGCGGTTCGCCGGCAACCTGGACCTCGACTACGATTCGCAGGTCGACATCGTCGCCCTGCAGGCACGCATCGCGTTCTGACCGGGAGGGCCGCCATGGACACCCGCTCCAGCACGACGGAAGGCACGCCGGACAGGCCCTGGCTCGGCGCCTATCCCGCCGTGCCCGGCTGGACGTTCGAGCAGGCACCGGAAACCCTGCCGCAGGTGCTGGACGACGCCGTCCGGCGCTTCGGCGCCCGGCCGGCGATGGACTTCTTCGGCCGGCGCTGGACCTACGCGCAGCTCGGCTCCCTCGTGGACCGCGCGGCGGAGGGCTTCCGGCGCCTCGGCGTCACGCCCGGCGCGCGCGTCGGGCTCTGCCTGCCGAACACGCCCTACTTCGTCGTGGCCTATTTCGGCGCGCTGAAGGCGGGCGCCGTCGTCGTCAACTTCAACCCGCTGAACGTGGCGGAGGAGATGGCGGCGCAGGCGCGCGACGCGGGCTGCGAGGTGATGCTGGCGCCGGACCTGGAGCCGATCTTCGGCCGCGTCATGTCGCTGCTGGGCACGACGCCCGTCCGCCGCGTGGTGGCCTGCCGCTTCGCCCGCGCCCTGCCGCCCGTCAAGGCCGTCGCCTTCCGCGTGCTGAAGCGTGCCGACATCGCGAGGGTGCCGCGCGGCGACGACCGCGTCCTCGGCTTCGAGGCGCTGGTCGCGGGTCCTCCCATGGCGGATGCGCCCCCCGTGCGGCCGGAGGACCTGGCCGTGCTGCAGTACACGGGCGGCACCACGGGCGCGCCGAAGGGCGTGATGCTGACGCATGCGAACCTGACCGCGAACCTGCGCCAGGTGCAGCGCTGGTTCACCACGGCGCGGGACGGCGAGGAGCGCACGCTGGCCGTGCTGCCCTTCTTCCACGTCTTCGCCATGACGGTCGCGATGAACGCCTCGCTCGGCTGGGGGGCGGAGATCGTCATGCTGCCGCGCTACGACCATGCGGCGCTGGTCGCCGCGCTGCGCCGCCGGCGCCCGACCATCTTCCCGGGTGTGCCGACGCTGTTCAAGGCGCTGCTCGACAAGCAGACGCGGCGCGAGCACCTGGCCTCGGTGAAGAGCTGCATCTCCGGCGGCGCGCCGCTGCCGCTCGAGGTGAAGCGTGCCTTCGAGGCGGCGAGCGGCTGCGTGCTGGTGGAGGGCTACGGCCTGACCGAGGCCTCGCCCGTCTGCTTCTGCAACCCGCTGGAGGGCGAGAACCGCGCCGGCACCATCGGCCTGCCCATGCCGGGCGTGGAGGCCGAGATCCGCGCGCTGGACGACCCGATGCGCGCCCTGCCGCCCGGCGAGCGGGGCGAGCTGGTGGTGCGCGGCCCCAACGTGATGACGGGCTACTGGCAGCGGCCGGATGAGACGGCGAAGGTGATGCTGCCGGGCGGCTGGCTGCGCACCGGCGACGTCGGCATCATGGACGCGCAGGGCTACGTGCAGCTGGTGGACCGGATCAAGGACCTGATCCTCTGCTCCGGCTTCAACGTCTATCCGCGCGCCATCGAGGAGGCGCTGTACCGCCACCCCGACATCGCGGCCGCCACGGTGGTGGGCATGCCGGACGATTACCGCGGCGAGAGCCCCGCCGCCTTCGTCCAGCCGCGGGAGGGCGCGACCCTGACCGAGGAGGCGCTGCGGGCCTTCCTCTCCGACAAGCTCTCCCCCATCGAGATGCCACGGCGGATAGAGCTGCGGCCCGAGCTGCCCCGGACCGCGGTCGGCAAGCTGAGCAAGAAGGAGCTCCGCGAGGAGCTCCTGCGGGACCGGCCGGCATGATGTGGCGCACCCAGGGTTGCGGCCGGCCGGGGCTGCGGTTAACTGCGGCGGTCCAGGAGCGGAACGGCCTCGATGACCCGACGGCTCTACACCGTGAACCAGCTCGCCGAGGAGCTGGGCGTCACGCCGCGTGCCATCCGCTTCTACGAGGCGAAGGGGCTGATCGCGCCTGCGCGCGCCGGCACGACCCGGGTGTTCGAGAAGCGCGACCGCGCCCGGCTGATGCTGGTGCTGCGTGGCAAGCGGCTCGGCTTCTCGCTCGCCGAGATCCGGGAATACCTCGACCTCTACGATGCGGGCCGCGGCCAGGCGGGGCAGGTCAGCCTGCTGCTGCAGAAGACGCGCGACCGCATCGCGGAACTGGAGCAGCAGCGCCGCGACCTGGAGCAGACGTTGTCCGAGTTGCGCGACATCGAGGCGCAGGCGCAGGCGGCCCTGGCAGGGCGCGCGCCGGCGAAGGAGCTGGCCGGGGGCGGCTGACGCGCCCTCCCGGCCACAGCCGATGGGCCGGACCGGGAGAACAGGCATGACCGACATCGTGATCGCGGCCTACCGCCGCTCGCCCTTCCACTTCGCAGGCAAGGGGGACCTCGCGAAGGTCCGGCCGGACGACCTGGCGGCCCAGGTGGTGCGGGCGCTGGTCGAGCAGTCGGGCGTGGATCCCGCCACCATCGAGGACCTGGCTGTCGGCTGCGCCTTCCCGGAAGGGGAGCAGGGGCTGAACGTCGCGCGGCTGATCGGCTTCCTCGCCGGGCTTCCGCAGGACACGGCCGCGGTCACCATCAACCGCTTCTGCGGCTCGTCCATGCAGGCGGTGCACCAGGCGGCGGGCGCCATCAAGCTGGGCGCGGGCGACGCCTTCATCTGCGCCGGCATCGAGAGCATGACCCGCGTGCCGATCATGGGCTTCAACCCGATGCCGAACCCGGCGCTCGTGGAGGGCTACCCGCAGGCCTACATCAGCATGGGCGAGACGGCGGAGAACGTGGCGGAGCGGCACCAGGTGCCCCGCCGCGCGCAGGAGGAGTTCGCCGCCGAAAGCCACCGCCGCGCCGCCGAGGCGCAGGCGCAGGGCCGCTTCGCCGGGGAGATCGTGCCCATCTCCGCCAACGGGCGGACGGTGGAGCGCGACGGCTGCATCCGCCCGGGCACCACGGCGGAGGCATTGTCCGGGCTGAAGCCCGCCTTCCGCGAGGGCGGAACGGTGACGGCCGGCACCTCCTCCCCGCTCACGGATGGCGCCGCCGCCGTGCTGGTGTGCAGCGCGGACTATGCGAAGGCGCATGGGCTGGAGCCGCTGGCGCGGATCAGGTCCGTCTCGGTCGCCGGCTGCGCGCCGGAGGTGATGGGCATGGGCCCCGAGGGAGCGTCGCGCAAGGCGCTCGCGCGCGCCGGCATCTCGGTCCGCGACCTCGACGTGGTGGAGCTGAACGAGGCCTTCGCGAGCCAGGCCCTGGCCTGCATGCGGGAGCTGGGGCTCGACGAGTCGAAGGTGAACATCGACGGCGGCGCCATCGCGCTCGGCCATCCGATGGGCGCGACGGGCGCGCGCATCGTCGGCAAGGCGGCGCAGATCCTGCAGCGGGAGGGCGGGCGCTACGCGCTGGCGACGCAGTGCATCGGCGGCGGCCAGGGCATCGCCACCGTGCTGGAGGCCGTCTGATGGCCGGGCGCGGGGACGCGGCGGACACCACCGGCGCCGCCGTGGTGGAGGGCGAGCTGCGCGGCATGGCCGCCCCGGCCGGGCGCGCGCCGGCGGTGCACGGCGCCATCCGGAAGGTCGGCGTGGTCGGCGCGGGGGTGATGGGCGCGGGCATCGCGGCCCATGCGGCGAATGCCGGCGTGCCGGTGGTGCTGCTCGACATCGTGCCGGGTGCCGCGGCCAAGGCGGTCGAGGCGATGCTGAAGGCCGACCCCGCCCCGTTCATGCACAAGGGCGCGGCGCGGCTGGTGCGGCCTGGCGACCTGGAGACCGGGCTCGAACTCCTCTCCGACTGCGACTGGATCGTCGAGGCGATCGTCGAGAAGCCCGAGGCGAAGCGGGATCTCTATGCGAAGCTCGACCGCGTGCGGCGGCCGGGCTCCGTGGTCTCCTCCAACACCTCCACCATCCCGCTGCGCGCGCTGCTGGAGGGGATGCCGGAGGGCTTCGCGCGGGACTTCCTGATCACCCACTTCTTCAACCCGCCGCGCTACATGCGGCTGCTGGAGGTGGTGACCGGGCCCGCGACGCGGCCGGAGGCGCTGGAGGCGGTGCGCCACTTCGCCGACCGCGCCATGGGCAAGACGGTCATCCCCTGCCGGGACACGCCCGGCTTCATCGCCAACCGCATCGGCACGCTCTGGATCCAGTCCGCGCTCAACCACGCGCATGAGTTGCGCCTGTCCATCGAGGAGGCGGATGCGGTGATCGGGCGGCCGATGGGCGTGCCCAAGACCGGCGTCTTCGGCCTGCTCGACCTGGTGGGCCTGGACCTGATGCCGCATGTGGCGAGGAGCCTGCTGGCCACCCTGCCGCCCGGCGACGCCTATCGCGACCTGCACCGGGAGCACGAGGTCGTCACGCGCCTGATCGCCGGCGGCCGTACCGGCCGCAAGGGCGGAAAGGGCGGCTTCTACACCCGCGCCAAGGACCCCGAGGGCAACAGCCTGAAGCGCGCCATCGACCTCTGGTCCGGCGAGGACCGGCCGAGCGAGCGGCCGGCGCTGGAGAGCATCGAGGTCGGGGCGAAGGACCTGCGCAAGCTGGTGGAGCACCCGGATCGCGGCGGCCGCTACGCGCGCGCCGTGCTGCTCGACACGCTCGGCTACGCCGCGGCCCTGGTGCCGGAGATCGCGGCGGACCCGGCCGCGGTCGATGAGGCGATGCGCCTCGGCTACAACTGGAAGTGGGGCCCCTTCGAGCTGATGGACCGCCTCGGCCCCGGCTGGCTGGCCGCCGCGCTGCGCGAGGCGGGACGGCCCGTGCCGAGGCTGCTGGAGGCGGCGGGCGACCGCCCCTTCTACCGCGTCGAGGCCGGGCGCCTGCAGGTGATGCATCCGGATGGCGAATACCGCGACGTGCCGCGGCCCGAGGGGGTGCCGCTGCTCGCCGATGTCATGCGTCGCTCTGAGCCCTTGTTGAAGACGAAGGCCGCGAGCCTCTGGGACATCGGCGACGGCGTGGCCTGCTTCGAGGTCCACACCAAGATGAACAGCCTGGACCCTGATGTGCTGGGCGCGCTCTCGAAGACGGTCTCGATGGGGAAGAAGGGCGGCTTCCGGGCGCTCGTCATCCACAACGAGGGAACGAACTTCTCCGTCGGCGCCAATCTCGGCCTCGCGCTCTTCGCCGCGAACATCGCGGCCTGGGGCGAGATCGAGGGGCTGGTGGAGCAGGGGCAGAAGGTCTACCGCGCACTGCGCGACGCGCCCTTCCCGGTGGTGGGCGCGCCCTCCGGCATGGCGCTGGGCGGCGGCTGCGAGATCCTGCTGCATTGCGACGCGATCCAGGCCCACGCCGAGACCTACATGGGCCTGGTCGAGGCGGGCGTCGGGCTGATCCCGGCCTGGGGCGGTTGCACCGCCATGCTCCGGCGCTGGAGCGAGGCCGGAAAAATTCCGAAGGGGCCGATCCCCGCCGTCGCCAAGAGCTTCGAGATGATCGCGACCGCGCAGGTCGCGAAGTCCGCCTTCGAGGCGAAGGAGATGATGCTGCTGCGCCCGGGCGACGGCATCACGATGAACCGCGACCGGCTGCTGGCGGATGCCAAGGCGCGGGCGCTGGCGATGGTGGAGGGCTATGCGCCGCCCAAGCCCGCGAGCTTCCGCCTGCCCGGCGCCACCGGGCGCGCAGCGCTGCACCTCTCGGTGCAGGGCTACGCCCGCCTCGGCAAGGCGACGCCGCACGACATCGTCGTGTCCAGGCACCTGGCCGAGACGCTGACGGGCGGCCCGCGCGACCACACGGAGGAAACGCCGGAGGAGGAGGTGCTGGCGCTGGAGCGCCGGTCCTTCATGGCGCTGCTCCGCACCGAACCCACGCTGGCCCGCATCGAGCACATGCTCGAGACGGGCAAGCCCCTCCGGAACTAGAGGGCCGACCGATGCCGACCTACCGCGCGCCGCTGCGCGACATGCGCTTCGTGCTCAACGAACTGGCCGACCCCGCCCGCCTGCGTGCGCTGCCGGGCTGCGAGGAGGTGGCGCCGGACCTCCTCGACCCCGTGCTGGAGGAGGCGGCGAAGCTCTGCGAGGAGGTTCTGACGCCGCTGAACCGTCCGGGCGACGAGGAGGGCTGCCGCCTTGAGAATGGCGTGGTGCGCACGCCGCAGGGCTTTCCCGAGGCCTATGCCGCCTTCCGCGACGGCGGCTGGCCCAGCCTGAACTGCGACCCGGACTATGGCGGCCAGGGCCTGCCCAAGACCATCTCGCTCTTCGTCGAGGAGATGATCTGCTCGGCCAACCTCTCCTTCGGCATGTATCCGGGGCTGTCGCACGGCGCCTACTCGGCGCTGCGGCTGCACGGGACCGACGAGTTGAAGCAGCGCTTCCTGCCGAAGCTCGTCTCGGGCGAGTGGACCGGGACGATGTGCCTGACGGAGCCGCAATGCGGCACCGACCTCGGCTTGATCCGTACGCGCGCCGTGCCGTCCGACGACGGCAGCCACCGCATCACCGGCAACAAGATCTTCATCAGCGCCGGCGAGCACGACCTGGCGGAGAACATCCTGCACCTGGTGCTGGCCAAGCTGCCCGATGCGCCGCCGGGCACCAAGGGCATCTCGCTGTTCCTCGTGCCGAAGTTCCTGCCCACCGAGGACGGCCGCCCGGGCGCCCGCAACGGCGTGACCTGCACGGGGCTGGAGCACAAGATGGGCATCAAGGCGTCCTCGACCTGCGCGATGGCGTTCGAGGACGCGAAGGGCTGGCTGGTCGGGCAGCCGCACAAGGGCCTGCGCGCCATGTTCACCATGATGAACGAGGCGCGGCTCTCGGTCGGCATCCAGGGCCTCGGCATCGCGGAAGCGAGCTACCAGAACGCCGTCGCCTATGCGCGCGACCGGCTGCAGGGAAGGGCGCTGGGCGGCGTCGCGGCGCCGGACAAGCCTGCCGACCCGATCATCGTGCACCCCGACGTGCGGCGCATGCTGCTGACCATGCGCGCCTACACCGAGGGCTGCCGCGCGCTCGGCACGCTCATCGCGCTGGAGAACGACGTGGCGGTGCTGCACCCGGACCGGGCGGAGCGCGAGGCGGCGGAGGACCTGGTCGCGCTGATGACGCCGGTGGTGAAGGCGATGTTCACCGACCTCGGCACCGAATGCGCGAACCTCGGCATGCAGGTCTATGGCGGCCACGGCTACATCCGCGAATGGGGGATGGAGCAGTTCGTCCGCGACGCGCGCATCGCCCAGATCTACGAGGGCACGAACGGCATCCAGGCGCTGGACCTCGTCGGGCGAAAGATGGGCGCGCATGGCGGCCGCTCGCTGCGGCGCTTCTTCCACCCGCTCCTCGCCTGGATCGAGGCCCGGCAGGATGACGAGCGGATGGCGGAGTTCGTGCTGCCGCTGTCGAAGGCCTTCGGCCGCCTGCAGCAGGCGACGGCCGAGGTCGCCCGCCGCGGCATGGGCGACCCGTTCGAGGCCGGGGCGGCCGCGACCGACTATCTGCGCCTGTTCGGGCTGGTCGCCCTGGCCCATGTCTGGGCGCGGATGGCGGAGCTCTCGTTGGGCCGGGAGGAGCCGTTCTACGTGGCGAAGCTCGCCACCGCGCGCTTCTTCTTCCCGCGCATCCTTCCCCAGACGAGCGCCTTGTCC
>DASQNQ010000108.1:0-7148 GCA_035644895.1 Acetobacteraceae bacterium | reverse complement strand
CCCGCCGCGGATGATCCCGGGATGATGGACCGGCCCATGCAGGACGCGCTGCTCGCCGCCCTCCGCCTCCAGCTCGACTGGGGTGCGGACGAGGCGCTGCTCGACATGCCTGCCGACCGGCTGGCCGCAGCCGCAGCGCCTCCACCCGCGCCCGCCCCCTTGGCCGCACCCCGCCAGGCCCCGCCGCCCCCTGCCCTGCTCTCACCCGCCGCCAGCGCAGCGGAGCTGGCCGCCCGGGCCGGCAGCCTCGACGCGCTGCGGGAGGCGATCGCCGCCTGCGACACGCCGCTGCGCGAGACGGCGACCAACCTCGTCTTCGCCGACGGCAACCCGGAAGCGGGGTTGATGATGCTGGGCGAGGCGCCGGGCGCGGACGAGGACCGGCAGGGCCGCCCCTTCGTCGGCGTCTCCGGCCGGCTGCTCGACCGGATGCTGGCCTCGATCGGGCTGGAGCGGTCGCGGGACTTCTACATCACCAACATCCTGCCCTGGCGGCCGCCCGGCAACCGGACGCCGACGGACGCCGAGATCAACCTCTTCCTGCCCTTCGTCCTGCGGCACGTCGCCCTGGTGCGGCCGCGGCACCTGGTGCTGCTGGGCGGCGTGGCGGCGAAGGGGCTGCTGAGGTCGAAGGAGGGCATCACGCGGCTGAGAGGCCGCTGGCATCAAGTCACGGCGGAGGACGGCGCAAGTATCCCCGCACTCGCCACGCTGCACCCTGCCTATCTGTTGCGGAACCCCGCAGCAAAGCGCGACGCATGGGCCGATCTGGTGTTGCTGCGCCGCACGCTGGACGCTCAGGATCCCTCTCGGGCGAAAAAATCTGCACCAGAAACTAACGGTAACTAACTGATTTGCTAACGAGCGTCTCAAAAACCTGACTCGTCTGTGAGATTAGGGGTTGCGTTACGGAACATTTCACGGGTAGGCAGATCAGGCCATGCGAGCGATCTGCCCCATGGCCCGGCACCGGAAGCCGGCATCCACCCCGCGCCGCGTGGCGCTGGGCATGCTGGTGGGGGTGACGATGATCGCGGGGGCTCAGGTTCCTGCGTTCGGGCAACGGGCCGACCAGACCGCCATGAGCGTCCCTCGTCCTGCCCTGCAGGCGGGGGTCGCCGGGTTACCGCAACCTCTCGCGCCGTCGGAAGCGGCAAGGCTGAGGCGTATCTTCGATCTCCTGGCCCGCGGTGACGCCGCGACCGCCCTGCGTGAGGTCGAGCGCCTGGAGGACCGCCGGCTGGTCGGCCATGTGCAGGCCGCCGCCTGGCTGCGCCGCGGCGCCGAGCCCGGGCCGGAGGCGCTGGCCGCCTGGCTGGCCGAGCATGCCGACCACCCGGACGCATCCGCGATCTGGGAGGCGCTGCAGCGCCGCGCCCCGGGCTTCGCCGGCCTCTCGCCACCGCCCCGGCAGGAGAGCCTGTCCGAGGACAACGACGAGATCCCGGAGGAGCGCGACAGCGCCGCCCGCCTCGTCAACCGGAACCCGCAGCTCGACCGCGCGGTGCGGGAACGGGCACGGGACGGCGACGTCGCCGGCGCGCTGCGCCTCATCAACCCGCGCCTCGGCGCCACCTACGCCACGCTGCTGCGGGCCGACGTCGCGCAGATCCTGTTCCAGCAGGGCCAGGACGAGGCCGCCTTCCGCCTCGCCTCCTCCACCGCGCAGGCGGCGCCGAATGTGGGCTTCCCCGCCTACATAGCGGGCCTCGCCGCCTGGTCCATGGACCAGCCGGAGCAGGCGCTCAGCTGGTTCGAGCGCGCGGCGCGGGCCGACATCGCCTCGCCCGCCATGCGCTCGGCCGCTGCCTTCTGGACGGCGCGCGCCGCGGTCCGGGCGCGCCGGCCGCAGCTCTACATCCCCTGGATGACCCAGGCGGCGCAGGAGCCGCGGACCTTCTACGGGCTGATCGCCCGCCGGGCGCTGGGCCTGCCGCTCGGCATCGCCTGGACGCGGGAGGTGCCCGGCGACGAGGACGCGGCCGTGCTGGCGGAGACCGCCTCCGGCTGGCGGGCGCTCGCCCTGATACAGGTCGGGCAGACCGAGCGGGCGGAGGCCGAGCTGCGCGCCCTTTGGCCCCGCATCCAGGGCAACCCGGGTGCTGCGCGGGCCATGCTGCTGGTGGCGTCCCAGGCCGGGATGACGGACCTGGCGGCGCAGGTCGCGACGCTGTCCCAGGGTGCGGATGGCCGGCCGCGGGACTTCGCCCGCTTCCCCCTGCCCCGGCTGGAGCCACGCGGCGGCTTCCGCGTGGACGCCTCTCTCATCTACGGGCTGGCGCGGCAGGAATCGAACTTCGACCCGCGTGCCGTCTCCTCGGCCGGGGCGCGGGGTCTGATGCAGATCATGCCGGCCACCGCCTCCTACGTCATGGGGGACCCGGGGCTGGCGCGGTCGGGCGGCGTCGGGCGGCTGCACGACACGGCCTTCTCGGTCGAGGTCGGGCAGCGCTACCTGGAGTACCTGGCGCGGCACGAGGCCGTGGGGGGCGACCTGCTGCGCGTGCTGGCGGCCTACAACAACGGGCCGGGCAACATGTCGCGCTGGCAGGCCGCGGTGCGCCACCGGGATGACCCCTTCCTGTTCATCGAGGGGATCCCGGTGGTGGAGACGCGGCTTTTCGTCCAGCGCGTGCTCGCCTATTCCTGGATCTATGCCGGGCGGCTGAACCTGCCCGCGCCGAGCCTGGACGCCCTGGCCGCGGGCCGCTTCCCCCGCTTCCAGGCCGGGGCGGAGGCGCGCGACGCGGGCCCGCGCCGGCAAATGGCCGAGAGGTAGGCCGCCGGGAGAAGGAGACGGACCATGCCGATCGACGAGAGCCGGACCTTCCTGCCGGTGAACATCGCGGTGCTGACCGTCTCCGACACCCGCGACCTCGCCTCCGACCGCAGCGGTGAGACGCTGGTGGCGCGCATCGAGGGCGCGGGCCACCGCTGCGCGGCGCGCGAGATCGTGCGCGACGAGGCCGACGCGATCGAGGCCGTGCTGCGCCGCTGGATCGCCGATCCCACCCTCGATTGCGTGATCACCACGGGCGGCACCGGCATCACCGGCCGCGACGTGACGCCAGAGGCCTTCGCCCGCGTGCTGGAGAAGGAGATCACGGGCTTCGGCGAGCTGTTCCGGATGCTGAGCTACCGGAAGATCGGCACCTCCACCATCCAGTCGCGTGCCATCGGCGGCGTCGCGGGCGGGACCTACCTGTTCGCGCTTCCCGGCAGCACGGGCGCCTGCAAGGACGCCTGGGACGACATCCTGATCTTCCAGCTCGACAGCCGGCACCGGCCCTGCAACCTGGTCGAGCTGATGCCGCGGCTGCAGGAGCATCTGCGCGCCGCCTAGCCTTCGTCCAGGTCGGCCGCGTCGGGGCCGGTGCAGCCGGCGGCGCGGTACTCCGCCATCAGCCGCTCCTGCCGCTCCATCAGCCGTGCGACGGAGCCGTACATGGAGGCCATCTGCGCCTCCATCGCCGCCTGCTGCGCGGTCTGCACGCCCTGCATGACGAGGCCGCCCACCACCGCCACCCCGGGTACCGGCACGAAGCCGAGCGCCGTGGAGGCGACGGAGGTGCCGACGGAGACCGCCATCTGCGCCTGCGCCCCGCGCGCGATGCCGGCCGCCGCGCCGCTGATCTCCGAGCTGTCGCCCAACTCCGCCTCGATCGCGCGGCAGGCACGCGGCGGGCCGGCGACGGGCGCCGCGGCGACCTGGGTGGGCGCGGCGACCGGCGGGGGCATCTCGGCCGCCGCAGGTGGCTCGGGTGGCCCGGCGCAGCCGACGAGGGCCGCGAGGGCGAGGGCCGCGGCGCGAGGGATGGGGTGCAGGGCGGGCAGGCGCATGCCGGGCTGCATAGCGCCGCCGCGTGTCGGCGCCGTGTCGCCGGGTGTTTCGCGTGTGTCACGGACCCGCGCCGGCCGGCACGCGGGGTCCGGCCCTAACGCCGCCGCGGCGGGTCGCGGCTCAGCCCCTTCGCGGCCAGCGCCTGTTCGTACTCCGCCCAGCGCTCGGCCTGCTCAACGCCGAGCCGGTAGAGGTAGTCCCAGGAGAAGATGCCGCTGTCGTGCAGGTCGTCGAAGACGATGCGCACGGCGTAGTGGCCGACCGGCTCCACGCGCAGGATGCCCACATGCCTGCGCCCGGCCACGATCACCTTCTGGCCCGGGCCGTGGCCCTGCACCTCGGCCGAGGGGCTCTCGACGCGCAGGTACTCGGCAGGCAGGGTGAAGGCGCGCCCGTCGTCGAAGGCGACCTCCAGCACATGCTCCGCGCGGCGCAGGCGGATCTCCGTCGGCGTGGGCATCAGGGCGAGAGGCGGCGCGCCTCGTCCGGAAGCATGATCGGGATGCCGTCCCGGACGGGATAGGCGAGGCCCGCCCCCTCGCTCACCAGCTCGCCCCTCTCCCTGTCGTAGCGCAGCGGGCCCTTCGTCACGGGACAGACCAGGATCTCGAGCAGCCGCGGGTCCACGGCGTTCGCGGCGTTCGTCTCGGCTCCGCTCATCGCGGCCCTCCTCCTAGCTCGGCAGCCCCTCTGCCGGGCCGCCATGCGTGTCCATCTGCATGAGCGCCACCAGCATGGCGGCGCGTGCGGGGATGGTCTCCGCCTCCAATAGCGCCTGTTTCTCCCGCGTGTCGAAGGGGCAGACCATGCAGAGCGTGGTGACCAGCATCGCGTCGGGCGTGGCCTCGATCGCCTGCCAGTTCGCCTCGATGCCCCGGGCCCGGAAGTAGGGCCGCAGCGCGTCCAGCAGCCCCTCCCGGTCGAGCTGCGGCGCCGGGCCGTCCAGCACCAGGTCGCCCGCGAAGGGGGCGTAGTCCGCCCGCACGCGCCGGTAGCCACGGCGCGGCGCAACCTCCTCCGTCACCCGGAAGCGAACGACGCCAGTCAGGGAAATGAGCAGCCGCCCATCCTCCGCCTCGGAGAAGGAGGAGATGCGGCCGAGGCACCCGACGCGGTAGATGCCCGGTCCGTAGTCGGCCCGCGGCAGGGAGGGGTCGGGCTGCATCATCCCGAACATCCGCCCGGCCGCAAGCGAATCCTCGACCATCGCCAGGTAGCGCGGCTCGAAGATGTTGAGCGGCAGGCGGCCCTGCGGCAGCAGCAGGGCGCCCGGCAGCGGGAAGACCGGGATCTCGGCCGGGAGGTCCCGAAGGGCCGGATGGAAGGCGGACATCTCTCTCCGGTGGGGGCGATGCCGCCCCCGCTTAACGGAACAGGAGAGTGGAGAGCTTCCGCCGCCCCGCAAGGGTTGCAGGGTCGTCGAACCCCCAGGCTTCGAAGAACTTGAGCAGTTGCTTCCGCGCCGCTTCCTCGCCCCAGGCGCGGTCGCGGCGGATCGCCTCGATCAGCGCGTCCACGGCCTTGGCGCGCTCCTCCATCGCGTTCAGCGCGACGGCGAGGTCGATGCGGGCCTGGTGGTCGTCCGGGTCGGCGGCCAGCCGCCGCTCGAACTCGCCCAGCCGCTCCCGTGCCTTGCGTCCCTCGGCCGCGAGCTGCAGCGCCGCGCGGACCGAGGCGACCTCGGCGTGACCCTTCGCCTTCTCCGGCACCTGGTCGAGCACCGAGAGCGCCTGCTCCTCCTCGCCGAGGGCCATGAGGGCGCGGGCGAGGCCGGCGAAGGCCTCCGGGTTCTCCGGCTCGGCCTGGGCGAGCGCCGCGAAGAGTTCGAGCGCCGTGCGGTGGTCGCCGCCCTCGGCCGCCGCCTTGGCCTCGGCCAGCAGGTCGGCGCCGGGCATCTGGCCGCCGCCCATCTTCAGCAGGTTCTCGATGAACTTCTTCACCTCGCCCTCGGGCAGCGCGCCCTGGAAGAGGTCGGCGATCTGGCCCTGCACGAAGCCGACCACCGTCGGCACCGACTGCAGCGGCAGGCCCATCTGGGCGAGCTGCTGGACGAGCGCGCGGTTCTTGTCGATGTCGATCTTGACCAGCCGCACCCGGCCGCCGGCGGCGCGCACCACCTTCTCGAGCATCGGCGTCAGCGTCTTGCAGGGGCCGCACCAGGTCGCCCAGAAGTCCACCAGGACGGGCACCTCGCGGCTGGCCTGGATGACGTCCTGCATGAAGGTCTTCTGGTCGCCGTCCTTGATCGGATCGGCGCCGGCGGGCGCACCCCCGGCGGGCGGGCGGTTCGGGTCGAAGATGACGTCCATGACGGGTTTCCCTCAGCGTTGGCGCATAGATGCGCGCCGCAGGCGGCGGGGGCAAGGCGTTCAGCCGGCGTCCGGCATCTCCGCGACCTCCGGCGCGTGGCCGAGGTGGCGGAGGAAGCGCAGCAGGTCCGCGGGGCGGATCGCGGTGGTCATGGTGTTGGTGAGCGGATGGAAATGGACCAGGTCGTGCCCCTCCATCAGGCCGCGGTCGAGCACCGGGCGGACAGCGCCCGGCGCGGCGTTGACCAGGCCGAGAGGCGTGACGGACCCCGGCTCCACCCCGAGCTGCGTCATCAGGTCCGTGGGCGAGGCGAACTCCATCCGCGGCGCGCCGAGCGCGCGTACCAGGGCGTTGACGCGCACGCGCCGGGTCTCCTCCAGCACTGCCAGCAGGAAGGGCCCGTCCCCCCTGGCCGGGCGGAGGAACAGGTTCTTCGAGTGCCCGCCAGGCAAGGCCGGGCGGAGCGCGCGGCTCTCCTCCACCGTGAAGACCGGCGGGTGGGTGACTGTGTGCGCCGCGATCCCGAGCGCATCGAGGCGGGCGAGAAGACCTTCGGGTGTCTCCGGCATGGCGGCATGGAAGTCCGCTGAGGGTGGGCTTGCAATCCCGTGCCAGCATGATAGGTAGCGCGTCCCGACGACGGAGCGCGGGCGTAGCTCAGGGGTAGAGCACAACCTTGCCAAGGTTGGGGTCGAGGGTTCGAATCCCTTCGCCCGCTCCATCGATCTCCCAAGCCGATCAATTAGCTACATGGCTTTGTCGAGGGCGGTCCCGGCATTGGGTGGCCCCAAAACTGGCCGGAAAGAATCCGTCGCCATCGCAGGGCGCGCCAGTCTCGATGCCGTTCGCCGGCGCAGCCCCCTTCACCCCCATGCGAGTTCGAGGCGCCCTGATGCCAGCGCCGCCGCGCAGTCCTAGTGCCAGTTCGTCCGTCGTGGCGTGTCGAAGCGCTGTACCCGGCATCCAGGCGCGGAAGGCTCCACCGTCGAGTTATGAA
>DASQNQ010000107.1:0-15410 GCA_035644895.1 Acetobacteraceae bacterium | reverse complement strand
CGGGCCGTCCCACGGGGCCCGCCTCTACTGTCCCACCCTTCAACGCAGGCCGGCTCGTCATCGCCGCGTTGCACCTGACCGACCCGGTCACCGGCCCGAAGCGCTCGCCGGCGTGGGTCGAGGACTACGTGCTGGCCAGTGCGCGAGTCGTCGCCGAGGCCGGGGTGCCCGCGCCCGGAGTCGCGATCCTGGCCGATGTCTTCGAGCGGACCACCGCCCGCTGGTGGACGTGCCGCCCGAACACGCCGCGCCGTGGGTGGAGGGTCTCGGCGCGGACGGGCTCGTGCTGACGGGCGCCGACTTCGCCGACAACCTGGCGCGCATCCGCGCTGCCCCTGCCGCGGGGGTGCGCTGGCGATTGCTCATTGGCGGCGGGGTGAAGGATGGGAATGTGCGCGAGGCGCTGGCAACGGCCGACGGGGCGTTCGTCTCCTCCCCGCTCATGCGGAGCGATGCGGGGCCCGACAAGTTGCTGCGCTGACACGCCGATGCCGTGCACCGCTTCAGGGATCTCGCGCGCCGGGCCTGATGCTGTGCTGCCCCGCGCCACCGCGCGCGGCCGCGGTTCCCTGGCAGAGGCGGCGCGGCGAAGGGCTGCGACAGCGGCCGGCGTGGTTTCCCTAAGCGCCGACGGGCCCGGGGTGCACACGCAGGCGCCTCCGATCGTGCCCGGGCGTCATTCCCACTCGATCGTGCCGGGCGGCTTGGAGGTGATGTCGTAGGTGACGCGGTTGATGCCGCGCACTTCGTTCACGATGCGGTTCGAGACGCGCGTGAGGAAGCCCATGTCGAACGGGTAGACGTCGGCCGTCATGCCATCGGTGCTCGTCACGGCGCGCAGCGCGCAGGCCTGGTCGTAGGTGCGGCCATCGCCCATGACGCCGACGGTACGCACCGGCAGCAGAACGGCGAAGGCCTGCCAGATCGCGTCGTAGAGACCGGCCATGCGGATCTCCTCGAGGAAGATCGTATCCACGCGCCGCAGCAGGTCCGCCTTCTCGCGCGTCACCTCGCCGGGGATCCGGATCGCGAGGCCGGGGCCCGGGAACGGGTGCCGGCCGACGATCGCCTCCGGCACGCCAAGCTCCCGGCCCAGCATGCGGACCTCGTCCTTGAAGAGGTCGCGCAGCGGCTCGACGAGGCGCATGCGCATGCCCTCGGGCAGGCCACCGACATTGTGGTGGGACTTGATCGTGACGGAGGGGCCGCCCGTGGCCGACACGCTCTCGATCACGTCCGGGTAGAGCGTGCCCTGCGCGAGGAAGTCGGCGCCGCCGAGCCGGTTCTGCTCCTCCTCGAACACGTCGATGAACAGGCGCCCGATGGTCTTGCGCTTCGTCTCCGGGTCGGTGATCCCCGAGAGCTGGCCAAGGAACAGCTCCGACGCATCCCGGTGGACCAGGTGGATGTTGAAGCGGTCGCGGAAGGTGGAGACGACCTGCTCCGACTCTCCCGCGCGCATCAGCCCATGATCAACGTAGATGCAGGTGAGCTGGTCGCCGATCGCCTCGTGCAGCAGCACGGCGGCCACGGATGAATCCACGCCGCCCGAAAGCCCGCACACGACGCGCCCGCGGCCCACCTGTGCGCGGATGCGCTCGATGGCCTCCTGCCTGAAGGCGCGCATCGTCCAGTCGCCGCGCATGCCGCAGACCTGGCGCGTGAAGTTCTGCAGCAGGGCGTGACCGTGCGGGGTGTGGACGACCTCCGGGTGGAACTGAACGCCGTAGAGGCGCCGCGCGTCGTCCGCGATCACGGCGAAGGGCGCGCCGTCGCTCGTCGCCACGGTGCGGAAGCCGGGCGGCAGGCGGGTCACGCGGTCGCCGTGGCTCATCCAGACCTGCTCGCGCGCGCCCTTGGCCCAGACGCCCTGGGTGATGGCGCACTCGTCGGTCACCTCCACGAAGGCGCGTCCGAACTCGCGGTGGTCGCCCGCCTCCACATGCCCGCCGAGCTGCGCGCACATGGTCTGCTGCCCGTAGCAGATGCCGAGCACCGGCAGTCCCATCGCGAACACGGCGTCCGGCGCCCGGGGGCTGGCGGCCTCGGTCACGCTCGACGGGCCGCCCGAGAGGATGATGCCCTTCGGGTCGAAGTCGCGGATGCGCGCCTCGGGCGCCGCGTTGAAGGGCCAGATCTCGCAGTAGACGCCCGCCTCGCGCAGGCGCCGCGCGATCAACTGCGTCACCTGGCTGCCGAAGTCGAGGATGAGGAGGCGTTCGTGCCGCGGGGCGCTCTCGGTCATGGTGCGTATCAGCACAAGCCCGGATCGGCAGCAAGCGGAACCGGGTGGCCTTTTCTCTGCCAGCCCGCCGTCGCCTCCTCGCGCCCGGCCTGCGCCATCCGGCACCCGGCCGGACTCAGCCCTCCCGCGCCGGCGCCGTCGCGGCCAGCAGCCCGTCGATCGGATCCCAGAGCATGGCCACCTGCTCGGTCGGCAGGCCGGCCACCTGGATGGCCTCCCGCATGACGGGCCGGCCGCCGAGGCGGCGGTAGAAGAAGCGGCTCGGGTTCTGGTGCAGCACCCAGGTCATGGCGGAGCCGCAACCCACGGCGCGCAGATGGGCGGCCATCGCCCGCATCAGCCGCCGCCCGACACCCATGTCCCTGAAGTCGTCGAGGAGGTACAGCGTCTCGATCTCCCCCGCCGCTACCCCGGCCCGCCTGGCCCGCCCGCCGGAGGCGAAGCCTACCACCTCGGCGCCGCCCGCGACGGCCACGAAAACGGCGTGCCCGGCCCGCCGGTCCAGCACCGCATGGCGGTAGAACCCGGCCAGCCGCGCTTCCGACAGCCCGGCCAGGTAGTCCTCGGGCAGGATGCCGGCATAGGCCGAGCGCCAGGCGGCGACATGCACCGCGGCGATGGCGGAGGCATCCATCGGCCGGGCGCGGCGGATGCAGATCATGCGGCGCGGCGCTCCAGCACGGCGGTGAAGAACCCGTCCGTCCCATGCCGGGCCGGCGACAGGGCGAGGAACGGCCCCTCCCCCGGCGCGGGCAGGTCTGGGCGCAGGCCGGGCCAGAGCGTGCCGAGCGGCAGGGCCGTGAAGTCCGGGTGGCGGTCGAGGAAAGCCGTCATCTGGTCCTCGTCCTCCTCGGGCAGAAGGGAACAGGTAGCGTAGACCAGCCGCCCGCCCGGGCGCACCAGTTCCGAGGCCTCGTCCAGGATTGCCGCCTGTTTGGCGCGCAGTTCCCGCAGGTCCTGCTCCGTCGTGCGGGTGCGGGCGTCGGGGTTGCGGCGCCAGGTGCCGGTGCCCGTGCAGGGAGCGTCCACCAGCACCCGGTCGAAGCTCCGCGCCCGGCGCTTCCGCCACTTGTCGCCCGCCTCCAGCAGGTGGCGCTCCGCGTTCTGGACGCCGGCGCGCCGCATCCGGCGCACCGCGCCCTCCAGCCTCGGTGCGGAGACGTCGCAGGCCACCAGGTGCCCGCGGTTGCCCATGGTGGCGGCCATCGCCAGGCTCTTGCCGGCGGCGCCGGCGCAGTAATCCGCCACGCGGTGGCCGGGCCTTGCATCAGCCAGCAGGGCGATGAGCTGGCTGCCCTCGTCCTGCACCTCGACCAGCCCGTCCTGGAAGGCGCGGGTGCCGCCGATCGGCTGCCGCGCCTCCGCCCGCAGCCCCCAGGGCGAGAGCGGCGTGGGCGCAGCCCGCACCCCCTCGGCCGCCAGCAGCGTGGCCGCGGCGTCCCTCGTGGTCTTGAGCAGGTTGGCGCGCAGGTCGAGCGGCGCGGCCGTCTCCATCGCTGCGGCCTCCTCGGCCAGGCGTTCGCCGAAACGGGCGCGGAGGCCCGGCAGCGCCCAGTCCGGCAGGTTCAGGCGCACGCCCTCCGGCATCTCCGGATGGATCAGAGACTGTCCCGCCATCCGGCCGAGCACCGCCCGCTCCGCCTCGGACAGCGGCGTGGCCTGGAAGCGGCCGCCGGGGAACTGGCCCACCACACCGTCCGGGCTGTAGCCCTCCACCAGCAGGAGGTGCGCGGCGACCAGCTGCCGCGCCGACGCCTCGCCGCCCGCCCGTGCCACATGCCAGCGCAGCCGGATCATCTGCCGGATGACGCCCCAGGCGCGTTCCGAGACGTTGCGGCGGTCGCCCCCGCCGATGTAGCGGCGGCCGCGGAAGAACTCGGCGGCGATGGCGTCCGCCGGGCGGCGGGGCGCAGCCTCGACCTCATCGAGCAGGGCGATGGCGGCGGCGACCCGGGCGGCGGGGGTCATGCCGCCCCTGGGCTGCGGGTCCGGTTGAAACCGGCCCGGAAAGCAGGCGGCATCGGATGTCTGATCCCTCTTAGTCCCTCGATGCTTGCGCCGCGCCGAGGCGCGCGCAAGAGGAAGATCGGGGGAAAGGGCCCGGACGTCAGCCCTCGATGCGGTAGTTCGGCGCCTCCCGCGTCACGGCGACGTCATGGACGTGGCTCTCCCGCAGGCCGGCGTTGGTGATCCGCCGGAAGCGGGCGGTGCGCTGCAGGTCGGCCACCGTGGCGCTGCCCGTGTAGCCCATGGCCGCGCGCAGGCCGCCCACCATCTGGTGGATCACGGCGCCCACGGGCCCCTTGTAGCCGACGCGGCCCTCCACCCCCTCCGGCACCAGCTTGAGCTGGTCCACCACCTCCGCCTGGAAGTAGCGGTCGGCGCTGCCGCGCGCCATGGCGCCGAGCGAGCCCATCCCGCGGTAGGATTTGTAGGACCGGCCCTGGTAGAGGAAGACCTCGCCCGGCGCCTCGTCCGTGCCGGCGAAGGCGCTACCCATCATCACGCAGTCCGCCCCTGCCGCAATCGCCTTGGCCACGTCGCCCGAGGAGCGGATGCCGCCATCGGCGATGCAGGGTACGCCCAGCTCCCGGCAGGCGGCCGCGCTCTCCATCACCGCCGTCAGCTGCGGCACGCCGACGCCCGCCACGATGCGCGTCGTGCAGATGGAACCCGGGCCGATGCCGACCTTCACCGCATCCGCCCCGGCCTCGATCAGGGCGCGCGCGCCCTCCGGCGTCGCGACGTTGCCGGCCACCACCTGCACGGAGTTCGACAGGCGCTTGATGCGCTCGACCGCCGCGAGCACCCCGCCCGAATGGCCGTGCGCGGTGTCGACCACCACCACGTCCACCTCGGCCGCCACGAGCAGCTCGGCGCGGCGCATGCCCTCCTCGCCCACGCCGGTCGCGGCGGCGACACGCAGCCGACCGAGCGCGTCCTTCACCGCGCTCGGGTTGGCCTGGGCCTTGTCCATGTCCTTCACGGTGATGAGGCCGACGCAGCGATACGCCTCGTCCACCACAAGCAGCTTTTCGATCCGGTGCTTGTGCAGCAGCGCGCGTGCCTGGTCCGGCGTCACCTCCGAGCGGGTGGTGACGAGCCCCTCGCGGGTCATCAGCTCGTAGACGCGGGTCGTAGGATCGTTCGCGAAGCGGACGTCGCGGTTGGTGATGATGCCGACCAGCCGGCCCGAGCCGCGCTCCACCACCGGGATGCCGCTGATCCGGTGCTGCTCCTGCAAGGCGCGCACCTCGGCCAGGGTCTGGTCGGGGTGGATGGTGAGCGGGTTCACCACCATGCCGCTCTCGAACTTCTTCACCTGCCGGACCTGCGCCGCCTGGTCCTCCGGCGAGAAATTCTTGTGGATCACGCCGATTCCGCCGGCCTGGGCCATGGCGATCGCCATGTTCGCCTCGGTCACCGTGTCCATCGCGGCCGAGACGAGCGGGATGTTCAGCGCAATCTCCCGCGTCAGGCGCGTGCGAGTGTCCACCTGGCCCGGCAGCACGGTGGAGAAGGCCGGTACCAGGAGCACGTCGTCGAAGGCGAAAGCCTCTTCGAATCGGGAACGCGCGGCGGTGGGCGCCGCCTTGCCGTCGGGGATGCTGTCCGGGGGAGCCATGGACGGGGGGAACCTTCGTGCGAGCCGCGACCTTGGCGGCCCCGGCTACACCCGAAGCACCCTGCCCGTCCAGTTTCGCTCCCATGCACGCCCATCCTGCGTTCCCGGGGCAACCCCGGCGGCAACCGGGAAGCGGAACATGACGGCACCGTGTGCAACCGTGCCGCCCGGCCAGGCGTTTGTCGCCCCCAAACCTTCGACATTCAGGACACGCCCGATCCCATGGCAACCGGCTTCACCCTTCGCTCCTTCGGCGACCTCCGCTCCGTCCCCGAGGCCCTCGACAACCCGGCCGGCCGCGCCGGCGCGGATGCGCTCCGCAACTTCGTCACCGAGGCCGGTCGGCTGTTCGAGGAGACGCGCGACTTCCTCGAGAACCGCACCGGCGGCATCATCCGCATCGACGAGGCGGAGCTGCAGCGCTTCTTCGAGACGCGGATCGCGCCCGAACTCTCCGGGCTGCAGCAGCGTCTCACCGGCATCGGCGACGGCTTCACCCTGACCGACGCGGCCGCCTTCGCGGGCGACCTCGACCTCGGCCGGCTCGAGGACCTCCTCGCCGACCTGCCGCCCGAGCTGACGCGCCCCGATGCGACGGGGGAGGTGCCGACGGGCGCCGCCGCCATCACGCGCGCGGAGGCGGAACTCGGCGCGTCGCTCGCCGCCGTCCCGCGCATCGTGCGGGCCATCGGGCCCGAGGCCGTGACGGTGGAGACGGCGGGCCGTACCTTCCAGGTGGTCGAGCGCTACGACGACCCGGTGAGCGGCTTCGACGCGATCCACCTCCGCGCCCTCGACGGCGGCGAGGATGTCTTCGCCGTTGACGGGCTGGAGGTGGGCTCCGAGCCCGATACGCTCTCGTCGCTCGACCTCGCACGGCCGCAGGTCCGGTCCGCCGAGTTCCAGGAGTTTGTCCTGGACGCGCGGGATGCCGCGCTCGCCGGGCGTTCCCTCTTCTTCGCGGGGCCGAGCCTGGGCGGCGCGGGCGCGCAGGTCGCAGCCTACGAGACGGCCGAGGCGATCCTGGCGGCCGGCGCGAACCCCGGCACGGGCGCGATCCGGCTGGTGACGGTGGATGCCCTTGGCGGACGTGACGCGGCGGAGTCGATCAACGGCGGCACGCTCGATCCGGCCGCGCTCTCGTTGCTCAACGCGCTGAACCTGCGCACCGAGGGCGACATCATCTCGCGCATCGGCAGCCACATCGGCCAGACCATCACCTTCCAGGGCGTGGACATCAACGGCCAGCCCGTGCAGCTCTCCGTCGAGGATGCGCATGTGAACATCCCCTCGCTGTTGGCGACACTGCGCAGCGATGCGCTGTTCGCGGCGGGCTCACGCGGGACGGTGCAGGAGATCGGCGGGTTCGCGGCGCTGTCCAATCTTGCGGCGGGCGAGTTCGTGGAGAGGCTGGCCGCGAGCCGCGGCGACAACCCGGAGGGGGACATTCCGCTCCAGCTCACCGGGACGGCGAATTTCGACGCGGCCGGAACGCGCTGGGAACTTGATGCCGACCGGAACGGTGCGGTGGACGTGGCGGTGAACCTGTCGGCACCCGTCGCCGATCGCTCCGACCTCGTCTTCGGCTGAACGCTACGCCGGCGACCGGCGAAAGCCGGTCGCCACGACGTAGAGCTCGGAGCTGTCCTTCCGGCTGGCCGGCGGCTTCACGTGCCGCACCGTGGCGAAGTGACGCTTGAGGCCGTCGAGCAGCTCTCGCTCGGACCCGCCCTGGAACACTTTCGTCACGAAGGCGCCGCCCGGGGCGAGCACGCGGATCGCGAAGTCGAGCGCCAGCTCCGCAAGCGCGATGATGCGGAGATGGTCGGTCGCGTTGTGGCCGGTGGTGTTCGGCGCCATGTCCGACATCACCAAATCGGCCTCGCCGCCCAGCGCCGCCTGAACCGCACGCTCCGCCGCCTCGTCCTGGAAGTCGCCCAGCAGGATGGTGGCGCCCGGCACCGGGTCCATGGGCAGCAGGTCGAGCGCGACCACCCGCCCATGTTCCCCGAGGCGGCGCAGGGCGACCTGGGTCCACCCACCCGGCGCGGCGCCGAGGTCCACGACCCGCATCCCCGGCCGCAGAAGGTGGTGCCGCTCGTCCATCTCAACCAGCTTGAAGGCGGCGCGCGAGCGATAGCCCTGCGCCTTCGCAGCCTGGACATAGGGGTCGTTGAGCTGGCGCGTCAGCCAGCGCTGGCTGGCGTTGCTGCGGCCCTTGGCGGTGCGCAGGGTGGCCGAGAGGTTGCGCCCCCCTGGCCCTCCCCTCGCGCCTCCGCCTGGGCGGGTGGGCGGCTTCGCCATCGGATCAGGCCGGGTGCGCCTGGGCGTCCGCCCTGCGCCAAGCCCGCCTTGGCGCGGCCTCGCGGTCCGCGCGGATGAGGCGCATGAGGATGCCCTCCCGCAGGCCCCGGTCGGCCACGGTCAGGCGCGGGGCAGGCCAGATCCGGCGGATCGCGGCGTAGACGGCGCAGCCCGGCAGGACGAACTCCACCCGGTCGGGGCCGACGCAGGGATGCGCAGCCAGCCCCTCCCGTCCCAGGGCGAACAGGTCGCCGAGAGCGCGGTCGGCCTCCTCCGCTTCGATCGTCTGGCCGTCCACCAGGGGGCGGCGATAGCGCGGCAGCGACATGGCGACGCCGGCGAGCGTCGTGACGGTGCCGGAGGTCCCCATCAGCCGCACACCACCTGCCCGGATCTCCTGCCCGATGCGGTGCACCTGGTCGAAGACGGCGAGCTTGGCGGTCACCTCCTCCACCACCGCGTGGAAGCCGGCCTCCGTGAAGCAAGAGGGGCCGCAGCGCTCGGACAACGTGACGACGCCGACCGGGACGGAGAGGTAGCCGATCAGCTCCGGCTCGCCGGCCGGGGGCACCCGGACCCACGCTATCTCCGTGCTGCCTCCCCCGATATCGAAAAGCAGAACTCGCCGGTCCGAAGCCCGAAGCAGCGGCGCGCAGCTTTCCATCGCAAGCTCCGCCTCCTCGCGCGCCGAGATGATGCGGAGCCGGATGCCGGTCTCGGCCTGGATGCGGGCAATGAACGCAGGGCCATTGGCCGCGCGCCGGCACGCCTCCGTCGCGACGGCGTGGAGCGCGCGGACCGGGCGGCGGGACAGCTTCTCCGCGCATGATCTCAGGGCTGCGAGCGCCCTGTCCTGCGCGGCCTCAGCCAAGAGGCCGGTGCTCGCCAGCCCCTCCCCGAGCCGCACAATGCGGCTGAAGCTGTCCACGACGCGGAAGCCGCCCGGCGCCGGACTCCCGATGAGCAGGCGGCAGTTGTTCGTGCCGAGGTCAAGCGCCGCGAATGCCGCACCCAGGTACTGTTCCCGGCGGACTGGTTCGGCCAAGTTCGGGCGTTGGGCGTCTTGGGACATCCGGATGGCCTGCGATCCACCACGGCGCACCAGGAGGATCCCGGCGCACCCTGATGAAGCTTTCGAGCATGATCCCGCCTGGGGACGCAGGGGGCAAGGCATTTCCTTTGCCGAGCTTCGGGCCGGCCCCGACAACCCGGTTGCCCCGGCCAGCGCCGCGTGCTAGTTCGCCGCTCCCGCGGGCGGGTCCGAGGATCGGGCCGGACTCGTGCCGGCGATGGGGGATAGTTTAGCGGTAGAACTCCGGATTCTGACTCCGGCAGCCTTGGTTCGAATCCAGGTCCCCCAGCCACCTCACGGCCTTTCCCGAGTACCATCAGACGCTTACGTCGATCGCGCCCACCTTCGACCCGAGGGGCCCGGCGACTGTGCAACAGACCTGTTCAACATCCCAGGGCGAGACCCACCGCGCCCGGCGGCTGGCTGTCCCGGGCGGGGCCCCGCACCTCACGCGCCGTGGAGCTGTCTGGTACTGGGTCCGCCGCCTACCTGCGGCACTCCACTCGCTCATTTCACGCGTAAACGGTGGCCAGCTTCGGCTATCCCTGGAGACGCGCGATGTGATGGTGGCGCGCAGCCGTCGGCTGCAGCTCGACGCCGCGCTTGACCGGATGCTGACCACGATGCGTGAAGCTGACCTACCCCAGGGGACCGTCACCCTGCCGTCCCTGCTCGCCGAGCTTCGAGCGGACGCGCTCGGGGCGGGCGAGCGCCGCCGGGCCGCCAGGGATCCGGATCCGCCCGCTCCTCGCCCACGCTCCTGTGGTGCCGCAATGTCGCCCGACTTGGCGCGTGGCATCCTAGCCCTCACCGCCGTCGCCGAGGCCGCACTCGCCACGGGCGAAGTATCGGAGATCTCCTCCGTGCCGGTTCCGGAGGACATCATCCGCGGGCTCCGAGACGCAGCCGCGTGTGTGGACCAGCCAGCACCAGGACTGCCGACCGAGACCGGCTTGGCCGAGGGGCGCGCTCTTGCCCAGCTCGGGCGTGCTGGTGTGATCCGGCGTGACCTCCGCCGCAACGACCTTGCGCTCGGCCGCGAGGCCCTCCACCGCATTGCGACCGGTGCCGGGCTGCAGCTACCAGCGCACGATCAGGCCGTCACGGCCCGAGGCGTCATGGTCACCCTCGCCGGTGTAGCCGAGGAGGAGGCTAGGCGGGAGCGCGGCATCTACTCGGAGGAAGAGCTCGCGCTGGAGGCAGCAGTGCCCCCCCAAGCGACCATGCCCTCTACACAGGCCCATTCGCCGCTTATTGAGAGGTCCGTTCTGCCAGCTTTCGCTGGCGGTGTTACCGCTTCAACCTTGCTGCCGCTCTATCTTAAGGCTCGGAGCGAGGGCCTCGGCAAGGTGCTCGCGCACACGAACCATCAGGACGAACGTACCATCAGGCTGTTCGTCGAGGTCTGCGGCGATCGGCCGTTCGCGGGATATGGCCGACGTGACTTGACGCAGTTCCTGGCGGTGCTGCGTCGCATGCCTGCGTCGCACGGTAAGTCGCCGCGGCGCCGCGGCATGGCTGTCGGGCAGATCCTGGCGGAGGCCGAGAGCTCCGACACGCCACGCCTGTCGGAGAAGACGGTGAAGCGCCACGCCAGTGCCGTCTCGCAGTTCCTGCAGTATGCGGTTGATCAAGGGGAGCTGACCGCCACCGCGCGCTTCGACATAGTTAGCGAACACGCCTTCCACCTTGGCGACCCACGCGAAGATCGCGACGTCTGGACGATGACCGAGTTGCAGCAGCTCTTCGGCTCTCCCGTTTGGAAGGGTTCCCACCAGTTCTTTCGCAGCCGACCCGGGCCGGAGATCATCCGAGATGGCCGGTTCTGGCTGCCACTGCTGGCGTTGTTTCAAGGCTCACGCTTAGAGGAACTGGCCGATCTACGCCGCAAGGACGTAATCCTTGAGGACGGAGTTTACGGCATCAACATCACAGACGAGCATCGGAAGCTGAAGACCCACGCGGCGAAGCGCCGCATCCCTATACACCCGGAGATCCTCAAGCTCGGGTTCATCGAATTCGTGAGCCGGGTTGCCAAGTCTCCGAAAGATCCGCTCTTCCCAGAGCTGAAACCTTCAGGCGCCGATCGCAAACGGGGCCCGCGGATCACGCGATGGTTCGCTGAGTACCGCAAGGAGATTGGGATTTACCGTGACGACGTGGCTTCGCACGCTATGCGCCACTTGGCCAACACGCGCCTCCGCGACAGGATTACGGACAAGCGCCAATTGAGGCATTTGGACTACATGTTCGGCCACTCGCCCGGTACGAGTGAGGGAGAAACACGCTACGACAAAGGGCCACCGCTCCGCGACGCACTCGAGACGCTGCAGTATCTGCGCTACCCGGAGTTGAACCTTGCTCATCTCTACATGGAAAAAGGCTAACACCTGCAGACGACGGCTCGGCTCAGTCAGCCGAGACGGCCCGGGTCGCCCTGAAAGGAGCACAAGGGCATTGATGCTCCTATAGAGGTCAAGCGGCGATTTGTTCGGGGCGGGCTGCTTTGCGGCGCTGAAGAGAAACTCGGGGAAGGGCACGGGCGCGGTAGGCCGGATGGTTGGGAAAAGCTTGCGGTCAGGCCGGGAGAGCCGCCGTCGTGGCCGAAACCTCACAACGAGCCGGCGCCAGAGTCTGAGTCTACTGTTCACGGACGAGAGTCGCCGGCTCAACGATAATCACGCACTGTAAGTGGCTGATCTCGTTGGCACTGCGAATCTCCGAACATCGGAAAACTCACAGGTGCCCTGGAACTGGATGGCAGCGCAGGCCAGCCCCGCCGCTGCTGCGTGAGGACAGGAGGCGACCTGTCGGCCGTGATGGGTCATGCGCTCCCCCGTGGGTTCAACGATGCAGCGGAGGTTTGTCGTGCTTTGGTTCTCTCGCCCCAGCTAGACTAAGGCGCGACCGGAGGCTTCAACATGGCCATCCCCGACGTGATCGTGGTCGGTGCGGGTTCGGCGGGCGGGCCAGTCGCCGCGCGCCTGGCCGAGGATCCGGCGCTCTCGATCTTACTGTTGGAGGCCGGCACGGACCACGGCACCGAGGCGACCATGCCTTCGGACCTCCTCGACTCTGGGCGGCTCGCGGGGATGGCGCATGACTGGAACTACAGCGCCGTTCCCGTCGAGGGGCGGACCATGCCCTACCGGCGCGGCCGGGTGGTCGGCGGCACCTCGGCCATCAACGCCGCCGCCGCGCTCTGGCCGCGCCCATCAGACCTCGACCGCTGGGCCGCGCTCGGCAACCCCGCCTGGAGCTGGGCGGAGGCCTGCCCCTGGCTGCGCCGCATCGAGGCAGACCCTGCTGCGACCGACCCTGGCCAGCACGGCCAGGATGGCCCGGTCGAGATCCGCCGATACCGCGAACCGGAGCTGATCCCGCTGCAGCGCGCCTTCGCCGCGGCCTGCGGCGAGGCGCTCGGCCTCGCTGCTGTCGCCGACCACAACGACGTTCGGATCGGCGGCGGCATCGGCCCCTGGCCGATGAACCGCCGCGCCGACGGAACGCGCCTCTCCGCTGCCATCGCTTGGCTGGAGCCGACGCGGCGGCGGCCGAACCTCGCTCTCCGCGGCGACGCCACGGTCGGTCGGCTGCTGATTGAAGATGGCCGCGCGGGCGGCGTGGTCCTGGCAACCGGCGAGGCGCTATCGGCGCGGCGCGGAGTTGTGCTCTGCGCTGGCGCGCTGGGCACGCCGGCGATCCTGCTGCGCTCTGGCATCGGGCCGGCAGCGGAGCTGGCAGCGCTTGGGATCACGCCGCGGCTCCACCGGCCCGGGGTCGGGGCGCGTCTGTGGGACCATCCCGCGGTGCCCGTACGGCTGGTGCCGAAGGTCGGGCAGTGCGATCCGCTGCACGATCCGCGCTTCCAGATGGTCGCCCGCCTGAGCACATGCGATGGCGTGCCGCTCGTCCTCGTCCTTGTGAGCTTCCTCGATATCAGCAGCTCGCCGACCCTGCTCGCCGAGGCTGGCGGCACGCAGGTGGTCGCGCTCGTCAACGCCGCGCTGATGGACCCCTGCGGTCACGGCCGCCTCCGGTTGCAGAGCGCTGACCCGTCCGTCGCTCCCTTCGTCGAACTGGGGTTCGACCGCGAGGAGGCAGACCTTCGCGCCTTGGCCGAAGGCGTGAGGCTCGCCTGGCGCGTTGCGCGCGCGGCGCCCGTCGCGGCAAAGAGCCGGCGGGTGGCAGGTCTGGACGACGCGGTCGTCGGCTCAGATGCGCTGCTGCGCAGCTACATCCTCGCCAACGTGGGATCGTTCAACCACCCCTGCGGCACGGCTCCAATGGGCCCGAAAGCCGATCCGCTCGCGGTAGCGGACGAGCGCGGCGGCGTCCACGGCGTCGCCGGCCTCTGGATCGCGGACGCCTCCCTTATGCCACGTGGCCTGACCGTGCCGCCGAACCTGACAGTGATGATGATGGGCGAGCGCATCGGCTCCTGGATCAGCGCGGAGTTAGGCAGCGGACAAGCCGCCTGACAAAGACCGTCCGTGCGCAGCCTTTGGGTCCGCGGTCCTGATCGGATGGATACGGATGAACTGCTGGACCAGCTTCTGGCCGGATCGGATCCCAGAACCGCCTTGGCCGATGGCGGCCTGCTGGACGGGCTCAAGAAGGCCCTAGCCGCGCGGGCGCTGAACGCCGAACTCGACCACCATCTCGAGGGCGGCGAGCCCGACGGCCGGGCCAACGGCCGGAACGGCTACGGCTCGAAGTCGGTGCTGCCCGCCTCCGGAGCGTGAAGGACAGGTCCGGTTCCGCTACGCCTCAATGCATTTCAGCGAAGGGCATTGCCAACTTGGTCACCCTTGGCCGTGCCGAGGCATCCGGGCGAGACTGGCGGCATGCCGCCTGAGCCCGCTACCTACCCCGGCTATCACTTTCCGGCCGAGGTGATCCGCTACGCCGTCTGGCTGTATCATGTCTTCGGTCTCAGCCTGCGTGACGTCGAACTGATCCTTACCGAGCGAGGGGTCACGGTAACGCACGAGAGCATCCGGAAGTGGACGATCCGGTTCGGCGCCGAGTTCGCCCGCCGGCTGCAGCGGCGACGACCGAAGCCGGGCGGTACCTGGCACCTCGACGAGGTGTTCCTTCGCATCAACGGCGTGCACTACCTCTGGCGCGCTGTCGACCAGCGCGGGGCGGTGCTGGACATCCTCGTGCAGGACCGTCGGGACGCAGCGGCGGCCAAGCGCTTCTTTCAGCGCCTGCTGGCCGACTTGCAGTTCACACCACGGCGCCTCGTCACCGACGGGCTGCGCCGCTACGGGGTTGCGCGGCGCATGGTGCTGCCCGGTGTGCGCCATGTCGTCGGCCGGCGGCTGAACAACCGGGCGGAGAACTCGCATCGGCCCACGCGCCGACGGGAACGACAGATGCAGCGGTTCAAGTCACCCGAGCACGCTCAGCGCTTCCTCTCATCGCACGCGCTCATCTACAGTCACTTTCGCCCGCGCCGTCACCTGATAAGCGCCGGCGCGTACCGCCGTGCGCGCGATCGGACTTGCCGTATCTGGCGTCAGGAGACCTGTGTCCAGGCCGTCGCGTAAGCCAGCCGCCCGACCATCGAGCGGCCATCGCTCACTCTCGCGCCAAACAAGTTGGCAATGCCCGCGGGGACCATGCCGTGTTCTGATGCCCGGGCGGCGACGCGCGACATGGGCCGGGCGGCTTGTTAGCCTGCAGGGCTGAGGGTGAACCCGACGTCGCCGGAGACCGCGATCCATGCTGAAGCCGGTTCAATCAGCCTTGCGCGCTGCCATCGAGGGCGGTGTCGAGCTCGTGGCGGCCTACAACCGGAGGCGGCTGCCCAGGACCGACAACCCCTTCCTCATTGGCGTCCACGAGCCGATGCGATCGGAACTGACGCTCCTGGATCTTCCCGTCACCGGGTCGATACCGGCGGGGCTCAACGGCCGATACCTCAAGATCGGCCCGAACCCGGTCAGCCCCGACCCTGCGGGTCATCACTGGTTCCTCGGCGACGGCATGGTGCACGGCATCGCCATCCAGGACGGCGAAGCCCTGTGGTACCGCAACCGATGGATCCGCTCGCGCGCGGTGGCCGCGGCGCTCGGCCGTGCCGCCGCGCCCGGACCACGCAGGGGGCGCAGCGACACCGTGAACACCAACGTCGTTGACTTCGGCGGTCGCGCCTT
>DASQNQ010000106.1:0-3682 GCA_035644895.1 Acetobacteraceae bacterium | reverse complement strand
CACCGGGGAGTTGGGCAGGATTCCGAGTTCGGAGCCGGCCGCGCGTACGCGGCCAGCCCAAACGCAAGCGGAGAGCGCGCGTCAGGCAGAACTTGTCATTTGCGATTAGGCCATTGAGAGGACCTTCGCTTGGCTGTCGCGTCGCGCAGGCTCGCGCGTGACTACGAGCGGCTGCCAGAGACGGGCGAGGCCATGATCCATGCCGCCATGTCGCGCATCATGCTCCGCCGCATCGCCACATGAGCGGCCTTTCCAGACAGTCAGTAACAGTCAGTAAGAGATTCTTCCTGCCCTGCCTAAAGCCCGGGTGAAGAACACGATCCGTCGCCGACCGTTGCCGTGACGAAAGCGAAGTGTGGGGGCTCGTGCGGGGGCTGGCCGCCGGAGGCGAGGAAACGCCAACGAAAACAGCGGGAAGTGGCGTCCCATAGGGGATTCGAACCCCTGTTGCCGCCGTGAGAGGGCGGTGTCCTAGGCCTCTAGACGAATGGGACCAGGCCATTGCGTCAGCACCGCAGCGCTGCGCGGTCGGCCTTCTAGCGCTCCTTTCGCACGGGATCAAGCCGCCTCTTCGCCAGGCCGGCCGGATATCTGCCGGTGCGGCAGGCGTCGGAGCAATAGCGCACCTCCGGCCAGCTGCGTGCCCATTTCCGGCGCCAGGCGAAGGGACGCCCGCAGGTCGCGCAGGTCTTCTCCGGCATGTCCGGCTTGCGGTGGGGCATCGGACATCAATCCGCAGCGCGGATCTCGCCCGCCACGCGCCCACGCCGGGGATCCACCAGCAGCACGCGCTCGCCATCTGGCCGGACGACCAGGATGGCGAGCCGCCCCTCCGCCGCTGCAGTGACGGAGAGAATTCGCGTCCCCGCGGGCTGCCCGAGGCTGACCGGCGGCAGCGTCAGGCCCTCTGTCGCTCCGCCAAGACGCTGGACGATCAGCACGACGAGGGTCACGGTGCCGGCCACCAGCAGAACCGACATGATGCCGACCAGCCATTTGAGTCCCGCCACGCCACCCCCCGAAGCCGAAACACGCCAGGTCCTCGCGCCGCCCGAGGCCGCAGGCCTTCGCGCCGACCGGTTCCTGGCCGACGCCATAGGCGGGCTCTCGCGCTCCCGGGTCAAGGCGCTGATCGAGGAGGGCCGCGTGACGCGCGACGGTGCGCCCGTGCCCAGCGCGGCCGAGCAGGTACGCGCTGGCGCTGTCTATGCCGTCTCCCTCCCGGTGCCCGAGCCGGCAACCCCCGTGCCCCAGGCCATGGACCTCGCGATCCTGCATGAGGACGCGCACCTGATCGTGCTCGACAAGCCGCCGGGCCTCGTCGTCCACCCCGCACCGGGCAACCCGGATGGCACGCTGGTGAACGCCCTGCTCGCCCATGCAGGGGGCGAATTGCCCGGCATCGGAGGGGAGCGCCGGCCCGGCATCGTCCACAGGCTCGACAAGGACACCTCGGGCGTCATGGTCGTCGCGAAGTCGGAGCAGGCGCATCGCGCCCTGTCGGAGGCCTTCGCCAGCCGTGACCTGGATCGCGAGTACCTGGCCCTCGCCTGGGGCTTGCCCGCAACCGCCGAGGGTGAGGTGGAGGCGCCCGTCGGCCGCCATCCGACGGACCGCAAGCGCATGGCAGTGGTGGCCAGGGGTGGCAGGCACGCGCTGACGCGCTGGCGGCTTGACCGGGCCTGGGGCACAGGCGCCAGCCTTCTGCGCTGCCGGCTGGCAACGGGGCGCACGCACCAGATCCGAGTCCACCTCTCCCACATTGGGCACCCCGTGGTGGGGGATCCGGTCTACCTCCGTCGCATTCCCGCCACGGCGAAGGCGCTGCCCGCCCCCGTGCGCGACGCGCTGCTGGCCTTTCCGCGCCAGGCACTCCATGCGGCAAGCCTGGGCTTCCGCCACCCCGCGACGGGGCGGGAGATGCTGTTCACCGCGCCACCCCCGGCCGACCTGGAAGCGTTGCTGAAGTTACTGGATGGTAACCGGGTGTAAACCAACCTCTCCGGTCGGTTTTTCTTGCGGGTGGAGTGCGCAGGGCGTACAAGACCCCACAGCAAGGTCGGAAGGGCGCCGAATCGCCCCGGAGCACCGCAAGCGATCACCCCGTCGTGACAGGGGTGACGGCGGCACGGGTGGGCCCGGCCAACGTTGGCTGATCACGAAAACCGGCACAGGCCCCGCCGTCACGGGGTGGCCCGACCGGGTTCAGGAGGCAGGTCCCGCTCATGGCTTCCGGTATGTCGATCCCCATTGCCCCCGAGGGCAACCTCTCCCGCTACCTGCAGGAGATCCGCAAGTTCCCGATGCTGACGGCCGAGGAAGAGTACAACCTCGCCAAACGGTGGAAGGATCACGGGGACCACGAGGCCGCCCACAAGCTGGTCACCTCCCACCTCCGTCTCGTCGCGAAGATCGCCATGGGTTACCGCGGCTACGGCCTGCCGGTGGGTGAGCTGATCTCCGAGGGCAACGTCGGCATGATGCAGGCGGTGAAGCGGTTCGACCCGGACCGCGGCTTCCGTCTGGCGACCTACGCCATGTGGTGGATCCGTGCCGCGATCCAGGAGTACATCCTGCACTCCTGGTCGCTGGTGAAGATGGGCACGACGGCCGCGCAGAAGAAGCTTTTCTTCAATCTGCGCCGGCTGAAGGGCCAGATGGCCGCGCTCGAGGATGGCGACCTGAAGCCGGAGCAGGTCGAGAAGATCGCCCGCGTGCTGCAGGTGCCCGAGCAGGACGTGGTGAGCATGAACCGCCGCCTCGCCTCGCCCGACAACAGCCTCAACGCCCCCGTCCGCGCCGACAGCGAGGGCGAGTGGCAGGACTGGCTGGTGGACGAGTCCGAGAGCCAGGAGAGCGAACTGGCCGAGCGGCAGGACATGTCCAACCGCAAGCAGCTCCTCGGCGAGGCGCTGAAGACGCTGAACGAGCGCGAGCGCCACATCCTCATCGAGCGCCGCCTGAAGGACGAGCCCACGACCCTCGAGGAACTCTCGCAGCAATATGGCATCTCGCGCGAGCGCGTGCGCCAGATCGAGGTGCGCGCCTTCGAGAAGCTGCAGAAGAGCATGAAGACGCAGATCTCGGCCCAGCGCCACGCCGCGTAAGCGGCGGGCCGCCGGGAAGACTGGGGCGGCGGGCGCAAGCCTGCCGCCTTTTTTCTTGGCCCCATCGGCCGGCCGGATCGAGGTCATCCCCGGCGGTGATTGGACGCCGCCCCCCTGCCCCGCCATATGGCGCCAGCAGGAGGACCACATGACCGCCATCCATCCGGGAGCCCGCATCGGCCATGTCCACTTGAAGGTGGCCGACCTGGACCGCGCCCTGCGCTTCTGGCGCGACATCCTTGGCTTCGAGGAGCAGCAGCGCTACGGGTCCCAGGCCGTGTTCCTCTCGGCAGGCGGCTACCACCACCACATCGCGCTCAACACCTGGGAGTCGGCCGGCGGGCCGCCACCGGCCCCCGGCACGACGGGCCTCTACCACGTCGCGATTCTCTACCCCGGCCGTGCCGCGCTTGCCGGCGCGCTGCGCCGACTGTTGGAGGCCGGCTGGCCGCTCGACGGCGCCTCCGACCACGGGGTGTCGGAGGCGCTCTACCTGCGTGACCCGGACGGCAACGGTGTCGAGCTCTACTGCGACCGCGATCCAGCGGACTGGCCGCGCGACGCCGGGGGCGGAC
>DASQNQ010000105.1:0-3679 GCA_035644895.1 Acetobacteraceae bacterium | reverse complement strand
CGAAAGCGATCTGCTCATCCGCGTATCGTCTGCGCTTCATGGCACCCTCCTTCAGGGGTCAGAGTGCCCGAAAACACTGCGCTCCACCCGGTCCAAGTCCCGGGGAGCGACCAGAAGCCCGGAAGCTCTCCCTTCGGGCGGACCAGTTTCGGGTCCACGGTCAATGCGTCGCGCGAGTCGGCGAAGAGGATACGTTCTGCCGTTCCCTGCCCCAACTTGCTGCCGTCCGGCCGATGACGGCCCACAGTGGGTCGCTGCCATGGCCGTCACGGAGAGTACGCACCTCAGTGGCGGCGAAACCGGCTTCGCGGAGGTAAAGTCAGAACGCCAGGAGAATGAGGTGACGCGCCCGGCGTGGGCCGGGGGCGCGGCCGCGGCGCACCCGTCATGTCCTGGCGTCGGGCCTGACGCCTGATAGCCTTGCCTGGCTCCGCGACGCGCACCGTGTGGCTGTCGCCGTACAGGTTGAACTTGGCGTGCTGGAGGCCTGGGTCATGACGATGCGTGAAGCCCACCCGGGCCGCGCAGCTTCCGCCTTCGTGGGGAGGTGCCGGGCCGACACCGCCCACATCGCGCGGCAGCATCGCTTTCCTGCCCTCAGGCGACAGCCCGTGTGCGCTCCGCGCGAGGCGGCAGGCCGAAGCGGGCCCTGTAGGCGCGGGAGAAATGCGCGGCCGAGGCGAAGCCGGAGGCCAGCGCCACCTCCAGCACCGGCAGGCTGGTCTGGCGCAGCAGCGCCCGCGCGCGGTCGAGGCGCAGCGCCAGGTAGTGCTCCCCCATCGTGCGGCCGAGATGCGCGCGGAAGAGCCGCTCGAGCTGCCGGACGGAGACGCCCCCCGCGGCGGCCAGCGCCTGCCGTCCCAGCGGCTCCTCCAGCGCGCGCTCCATGCGCTCGAGAACGGCGAGCATGGTCGGGTGGCCGACCTCGTAGCGCTCGCGCAGGCTCATCCGCTGGCTCTCGCCGCCCTCGCGCATCCGGGTGTGCAGGAACCACTCGGAGACGGCATGGGCCAGCGGCCGGCCGTACTCGGCCGCGATCAGCGCCAGCATCATGTCGAGCGCCGCGGTGCCGCCCGAACTGGTGCAGCGGTCCCGGTCGATCTCGTAGATGGTTCGCGTCAGGTGGAGCTCGGAGAACTGCTCGGCCATGGCGGGGATGTGCTCCCAGTGCGCCGTGCAGCGATGCCCGGCCAGGAGCCCGGCCCGGGCGAGCAGGAAGGGCCCGCCGGAGACGCCGCCGACCCTGACGCCCCGTGCCGCCTGGGCGCGCAGCCAGGCCAGCGTCGCCGGGTCGTCGAAGGTGGCCGGGTTGCCGCCGGCGCAGACGAACAGGTCGTCCACCTCCATCGGCCGCTCGATTCCCTGGTCCGGCAGGATGGCCACGCCGCTGGAGGCGAGCACCGGCGTCCCGTCCGGCGAGGCATGGCGCCACCGGTAGAGCGTCCGCCCCGTCAGGTCGTTCGCGGCACGATAGGGCTCCACCGCGCAGCCATAGGCCATCAGCGCGAAGCCCGGGATGAGCAGGAAGCCGACGCGCCGCGGGCCGGCCCTGCCCCGGTCCCGCACCGGCAAGGCGGCACGCGCCTCCGCGCCGCGCGGGTCGGGCGGACCGGAGCGCGTGTCGTTCCGTGGCAAGCGGATGTCGCTGCTGGTCATGGCCAGGCCGGTGTGTCTGCGAGGATCGGCCCCGTCAACCTCCCTCGCACCGGACGACATGCACTACTCCGTCCTCAGCCTGCTGCGGAACGCGCTCGCCGGAAACCGGCTCTGGACGCCGGCCTGGCGGGATCCGGAGCCGAAGCCCGTATACGACACACTCATCGTCGGCGGCGGCGGCCATGGCCTCGCCACCGCCTACTACCTGGCGAAGGAGCACGGCATCACCGACGTCGCCGTGCTGGAGAAGGGCACCATCGGCTCCGGC
The DNA here is from genome assembly GCA_035644895.1 of Acetobacteraceae bacterium. Classification (GTDB taxonomy): domain Bacteria; phylum Pseudomonadota; class Alphaproteobacteria; order Acetobacterales; family Acetobacteraceae; genus Falsiroseomonas. Next base: position 1,755 of record DASQNQ010000105.1, on the reverse strand, counting down.
AATGTCGGGCGGAACACCACCATCATCCGCTCCAACTACCTGCTGCCGGCCAACACCCCCTTTTACGAGTGGTCCCTCAAGCTGTGGGAGGGGCTGGAGCAGGACATCAACTACAACGCCATGGTCAGTCAGCGCGGGGTGCTGAACCTCTGCCACTCCGACGCGCAGCGCGATGCCTACGCGCGGCGCGGCAACGCCATGCGCCTGGCGGGCGTGGATTCGGAGTTGCTGGACCGCGAGCAGGTACGGGCGATGGTGCCCGGCCTCGACATGGACAATGCGCGCTTCCCCATCACGGGCGGGCTGCTGCAGCGGCGCGGCGGCACGGTGCGTCACGACGCGGTGGCCTGGGGTTATGCCCGCGCCGCCGACCGGCGCGGCGTGGACATCCTTCAGGAGACGGAAGTCACGGGCATCCGCGTGGAGGGCGGCCGCGTCACCGGCGTGGAGACGACGCGGGGCACGATCCGCGCGAAGCGCGTGGGTCTCGCCGCGGCCGGCAATTCCGGGCGCGTCGCCGCCATGGCCGGGCTGCGCCTGCCGATCGAGAGCCATGTGCTGCAGGCCTTCGTCAGCGAGGGCGTGAAGCCGCTGATCGACACGGTCGTCACCTTCGGTGCCGGCCACTTCTACGTCAGCCAGTCCGACAAGGGCGGGCTGGTCTTCGGCGGCGACATCGACGGCTACAACAGCTACGCCCAGCGCGGCAGCCTTCCCGTGGTGGAGGACGTGATGGAGGGCGCGGTGGCACTGTTCCCCGCCCTCTCGCGCCTGCGCTACCTCCGGCAGTGGGGCGGCATCATGGACATGTCCATGGACGGATCGCCCATCATCGACCGCACGCCGGTCGAGGGCCTCTTCCTGAACTGCGGCTGGTGCTACGGCGGCTTCAAGGCCACGCCCGCCTCGGGCTGGTGCTTCGCCCACACCATCGCGACGGGCCAGCCCCATGCGCTGAACGCCGGCCTCCGCCTGGACCGCTTCGCCACGGGTCACGTCGTGGACGAGAAGGGCGCCGGCGCCCAACCGAACCTGCACTGAGGGGCGAGGCCCATGCGCATTCCCTGCCCCCATTGCGGAACCCGCGGCAACGAGGAGTTCACCATCCTTGGCGCCGCCGGCCTTCAGCGCCCCGCACCGGATGTGCCGGCCGAGGCCTGGCACGATTACGTCCACCTGCGCGACAATCCCGCCGGCCCGCATCGCGAACTCTGGCACCACAGCACCGGTTGCCGCAGCTGGCTGGTGGTGGAGCGCGATACGCGCACGCATGCCGTTCTCTCCGTGATCCCGGCGCGGGAGCAGGGGGCATGAACGCGCCCCTCAAGCCCTTCGCCGCCGCGCCCGCCCTCTCCCGCCCCGTGCCGGACCAGCCCTTCCGCCTGCCCGCGGGCGGACTGGTCGAACGCGGCGCGCCGCTCTCCTTCAGCTTCGACGGGCGGCGGATGACGGGGCTCGCCGGGGACACGCTCGCTTCGGCGCTGATCGCCAACGGCGTGCACCTGGTCGGGCGCTCCTTCAAGTACCACCGGCCACGCGGGATCCTTGCAGCTGGCCCGGAGGAGCCGAACGCACTGGTCGAGCTGCGCAGCGGTGCGCGGCGGGAGCCGAACACGCGCGCCACCATGGCCGAGCTGTTCGAGGGGCTGGAGGCGCGCAGCCAGAACCGCTTCCCCTCGCTCGGCCTCGATCTCGGCGCCGTCAACGGGTTCTTCGCGCCGATGCTGGGCGCCGGCTTCTACTACAAGACCTTCA
>DASQNQ010000104.1:0-25151 GCA_035644895.1 Acetobacteraceae bacterium | reverse complement strand
GCGGCAGGCGCCGCGCCAAGCCCGGCGCGAGGCCGAGCACCGCATAGGGCGCCGCCATGCCGAGTCCGAGGGCGCCGAAGATGACAAGCGTGGAGGGCAGGGGCATGGCCAGCGCCGCGCCGAGCGCCGCCGCCATGAACGGCGCCGTGCAGGGGGTCGCGACCAGCACTGCCAGCACGCCGGTGGCGAAGGCGCCGCCCGGCCCGCCGCGGCCGGCCGCGCCCTGGCCGAGCCCGACCGGCCGGCCCATCGCGTAGACCCCCGACAGGTTCAGCCCGACCGCCAGCATGAGCCAGGCCATGGCCGCGACGAAGGCAGGCTGCGTGAACTGGAAGCCCCATCCCACGACCGCACCACCCGCCCGCAGGGCCACCAGCCCGGCGCCGAGCACCAGGAAGGAGACGACGACGCCCGCCGTCATCGCCCCGGCATGGATGCGCACGGTGCGCCGCGCCTCGCCCGAGAGCCGCGCGAGGCCCATCGCCTTCATCGCCAGCACCGGGAAGACGCAGGGCATCAGGTTCAGCAGCAGGCCACCCAGGAAGGCGAGGCCCGCCGCCCGCCACACGCCCGGCAGCGTGCCTGCCCCCGCCGGCGGCCCGGCCACCGCCGCCGACACGGTGAAGGCGGCCGGCTGCCCGCCCCCGTCTCGCAGCACGACCACGCCATCCAGCGCGGTGGGCAGGACGCCATCCGCCAGCGGCAAGCCGAGCGTCAGGCTGCCGTCCGCAACCCGCAGCGCCTGCGCCCCCGCCGCCGGCACCGGCCCCGGCTCGGCGGGGAAGAAGAAGGCCTCGCGCACCGTGGCGGGCGAGATGCCCGGTCCGGCCAGTGTCAGGCTCGCCCGTCCCGGCCCGGCGCCGGCGCGGGCTGACCAGGGCAGGGGGCGCGGCATCCGCGCCTCCGCAGCCTCGAAGAGCGGCGACATGAAGGCGGAGGGGGTGGAGGCCGGCGCGACGGGGAGGGTCAGCGTGAACCGCCCCTCCTCCGGGATGCAGACCTGCTCGCAGACCAGCCAGGTCGCCTCGGCCTCCACCCGGAACACGTCGCCCGGCCGCAGCGTGGCGGGGGGCTGCACGGGGATGGGCAGCAGGACCTCGCCCTTGTAGCCGAAGTTCACCAGCGGACCGTAGGGGATGCGCTCGGGCGCGGGCCAGGCGACCGGGCCGGAGGTGGCACCCTCGGGCAGGCGCAGCACGACCTCGGGCGGCGCGCCTGCATCGCCGGCGTTCTGCCAATAGGTGTGCCAGCCCGGCGCGAGCCGGAGGCGCAGTCCGAGCCGGAACGCCTCCCCCGGCGCCACGGCCGCGACGTCGGCGGCAAGCGTCGCCGTGGCGCGCGGCGAGGCGACGGGCGCACTCTCCGACGCGAGGGCGGGCAGCGGCAGGAGCAGGAGGAGGGTGAGCAGGCGTGCGATCACCCGCCCGATATAGCACGCGCGCGCCAAGGTTCACGCGCGGCCGCGCTTCCCCTAACACCGCCGGGCATGAACCTGCCCGAGCTGCCCGTCGCCGAGGCCCTGCCGCGGCTTGCCGCCGCCCTGCGGGAGGGGCCGAACGCCGTCCTCGTCGCGCCCCCCGGCGCGGGAAAGACCACGACGGTGCCCCTGGTGCTGATGCAGGAGCCCTGGGCAGACGGCCAGAAGATCCTGGTGCTGGAGCCGCGGCGCGTCGCGGCCCGCGCCGCCGCGCGGCGCATGTCGGAGCTGGTGGGGGAGGGCGCGCCGGGCGGCACGGTCGGCCTCGCGACCCGGCTCGACCGCGCGCATTCCGCCCGCACGCGGGTCGAGGTGGTAACGGAGGGGCTGCTGGTCCGCCGCCTGCAGTCCGATCCGGGGCTGGAGGGCGTCGCGGCCGTCCTGTTCGACGAGGCGCATGAGCGCAACCTCGACACCGACCTGGCCCTCGCGCTCTGCCTCGACCTGCAGCGTGCCCTCCGGCCGGAGCTGCGCCTGCTGGCGATGTCGGCGACGCTCGACGGCGCGCTCTTCGCCGGGCTGCTGGGGCAGGCTCCCGTCATCGAGAGCCTCGGCCGCGCCTGGCCCGTCGCCGTCGAGCATCGCGCCCGCGACCTGGCCGACCCGCGCGACCTGCCGGAGGCGATGGCGGGCGCGATCCGCGCGGCGCTCTCGGCCCATCCCGGCGACGTGCTCGCCTTCCTGCCCGGCTGGGGAGAGATCCGGCGCACCGCGGAGCGGCTGGGCGGGGTCGCGGCCGATGTGCTGCCGCTGCACGGGGAACTGCCGCCGGCCGAGCAGGACCGGGCGCTCGCGCCCTCGGACCGGCGCAAGGTGGTGCTGGCCACCTCGATCGCCGAGACCTCGCTGACCGTGCCCGGCGTGCGGATCGTGGTGGATGGCGGCTTCCGTCGCGCGCCGCGCCTCGACCCGGCCTCGGGCCTCACCCGGCTGGTCACGGTGCGCATCAGCCGCGCGGCGGCGGAGCAGCGGGCAGGGCGGGCGGGCCGCACCGCGCCGGGCGTTGCCATCCGGCTCTGGTCCGAGGCGGTGCATCGCGGCCTGCCGCAGCAGGACCGGCCGGAGATCCTGGAGGCGGAGCTCTCGGGGCTCGCCCTCGACATCGCGGCCTGGGGGGCGGCACCCGCCGACCTTGCCTTCCTCGACCCGCCACCTGCGGGGGCCATGGCGGCGGCGCGGGCGCTGCTGGCCGACCTGGATGCGCTGGACGGGGAGGGGCGGATCACCGCGACGGGGCGGCGCATGGCACGGCTCGGCACGCATCCCAGGCTGGCGCGCATGCTGCTGGAGGCGGCCGACGAGGGGGAGGGGGCGATGGCCGCCGACCTCGCCGCGCTGCTGGAGGAGCGCGACCCGATCCGGGATCGGGAGGCACCTTCGGACATCCGCCTGCGCCTCGACCTGCTGCATGGCGGGGACCACCCGAACCTCGACCGCGGCGCGATCCAGCGCATCCGTCGCGCCGCGGCGCTGCACCGCAGGCGGCTCGGCGTGCATGGGAACACGCCGCCGGAGGGCGAGGCGGGCGCGCTGCTCGCGGCCGGCTTCCCGGACCGGATCGCGGCGAAGCGGGGCACGATGGACGGCGCCTTCCGGCTGGCATCGGGGCAGGGCGCGCGGCTGCCGGCGACGGACCCGCTCGGCAGGTCGCCGCTGCTGGCGGTGGCCGACCTCGCCCTGCAGGGGACGGAGGCGCGGATCCGCATGGCCGCGCCGCTCGACCGCGCGCGGCTGGAGGCGCGCTTCCCGGACCGGCTGCGGCGGGAAAGCGGTGCCGCCTTCGACCCGCGCACGAATGCCGTCGTCGCGCGCGACCGGCTGCGCTTCGGGCCACTGGTGCTGGAGGAGCGGATCCTGCCGAGCCCCCCGCCCGAGGAGGCCGCCGCCGCCCTCGCCACCGCCATCGCCGAGCGGAACCTGCAGGCGCTGGACTGGACCGAGCCGGCGCGGCAGACGCGGGCGCGGCTCGCCGTCATGCACCGCCTGGAGCCCGACACCTGGCCGGACATGTCCGACGCGGCCCTCGCGGCCAGGGTGCAGGACTGGCTCGCCCCCTGGCTGCACGGGAAGACGAAGCTGGTGGAGGCGCGGGCGCTCGACCTCGTCGCCGTGCTGCGCGCGATGGTGCCGCATGCCCAGGCGCGGCGGCTGGATGCCGAACTTCCGGCGCGGGTGGAGCTGCCCGGCGGCCGGAGCGCCGCCATCGACTACACGGGGGAGCGCCCGACGCTCGAGGCCCGCGCCCAGCACCTGTTCGGCCTCGCCGCGCTGCCGCCACTCGCGGGCGGGCGGGTGCCGTTGCAGGTGGCGCTGCTCTCCCCCGCCGGGCGGCCGGTCGCGGTGACGGGCGACCTCGCCGGCTTCTGGCGCGGCGCCTGGGCGGAAGTGCGGAAGGAGATGCGCGGCCGCTACCCCCGGCACGACTGGCCCGAGGACCCGTCACGTCCGGGGTGAAGGGGCTTGCCCTCATCGGGCACCGGCGCATCTTTCTTGCGTTGCCGATGCTGAACGTCGCCCCGGAGACCGCCATGCTGCCCCGCCGCACCCTCGCCGCCGGCCTCCTGGCCTCGCTCCCCCTGCTCGGCTGCGCGGCGCCGGCGCTGGCGCAGCGCGGCATGATCCCGGACTTCGCGGACCTGGCCGAGCGCGTGCTGCCGGCGGTGGTCAACATCGCCGTCACCTCCGAGCAGCGTGGCGAGGTGCCGCCCGAGATGCGGGGCACGCCCTTCGAGCGCTACTTCCGCGAGCGCTTCCGCAACCGCGGCCCGCAGCAGGTGCAGGGCGCGGGCTCGGGCTTCATCCTGGACCCCACGGGCCACGTCGCCACGAACGCGCATGTCATCGGCAATGCGACGCGCGTCGTCGTCTCCCTCCAGAACGGGCAGGAGTTCCAGGCGCGGGTGGTGGGGCTGGACGAGCTGACCGACCTTGCCCTTCTGAAGATCGAGCCGCGCGGCGCGCTGCCCTTCGTGCCCTGGGGGGATTCCGGGCGGCTGCGCGTCGGCCAATGGGTGCTGGCGGCGGGCAATCCCTTCGGGCTCGGCGGCACCGTCACCTCGGGCATCGTCTCGGCGCGGGGACGGGAGATCGGGGCGGGGCCGTTCGACGACTTCATCCAGACCGACGCGCCGATCAACCCGGGCAACTCGGGCGGGCCGCTGTTCAACACGGCGGGCGAGGTGATCGGGATCAACACGGCCATCTACTCCCCCTCCGGCGCCAGCGCGGGCATCGGATTCGCGCTGCCGTCGGACCTGGCGCGGGGCGTCATCGAGCAGCTCCGCACGACGGGGCGGGTGGAGCGCGGCTGGCTGGGCGTTTCCGTCCAGGACGTGCCGCCGCCCGAGGACACGCGCCGGCCCGTCGGCGGCTCCCAGCCGCAGCGGGGCGTGCTGGTCCAGGGGGTGGAGCGCGGCAGCCCGGCGGCGCGCGCGGGGCTGCGCCAGGGCGACGTTGTGCTCTCCATCAACGGGGAGCGGGTCGAGACCTCCCGCGCGCTGGTGCGGAACATCGCGGCGATGCCGCCGGGGCAGTCCGTGCGCCTGTCCATCCTGCGGGACGGGCGGCCGACGGAGATCCCGGTGCAGGTCGGGCGGCGGCCCGAGCAGCCGCGCGGCTAGGCGCCCGGCAGCCCCGGCTTCCCTTCACCCTTGCCAGGACCGTAACCTGCGCTTAACGCGCCGGGGCACACGGCGCGGGCAAGCAGGAGCCGGCAGAGAGAATGCGCATCCTACTGGTCGAGGACGACGCGGAGGTGGCCCGCTTCGTGCGGAAGGGTCTGCAGGAGGCCGGCCACACGGTCGAGCACGCGCCGAATGGCCGCGACGGCCTGTTCCTGGCGGCTTCCGAGGTCTTCGACGTGCTGATCCTGGACCGCATGCTGCCCGGCGGCGTGGACGGGGTGCGCCTGGTGGAGACGCTGCGCGGCCAGGGCAACCGGACGCCCGTGCTGTTCCTCTCCGCGCTGTCGGCGGTGGACGAGCGGGTGAAGGGGCTGAAGGCCGGCGGCGACGACTACGTCGTGAAGCCCTTCGCCTTCGCCGAGCTGCTGGCGCGCGTCGAGGCGCTCGGGCGCCGGCCATCGTCCGAGATGCCGACGACGCGGCTGAAGGTCGCGGACCTCGAGCTCGACCTGCTGTCGCGCACCGTGACGCGCAGCGGGAAGAAGATCGACGTGCAGCCGCGCGAGTTCCGCCTGCTGGAGCACCTGATGCGCCATGCCGGCCAGGTGGTGACGCGCACCATGCTGCTCGAAAAGGTCTGGGACTACCACTTCGACCCGCAGACCAACGTCATCGACGTCCATGTCTCCCGCCTGCGGCAGAAGCTCGACAAGGGCTTCGACAAGCCGCTGATCCACACCGTCCGCAACGCCGGCTACATGATCCGGGCGGAGGGGTGAGGACACCAATGAGGGGAGTCCGCGCGCGGACGCGGGCTGGTCGGCGAGTTGCGCCGAACCCGACCGGGCGCCGCGGCGGATGGCGCGCAGCCAAGGCCACGGATGCGGCCGCCCGGCGCCTGGGGGCATGACAGCAATGCCCCCTCCGCTCGGCGGCTCGATCCCGCACACGACCGAACCGCCGCTGCTCGGCCTGCTGCGCAGCGCCTCGGGGCGCTTCGCGCTGCTGTTCACGGTGGTCTTCGCCATCGCGGCGACCGCGGCCGCGGTGGTTCTGTGGTGGAACACGGCCGGGGCGCTCGACCGGCAGACCGAGGCGGCGATCCGCGCCGACGCGCAGGCGCTGGTCGAGCGGCACCGCGCGGGCGGCGAGCCCGCGCTGGTCGAGGCGCTGGACGACCGCATCACCGTCGACCTCGCGAACGAGTCGCTCTACCTGCTCGTCTCGGCGGAGGGCGCGACGCTGGTCGGCAACCTCGAGGCCTGGCCGGCCGCGGCGAACGGCGAATCGCCGTGGATCCGCATGCCCCTGATCCGCGAGGGCACGGTCAGCGAGGCGCGGCTCTACCGGGTGGAGCTGCGCGACGGCATGCGCCTGCTCGTCGGGCGGGACGTGGCGGAGAAGCTGCGGCTGCGCGCCCTGCTGACGGAGGGGATCGCCTGGGCCGCCTCCTCGACGGCCGCTATCGCGCTCGCCGGCGGATGGCAGCTTCGCCGGATGCTGGAGCGGCGCATGCGGCCCGTCCATGGCACCGCGGAGGCGATCGGCGCCGGCGACCTCACGCGGCGCGTGCCGCTGTCCGAGCACGGGGACGAGTTCGACCGGCTCGGTGCCACGATGAACGCGATGCTGGATCGCATCGCGACGCTCATGGAGGGCGTGCGCGGCGTCTCCGACGCGATCGCGCACGACCTGCGCACGCCGATCGCGCGCGCGCGCGCGAAGCTCGAGGATGCGCTGGCGACCGCGCCCGACGAGGCGGCGCTGCGCAGCGCGATCGAGCAGGGGATCCACGACCTCGACGGCGTCACGCGCGTCTTCCAGGCGGTGCTCCGCATCGCGGAGGTGGAGGCCGGCGCCCGCCGCGCCGCCTTCGCGCCCACCGACATGGCGCCGGTGCTGGCCGACATCGCCGACCTCTACAATGCCGCGGCGGAGGAGCATGGCCAGGTGCTGGAGACGAGCCTGCCCGACGCGCTGCCGCTCACCGGCGACCGCGACCTCCTGGCGCAGGCGGTGACCAACCTGCTCGACAACGCCATCAAGTACACGCCGCAGGGGGGTACGGTGCGCGTCTTCGCGCGCGCCGGCACGGATCACATGGAGATCGGCGTGTCCGACGACGGGCCCGGCCTGTCCGAGGCGGACCGCAGGCGCGCGACGGAGCGCTTCTTCCGCGCGGATGCCGCCCGCACGACGCCCGGCTCGGGGCTCGGCCTGTCGCTCGTCCGTGCGGTGGCGCAGCTGCACGGGGGGGAGCTGCGCCTCCGGGACACGGAGCCGGGGCGGAGCCCGCCCGGCCTGACGGCCACACTGCGCCTGCCGCTGGCATGACGGCCCCGGGATGACCGCGGATTCACATGGCGGCCACGCCTGCGTGTGCGGCCGGCGCGTAGCCTGCGTCGCATGGGATTCATCCTCGTCCTGCTCGCGGCCCTGGCGCCCTGGCCCGCCGCCGCGGACCAGGCGGTCCGTGTGGTCACGGACAACGTCGAATACTGCCAGGTCCTTGCGGCCCGGCTCGCAGGCCAGGGCGGCGCCCATGCATCCGCCAGGCACCAGCTTGCCGGGGAGGGGCTCCGCCTCTGCGAGGCCGGGCAGGTGCGGACCGGGGTGGCCAAGCTGCGCCGGGCGATCCGGGCAAACCAGATCCACTAGCGCGCCGGCACGAGGGGCGGCTCGGCGCCCCTCGGTCATGACCCCTTGAGCATCTGGCGTCCAGCAATCGCCGGCGCGGGCGCCATAGGCTCGGGCGTCGGCCTCGCCCGCTTCGCCTATGTTCCCCTGTTCCCGGCCATGGTGGGCGCGGGCTGGGTGGATGGCGGCGGCGCGGGGCTGCTCGGCGCCGCGAACTTCGCAGGCTATCTTGCGGGCGTGTTGTCGGGCCGGTCGATCGCGGCCCGCACCGGCATCCCGCGCGCGCTCGACCTCGGCATGGCGCTCGCCGCGGTCGCCTTCGCGGCGATGGCGCTCGACCTCGGGCTTGGGTGGTTCGTCCTGTGGCGGGGGCTGGCGGGCGTCGCGGGCGGGGTGCTGATGGCGCTGACCGGGCCCGCGGTCCAGGCCTCGATGCCCGAGGGCGCGCGCGGCGCGGCGGGCGGCGTGGTGATGGCCGGCGTGGGCGTGGGCGTGGTGCTCGCCTCGGCCCTCGTCCCGCTGCTGCTCGGCGCCGGCGGGCTGCCGCTGGCCTGGGGCGGGCTGGCCGTCCTGGTCGCGGCCGTTTGGATGTGGCTGCGGGGCTGGTGGCCCGACCCGCCAAGGCTGGCGCCGGCGGAGGCCTCGGGCGCCGTGCCGCGCGCGCCATGGCTGCTGCTGGCCTACGGCCTCTCCGGTGCCGGGATGGTGGCGCCGATGGTCTATCTGGCGGATCTGGCCGTGCGCGGGCGCGGGCTGCCGGTGGAGGGCGGGGCGCTCGTCTGGACCCTGTTCGGGGTCGGGGCCGGGTTGGGAACGATCCTCGGCGGGCGCGTGGCCGGGCGCATCGGTGGTCTGCGGGCGCTCCCGATCTGGATGGGGGTGCAGGTCGGTGCCCTCGGCCTCGCGCTCGTGCCCTGGTGGCCGGCGCTGATGCTCTCCGGCCTCGCGAACGGCTTCGCGGGCGTCGGCGCGACGGCCGTGGCGCTTGCCGCGGCGCGGAACCTGGCCGGCCCGCGGGCGGGCGTGATCTGGGTGCGCGCCACGGCCGGCTACGCGGTGGCGCAGGCCGGCACCGCCTTCGCCCTGGCGGCGCTGTTCGCGGCGACGGGCGAGCGGCATGCCGTGGTGTTCGGGGCGGGCCTCGTGCTCAGCGTCCTCGCGCTCGGCGCCTCGCTCCGTCGTTGAGGGCGGGCAAAAAAAGGGGCGGAACCCGGGGGGGTTCCGCCCAAGGAGGGGCGCGGCTGGTTGGGGGGGAGAGTGTGCCGCGCCCGGGAGGGAGAGACGGGGTGCGATAATCAGCAACCCCGCGGCCTATATCGCGCGAACCTCTTGCGGGATCATTGCCCGGACGACCCTTTCCCGCCGCTCGCGCGCGTTCTATCCCCGCTGCCCGGACCGCGATGGGATGCCGCATGCTGCCGCTGAACGGTTTGAAAGTGCTGGAACTCGGCCACTACATCGCCGGGCCCTTCGCGACACGGTTGCTGGCCGACATGGGTGCGGAGGTGGTGAAGGTGGAGCCGCCCGAGGGCGACCCGATCCGGGGCTGGGGCGCCCGCCACAGGGGCCACGCCCTGTGGTTCAGCGTTCACGGCCGGAACAAGCTGTCCGTCAGCCTCGACCTGAAGTCCGAACAGGGGCGCCGGCGCGTGCTGGCGCTGGCCGCGCGGGCTGACGCGGTGGTTGAGAACTTCCGGCCCGGCTACCTGGAGCGCATCGGCCTCGGCCCCGCGACGCTGCAGGAGGGAAATCCCGGATTAGTGATCGCGCGCGTCTCCGGCTATGGCCAGGACGGCCCCTATCGCGACAAGCCCGCCTTCGGGGCGATCGGTGAGGCGATGGGCGGCCTGCGGCACCTGACTGCGACCCCCGGCGTCACGGACCACCCGCCGCCGCGCTGCGGCGTCTCGGTCAGCGACGACCTGGCAGGGATGTACGCAGCCATGGGGCTGCTGGCCGCCTGCTGGGAGGTGAAGGCCCGGCCCGGGGCGCGTGGGCGGATCATCGACGTGGACCTGGTGGGCAGCGTCTTCTCCCTGATGGAGGGCATGCTGCCCGAATACGGCCTGACCGGGCGCATCCGGCAGCCGGCCGGCGCCGCCATCCCGACCGCGGCGCCGACCAACACCTATCTCTGCGCGGACGGAAGGTGGCTGTGCATCGGCGGCAACTCCGACCTCATCTACCGCCGCCTGATGGAGGCGATCGGGCGGCCCGACCTCGGCGCCGACCCGCGGCTCGCGGACAATGCCGGGCGCTGCGCCCATGTGGCGGAGATCGACGCCGCCATCGGCGCCTGGACCCGCGACAGGCCGGCGCGGGAGGCGGAGGCGGTGCTGGATGCGGCGGAGGTCCCGGTCTCCCGCCTCTATGACATCCGCGACTGCGCGGAGGACCCGCACTTCCGGGCCCGCGACATGGTGATGGAGGTCGAGGACCCGCTGATCGGCCCCATCCTGCACCCGGCGGCGCCCTTCCGCTTCAGCGGCGTCACGCCGCGCGAGATGCTGCGCTGGACGGGGCCGGCGGTCGGCGCGCACAACGACCATGTGTTCCGGGACCTGCTCGGGGAGACGACGCCATGACCCAGGCCGCCACGATCAGCGAGGTCGCGCCCCGCGACGGGCTGCAATCCATCGGCCCCTTCGTGCCGACGGAAACCAAGGTGGCGCTCGTCCGCGCGCTGCACGCGGCCGGGGTGCGGCGGATGGAGGTCGGCTCCTTCGTCAGCCCGCGCGCGGTGCCGCAGATGGCCGACACGGCCGAGGTGCTGCGCGCCGCGATGGAGTTGCCGGGCCTCGAATCCACGGTCCTCGTTCCGAACCGCAAGGGCTTCGAGCTGGCGCTCGCCGCCCGCCCGCACCGCATCGGGCTCTTCATGTCGGCGACCGAGAGCCACAACCGGGCGAACGTGAACCGGACGCGGGAGGAAAGCCTCGCCGAGCTGTCCGCCATCGCGCGGGAGGCGCGCGCCGCCGGCATGAAGGTGCGTTTCAACCTCTCCTGCTGCTTCCACTGCCCCTTCGAGGGCGTGGTGCCCGAGCACGAGGCGCTCGACTGGGTCGAGCGCGCGGTGGCGCTGGACGACACGATGGAGATCGCCATCGCGGACACCACCGGCAACGCCGCGCCGGACCAGGTCGCGCGCATCTTCCGCCACGCGATCCGCAGCTGGGGTCCGGCGGAGCGCTTCGCCTTCCACGGCCACGACACCTACGGGATGGGCGTGGCGAACGTGGCTGCGGCGTGGGAGGCCGGGTGCCGCGTCTTCGACAGCGCGGCGGGCGGCCTGGGCGGCTGCCCCTTCGCGCCGGGCGCCACCGGCAACGTCGCGACGGAGGACGTCGCGTGGCTGTTCCGCCGCATGGGGGTGGAGACCGGCCTCGACTGGACGCGGCTGCTGGAGGCCGCGGACCTGGCGGCCGGCGTGCCGGGCGGGATGCCGGGCGGGCGGCTGCGCGCCGTGCCGGCGGTGCGGAAGGCGGCGTGATCACCCTCTACGCCGCGGCCTCCCTCGACGGGCGGATCGCGGATGCGGAGGGCGGGGTCGGCTGGCTCGCGCCCTTCGAGGCCGCGGACGACTACGGCCTCGGCCGGTTCATGGAGCGGGTGTCCTGCGTGGTGATGGGACGGCGCACCTACGAGCAGGCGCGCGGCTTCGGCGAGTGGCCCTACGAGGGAAAGCGGCTCGTGCTGCTCTCCCACGCGGCGCTGCCGGACCTGCCCGCCCCCGCCACCCGTCACGCCGGCCCGATCGCCCCGCTGGTGCCGGCGCTGCGGCGGGAGACGGGCGACGCCTGGCTGGTCGGCGGGGCGGAGGTCTTCGCGCAGTTCCTGCGGGCCGGGGCGGTGGACCGGATCGAGATGTTCCTGATGCCCCTGTTGCTCGGCGCCGGGCCCGCCCTGCTGCCAGCGGGGCAGGGCGCCTGGAGGCTGCTGGAGCACGAGGCCTTCCCGAACGGCGTGGTCCGGCTGGCCTACGCGCCGGTTTCCGCGTAGCCCAGGCGGCATGCGTGCCGCCCTCGCCCTGCTGGCTGCCCTCACGCTGTCCGCCTGCGGCACGGCGCGCGCACCCCTGCCGCCCGGAATCGCGGAGCCCGTCTCCTGCGTGCCCTATGCGCGGGCGCGCTCGGGCATCGCGCTCTCGGGCGATGCCTGGGGGTGGTGGGACGCGGCGGCGGGCCGGTATCCCCGCAGTGCCGCGCCGCGGCCGGGAGGCGTGCTCGTCATCGACCGCACGCGGCGCATGCCGCAGGGGCATGTCGCGGTCGTTTCCCGCGTCGTCTCCGCGCGCGAGATCCGCGTGGATCACGCGAACTGGGCGAGCGGCGCAGCGAAGGGACGGGTCACGACGGACCAGCCGGTGGTCGACGTCTCCGCCCGCGGCGACTGGTCGGCGGTGCGGGTCTGGCACGCGCCTTCGGGCGGGCTGGGTGCCACCGTCTATCCGGCGCGGGGCTTCATCCTGCCGGACCGGGTGTTCGCCGCGCGCTGAGGGCCATCTTGCCGTCCGCGGCCCGGCATGGTGCATCCTCGGACCAAACACGTCCGGAGAAACGCCATGCGCCCGACCCGCCGCCTCCTGCTCGCCACACCCGCCATCCTGGCGCTGCCCCGGGCCGCATCGGCGCAGGCGGCGTGGCCCGAGCGGCCGGTGCGCATGATCGTGCCCTTCCCGGGCGGCTCCACGCCCGACATCGCGGCCCGTGCGGTGGCGATCCACTACCAGACGGTCTTCGGCCAGCCCTTCGTGACGGAGAACCGCGCCGGGGCGGGCGGCGCGATCGGGACGGAGGCGATCGCGAAGGCAAGTGACGGGCACACGCTCGGCGTCTCGATCGGCGGGCCGGCCTCCACCGCGCGCATCCTGAACCCGAACCTCGGCTACGACCCGGCGACGGACCTGGTGCCCGTCTCGCTGCTCGCGCGGCTGCCCTTCGTGATGGCCGTGCACCCTTCGGTGCCCGTGCGGAACATGGCGGAGCTGGTCGCCTATGCGCGCGCGAACCAGGGGCGGCTGAACTACGGCTCGGTGGGCGCGGGCACGCTCGGCCACCTGCTTGTCGCGGAACTGGCGGCGCGGGAGGGGCTCGACATGACGCATGTGCCCTTCCGCTCCGTGCCGCAGTCGGTGACGGAGCTGGTGGCGGGGCGCATCCAGCTCATGGCGGCCGCCTCCGGCGCGGTGCTCGGGCAGGTGAGGGATGGCGGCGTGCGGGCACTGGCCGTGACAAGCGACGGGCGCTTCCCGCAGGCGCCGGACATCCCGACGATGACGGAGCAAGGCCAGGGCGAGCCGGCCTATGGCTGGAACGGGCTCTTCGCGCCCCCCGGCACGCCGCCGGAGCGCATCGCCCGGCTGGCGGCGGAGGCGGCGCGCGGCCTGCAGGCGCCGGAGACGGCGCGTGCCCTGACGGCGGCCGGGTTCGAGGTGCTGGGCACGCCGCCCGAGGGCCTGCGGGACCTGGTCGCGTCCGAGATCGGGCGTTGGGGCCCGCTGATCCGCCGCCTTGGCATCCGGCCGGAGAGCTGACGTCCCCGCCGCCGTATCTGACAAGAGAAAGGGGCGGCCCCGCGAAGGGCCGCCCCATCCTGTGCCAGCCGAAGCGGCCGAGCGTTACTCCGCGGCGAGGGTGGTCGCCTTCGGCTCGTTCCGGGTCTTCCAGAGCGAGTAGAAGATGCCGCCCGCGATCATCGCGAGGGTCACGCCGAGCGAGATGGCCGGGTCGACCTTCCCGAAGATCTGGTTCCAGAAGATCTTGCCGCCGATGAACACCAGCACCAGCGCCAGCGCATACTTCAGGTAGTGGAAGCGGTGCACCATGGCGGCCAGCGCGAAGTACAGCGCGCGGAGGCCGAGGATCGCCATGATGTTCGCCGTGTAGACGATGAAGGTGTCGGTCGTGATGGCGAAGATCGCCGGCACGCTGTCCACAGCGAAGATCAGGTCGGCGATGTTGATGATCACCAGCGCCAGGAAGAGCGGCGTGGCCCAGGACACCATCTTGCCCGTCACGGGGTCCGGCTTCCGCACGAAGAACTTCTGGTCGTGCAGCTCGTCCGTGACGCGCATGTGCTTGCGCATGAACTTCACGACCGGGTTCTTCGACACGTCCGGGTCGCTCTCGGGCACGACCAGCATCTTGATGCCGGTGGCGATGAGGAACGCGCCGAAGATGTAGAGGATCCAGTCGTACTCCTGCACCAGCGCAGCGCCGACGCCGATCATGATGCCGCGCAGCACGATCACCGCGATGATGCCCCAGACCAGGGCGCGGTACTGGTACTTCCGGGGGATCGCGAAGTAGGTGAAGATCAGGCTGATGACGAAGACGTTGTCTATGGACAGCGCCTTCTCGATGAAGAAGCCGGTGAAGTAGGTCAGGCCGGCATGCGTGCCGTCGGACGTGGTGATCTGCCCGGCCTCGTAGGCCCACCAGATCGCGCCGCCGTAGAGGATCGCGAAGCCGATGTAGAAGGCCGAGAGCCACAGGCTCTCCGATATGCCCATCTCCTTGTCCTCCTTGTGGAGGACGCCGAGGTCGAAGGCGAGCAGGGCGACGACGACGCTGAAGAAGCCCGCCCACATCCAGACGGGTTTGCCGATCCACTCGGCGGCAAGGAATTCCATGACGGACAGGCTCCGGACAATTGCGCCAAGCCGGTCCCGGACGCGATCCGGGCCGGGATTGCGTAGGGTTGCGAAGCGATCCGACATCGCGGGGCGGCGCCCGCCTGCCCGGTATTCGGGCCAGTCGATCGCCGCCGAGCCGCCAGAGGGGCCCGGACGCGCTGCTTAGATGGCGTAAGCGTTACCGTGCTGCAACCCTGTTTTTCGCTTCGTGCGAGAGAAAATTGCGAGGGATCAGGGGTGGGCCCGTGCTGAACCCCTGTTTTTCGTCCCCCCCTGGTTGTTCCAGCCGCCGATCCGGGCCATGTCCCGGTTTGCACGGGGGCGGGGTGGGCATTAACATCCGCCCCGGTCAACAGCCTGGCCCGGATGGGCCGCATAACGGGATCGAGGCGTCGCCATGGGTTCGTTCAGCATCTGGCACTGGCTGGTCGTGCTGCTCGTCATCCTGCTGCTGTTCGGCAGCGGGAAGATCAGCGGGCTGATGGGTGACCTTGCGAAGGGCATCAAGTCCTTCAAGCAGAACATGAAGGAGGACGACCCCAAGGACGCCTCCATGGCCGCCGACGCGACGCCGCCGGCGCAGCCCACGGGCAGCCTCTCCGGCCCGGCCGCTGGCACCACGACGGCCAGCCAGGCGGGTGCCGCCAACCCGCAGCGTCCGGCCGCCTGACCCGACGCGCAGGTTGATGCCCGGGGGCGGACCATTTAGCGTCCGTCCCGGGGAAGGGTCCGACCGCTGAAGGTGACCCCCGACGCCGACCCCCTCACGGGGGCCGGCGTTTTGCGTTTCGGGAGGCAGCATGTCCGTCACCACACCCGCCGGCCCAGGGGCGGGTCCAGGGGCCAGCCCCGGCGGGGCCGAGCCCGTCGCGGCCGTGGACGACATGGAGTTCGCCTCCGCGCGGCGCGAACTGGCAGGCTGGCAGGGTTTGGCGTGGCGCGCGGCGGCTGCGGCCTTCGTGCTGTGGCACATGTGGATCCTGCTGGCGTTCCCGGCCGACCCCACCGTCGCGCGCGCGGTCCACGTCTTCCTCGGCGCCGCGCTCGGCTTCGCGCTCTTCGCGCCCTCGGCCCGCGCCGCCGAGCCCCGCGTCGCCTGGTACGACTGGGTGCTCATGGCGGTCTGCCTGCTGATTCCCGCGCATTACATTCTCGATGCGGACGGGATCGAGATGCGGTCCTTCATGGGGCCCAACTGGCAGGACCTGGCAGTGGGTGGCCTCGGCATCCTGCTGGTGCTCGAGTTCGCGCGGCGCACGGCGGGCTTCGTCATGCCCCTGATCGCGACAGTCTTCATCCTCTACTGCTTCGTCGGGCCCTGGATGCCGGGCATCCTCTACCACCGCGGCGTCGCACCCGATCAGGCCATCGTCGAGCTCTTCGGCAACAACGGCGTGCTCGGGACCATCGTGCAGGTCTCGGCCACCTTCATCATCCTGTTCGTCACCTTCGCGGCCTTCCTGCAGGCCTCCCGCGCCGGGGACTACTTCAACGACTTCGCCCTGGCGCTGGTGGGCCGCCTGCGCGGCGGGCCGGCCAAGGTGACGGTGGTCTCGGGCATCCTGTTCGGCACCATCTCGGGCTCGGCCGTCGCGAACGTCGTGGCGTCGGGCACCTTCACCATCCCGATGATGCGCCGCGTCGGCTACGACCGGGAGACGGCGGCGGCGGTGGAGGCGACCTCCTCGACCGGCGGGCAGATCACCCCGCCGGTCATGGGCGCGGGCGCCTTCATCATGGCGGAGGTGCTGGGCCGCCCCTACACGGAGATCGCGCTGGCCGGGCTGATCCCGGCGATCCTCTTCTACCTCGCCAACTACATCCACTGCGACCTGAACGCCCGCAAGCTGGGGATCCGCGGCCTGAGCCGCGACGAGCTGCCGCGCTGGGCGCATCTCGCGCGGCATGCCTACATGGCGGCGCCGCTTGTCCTGCTGATCACCGTGCTCCTCATGGGCTACTCGCCCTTCCGGGCGGCCGCCATCGGCATCGCCGCGACGCTCGCCATCATGGTCGGCACGGCGCTGGCGCACCGCCTGGTGCTACGGCGGGAGGGCGTCGTCGCGGGCCTGCTTGGCGCCGCCGGCGAAACGCTGCGCGCGGTCGAGCGGGCGCTGTCGGGCAGCGCGAAGGAGGTGATGCAGCTCATCGCCGTCTGCGCCGCGGCGGGCGTCGTGGCCGGCGTGATCGGGCTGACGGGCGTGGGCGGGCGCTTCGCCACCATGCTGCTCGACATCGCCGGCACCTCGGCCTTCCTGGCCATGGTCTTCGCCATGATCGTCGCGATCATCCTCGGCATGGGGGTGCCGACCACGGCGGCCTATGCGATCGCGGCCGCGGTGGTCGCGCCCGGCCTGATCCGGATGGGGGTCGAGCCGCTGGTGGCGCACATGTTCATCTTCTACTTCGCCGTCCTCTCCTCCATCACGCCGCCCGTCGCGCTCGCCTCCTTCGCCGCGGCCTCCATGGCGGGGGCGGACATGTGGCGCACCTCCATGATCGCGGTGAAGCTCGGCCTCGCGACCTTCATCGTGCCCTTCATGTTCTGGCTTTCCCCCGCCCTGGTGGCGCAGGGGGAGCTGCCGGCCATCCTGCAGGCGGTGGCCACCGCCTCGCTCGGCGTCTGGCTGCTGGCCTGCGCGACCGAGGGCTGGATGCTGAACGGGCCGCTTCCCGTCCCGCTGCGGCTCGTCGCCGGCGCGGCGGGCCTCGGGCTGATGGTGCCGGAGCTCCTCACCGACCTCACGGGCGTTGCCGTCGCGGCGGCGCTCGTGCTCTGGCAGCGCCGGGCCCATCCTGCGGAACGGATGGCATGAGCGTGGTCCCGCCCGGCATGGCGGAGGCGATCGTCGAGGCGGGGCGGCGCCTCGACCGGTTCGGCTGGGTGCCGGCCACGGCGGGCAACTTTTCCGTGCGGCTGGATGCCGGCCGGCTGCTGGTGACCGTCTCCGGCCGCCACAAGGGTTTCCTGACCCCGGACGACGTGATGGTGGTGGACCTGGAGGGCCGCTCCGAGGACCCGGGAAAGCGCAGCTCGGCCGAGACCCTGCTCCACTGCGGCATCTACCGCCGCTTCCCGGAGGCACGCGCGGTGCTGCACGGCCACTCCGTGCCGGGCACCGTGCTGTCGCGGCTGTCAGGCCCCGGCCTGCGCCTGGCGGGCTACGAGCTGCTGAAGGCCTTCCCCGGCCTCGGCACGCATGAGGCCGAGGTGATCGTCCCGGTCGTGGAGAACGACCAGGACATCGCCCGCATGCAGCGCGGCCTCGACGCGCTCTGGGACGGCATGGGTGGTATCCCCCCGGGATATTTGATTCGGGGCCACGGATCCTATGTATGGGCCCCCTCCATGCCCCAGGCGCTCGCCCGGCTGGAGGCCCTGGAATTCATGCTCCACTGCGAACTGGAGGAGAGAGGGTCGCGATGAGCCGCCTGACCATCTGGGACGCCGCGTCCAACCAGCAGGTCCTGGTGACCGAGGACCCCGAGCGCATCGGGGCCGAGCTGAGGGCCATCGGCGTCCGATTCGAGCGCTGGCAGCGCGCCGACATCCCCGCCGACGCGGAGCCCGAGGCCGTGCTCGCCGCCTACCGCCCGCAGCTCGACGCCTTCATGGCAGGGACGGGTGCCGGCACGGCGGACGTCATCAAGCTCTCGCCGGACCACCCGCAACGGGATGCGATGCGCGCCAAGTTCCTGTCCGAGCATACGCACACGGAGGACGAGGTCCGCTTCTTCCACGCGGGCTCGGGCAACTTCGTGCTGCATGCCAATGGCCGCGTGTACGACGCCCATTGCGTGGCGGGCGATCTGATCTCCGTGCCAGCGAACTCGAAGCACTGGTTCGACGCCGGGGAGAGCCCGTCCTTCACTGTGCTGCGGGTGTTCACCGAGACGTCGGGCTGGACACCGCACTACACCGGCACGGACATGGCGGAGCGCTTCCCGGCCGCGACGGCGTGACCATCCGGGCAGTCGTCACCGACATCGAGGGCACGACGAGCGCCATCGCCTTCGTGAAGGAGACCCTGTTCCCCTTCGCGATGCGCGAGCTTGACGCCTTTCTCGATGCGCGCGGGGCGGAGCCGGACGTCGCCGCCATCCTGGCCGAGGTGCCGGGCCCCGACCCGCGCGCGCAGCTCCGCGCCTGGATGGAGCAGGACGCGAAGGCCACGCCGCTGAAGTCGCTCCAGGGCCTGATCTGGGAGGCGGGGTTCCGCGACGGGCGGCTGCAGGGCCACCTCTGGCCCGATGTCGCGGCCTGCCTGCGCGCTTGGCATGAGGCTGGGCTGCGGCTCGCGGTCTACTCCTCCGGCTCGGTCGCGGCGCAGCGGCTGCTGTTCGGCCACTCGGAGGCAGGCGACCTCGTGCCGCTGTTCTCGGGCTTCTTCGACACGCGCACGGGGGGCAAGCGGGAGGCCGCGTCCTACGCCTCCATCGCCGCGGCGCTCGGCCTGCCGCCCGCTGCCATCCTGTTCCTCTCCGACGTGGCGGAGGAGCTGGATGCGGCCCGTGCCGCGGGCCTCGCAACCTGCCAGCTCGTCCGGGAGGGGGACGGCACCGTGCCCGCCGGCCGGCATCCCGCGGCACCCGACTTCCCCACCGTCGCGCGGCGTCTCGGCCTGCCCGTGACAGGCGGCGCGGCCGCGGGCTAGACGATCCCACCCCGGACACCCCGACGGAGAGGCAGATGCTGACGACCTACACCGTCGAAGGTGGCCGGCTGATCGTCCGCGACGGCCCGGCCGCGGCCGAGGGGATGGCGGGCGCGGTCTGGATCGACCTGCTGAACCCGACGGCCGAGGAGGAGCGCGCGGTGCAGAGCGCGCTGCGTCTCGAGATCCCGACGCGCGAGGAGATGCAGGAGATCGAGATCTCCTCGCGCCTCTACCGGGAGGAGGACGCGCTCTTCCTGACGGCGAATTTCCTGCACGGCGTGGAGGGCGGGGAGTGGAGCTCCACCCCCATCACCTTCGTGCTGTCCAACGCCGCGCTGGTCACGGTGCGCTACGCGACGCCGAAGGCCTTCACCGTCTTCACCATGCGCTGCCACAGGACGCCCTCGCTGATCGGCAGCCCGGATGCGGTGATGCTGCACCTGTTCGAGCAGATCGTGGACCGGCTGGCCGACATCCTGGAGCGGCTGGGCGCGGACATGGACCGCGCCTCCGCGACCGCCTTCGCCAGCGCGCGGGGCAAGGCGGACAAACGCAACATCGACCTGCGGGAGGCGCTGATCACCCTCGGCCAGGTCGGCGAGGTCACGACGCGCGCGAACGAGACGCTGCTCGGCCTCTCGCGCATCCTCACCTTCCTCTCGGCCGAGAAGGCGCAGGCGGTGCGGAAGGAGAACCAGGCGGCGCTCAAGACGCTGGTGCGCGACCTGCGCAGCCTGGTGGACCATGCCGGCTTCCTGAACGGCAAGGCGAACTTCCTGCTCGACGCCATCCTCGGCATCATCAACGTCGAGCAGAACAACATCATCAAGACCTTCACGGTCGCGTCCGTCGCGCTCATGCCGCCCACGCTGCTGGCCTCGATCTACGGCATGAACTTCCAGCACATGCCCGAGCTGTCCTGGAGCTTCGGCTACCCGATGGCCCTGGTGATGATGGTCGTCTCCGCCGTGCTGCCCATCCTGTACTTCCGGCGCAAGGGATGGCTGTGAGGGCACGGACGGCCGCCCTCCTGCTGTTCCTCGGCCTGCCGGGCGCGGCACTCGGCGCCTGCCCGCCTCAGGCCGGCGCCGCGATCCGCTTCGAGCTCGACGACCCGGAGCCGCGGGTCGAGCCGCCGCTGCCGGCGGCGGAGCTGGCGATGCGGGACGGACCTGCACCGGCCGGCCACCACCACCTCGGCCTGACCACCTCCCAGGTCGCCTGGCGCACGGAGATGTCGCTGCGCCTTCAGCCCCGGCCGGGCGGCGTGCTCTGCGCCGTGCCGACCGAGCTGCGCCTGCGACTCGTCCACCAGGAGCATGTCATCCGCCTGGCCGCCGAACTCCCGCGCGGCGGGTGCCTCGAGCGGGAGGTCCTGGCGCATGAGCGCCGCCATGCCGAGGTCAACCGCCGCACGCTGCGCGACGCCGCGACCGAGCTGCGGCGCACGGCGGAGGCATGGGCCGCGCGCGCCTCGACCGAGGCCCGCAGCGCCGAGGAGGCGGGGGAGGCGCTGCAGCGGGACCTCCAGCAGGCGATCGCGCCGGTGCTCGCGCAACTGCGTGCCGCACGGGAGGAGGCGCATGACCGGATCGACTCCGAGGAGGAGTACCGGCGACTCGGGCAGGTCTGCGCGGAGGACCAGCGCCGGCTGCAGGACGCGCTCGGGCGCCGTTGACGCGCCGCGCGGGGCGGCGTTGATTTGGCCCGGAGATCAACGGAGTCCCCCCCCATGGCCAGCCGCGTCGCCGCGACACCCGAGACCGTGCGCTGGGGCGCCTTCGATGCCTCCTTCGCACCTGTTGCGAGCATCCGGTCGGGCGAGCAGGTGGTGCTCGAATGCGTCTCCGGCGCCCCGGACGTGATGCCGGAGCCGTCGAGCGGCCTGCGCATCCCCGAGTCGCTGGCCGCCATCCACGCCGCCAACCCGCCGCGACTCGGGCCGCACATCCTGACCGGCCCGGTGGCGGTGGAGGGCGCGGAGCCCGGCGACGCGCTGCGCGTCGACATCGAGCGGATCGAACTCGGCGCCGAGTGGGGCTTCTGCGGCTTCCGGCCGCTCGCGGGCACGCTGCCCGAGGACTTCCCGTATCGCCGCATGCTGCACATCCCGGTGGACCGGGCGGCCATGACCTGCCGCGTGCCGGCGGGCCCCGGCATCACCCTGCCGCTCTCGCCCTTCTTCGGCGTGATGGGTGTCGCGCCGCCGCCCGAATGGGGCGCGATCAGCACGAAGGAGCCGCGCGCGCATGGCGGCAACCTCGACAACAAGGAACTGGGCGAGGGCGCGACGCTCTTCCTGCCCGTGCACGTGCCGGGCGCCAACTTCTCGGCGGGCGACGGGCACGGCGTGCAGGGCGATGGCGAGGTCTGCATCAATGCGCTCGAGATGTGCCTGACGGGCACGTTCCGTCTGACCGTGGAGAAGGGCGGCGGCGCGAAGGACCCCGCGCTCCGCTTCCCGCGCGCGGAGACGGCGACGCACTACATCTCCATGGGCATGCACGAGGACCTCGACCTCGCGATGAAGCAGGCGCTGCGCGAGATGATCGCGTTCATCGTGGCGCGCGCGAACCTCAGCCCGGCCGATGCCTACCAGCTCTGCTCGCTGGCAGTGGACTTCCGCGTGACGCAGACGGTGAACGGCGAGAAGGGGGTGCACGGGATGCTGAGGAAGGGGCTGCTGTTCTGACCCGCCCGGGCGTCGCCGGCACGCACAGAAAGACACTTTTCCACAACTTTTCGGCGTAGGATCGCCTCCCAGAACTTGTGGTCCATGCCCGCGTTGCCCTACCGTATGTGGTAGCAGGGCAGCTGGGAGAAGGGTGATGGACTGGACGGCGGAAGCCATCGATCGCCTTCGCGGACTCTGGGCCGAAGGGCATTCCACGGCCGAGATCGGCCGCCGGATGGGCATCTCGAAGAACGCCGTGGTGGGGAAGGCGCACCGCCTGAACCTTCCGGCCCGGCCGAGCCCGATCCGGCGCGAGCCGGCCGAAGGTCAGGCGCGCATGCCGCGCAGCGCGGCAGCGCGCCCCGCGGCGCGCCCCGCCGTACCGCGGCCCTCTCCGGTACCGGTCATGGTCGCCGCCGCACCCACGGTGGTGCGGCGCTTCCCGCCCCTGTCCGCCGCGCGCGCCTGCTGCTGGCCGATCGGCGAGCCGGGGACGAAGGAGTTCCGCTTCTGCTCGGCCGAGGCCACGAGCGGCAAGCCCTACTGCGCCCAGCACGCCTCGGTGGCCTATGTGAAGACCCGCGACCGGCGCGAGGACGCGGCGTAGCGTCACGCCATCCAGGGGCGGGATGCGAGTCCCGCCCAGCGATGCGATGAAGGGCTGACGCCCGGTGTCACCGCGCCTCCAGGGCGTCCTGCTGCAACTCGCGGCACTCGCGCTCTTCGTCAGCATGGACAGCCTCATCAAGCTGCTCGTCGCGCGCTACCCCGTGCCGCAGCTGATGTTCGTGCGCTTCGTCTTCCACACGCTGCTCGTCACGCTGGCGATCGGCCTGTTCACGCGCAGCCTTCCCTTCCGCAGCCGCGCGCCGGGGCTGCAGGTGCTGCGCAGCCTGATGCTGGCCACCGCCAACGCGCTCCTCTCGACCGCGCTCATCCACATCCCGCTCGCGGACGCGACGGCGGTGGGGTTCGCCGCGCCCCTCATCACCGTGGCGCTCGCGGCGCTCTGGCTGCGGGAGGCGGTGTCGCCCCGGCGCTGGATCGGCGTGGGCATCGGATTCGTCGGCGTGCTCGTCGCGCTCCGCCCGCCCTTCCTGACGGGGGAGCCGCTGCACTGGGCGATGCTGCTGCCGCTCGGCACCGCGGTCGCGAACACCTTCTACCAGCTCCTCACGCGGCGGCTCGCGGGCGTGGACGACCCGCGGACGACGGTGCTGCACACCGGCATCGCGGCGGCGGCCGTCACCTCGCTCGCGCAGCCCTTCGTGTGGGTCGCGCCGGATCCGCTCGACTGGCCGCTCTTCGCCGCGCTCGGGCTGCTGGGCGGGGCGGGGCACTGGCTGCTGGTGCTGGCCTTCGCGCGGGCCCCGGCCTCGATCCTCGCGCCGATGTCCTACACGCAGATCCTGTGGGCGGGCCTCGCCGGCATCCTGCTGTTCGGGGACGTGCCGGATGCCTGGACGGTGACCGGAGCGGCCATCATCGGCGCCGGCGGCGTGCTGGTGGCCTGGCCCTCCGCGCGCCGGTGATCGTCGCGCCCCCTTGCGGAGAGGGGGCGGACCGGACTAGGGCTGTTCTCGCAATCCCATGAACATCCGCACCGACATCCCGGACAGGGACCACCCGCGCGCCGCCCTCGATGCCGAGAGCGTGCGGGACGCCTATCGCCGCTGGGCCGGCGTCTATGACGGCGTGTTCGGGGGCGTCTCCGCCCCGGGCCGCCGCCGCGCGGTCGCGGAGGTCAACCGCCTCCCCGGCACGGACGTGCTGGAGGTGGGGGTGGGCACCGGCCTCGCCCTGCCGCGCTACCGGCGGGAGAAGCGGGTGGTCGGCATCGACCTCTCTCGGGAGATGCTGCGATTGGCCGCGAAGCGCGTCCGGACCGAGGGGCTGTACCATGTGGGCGGCCTGCTCGAGATGGACGCCGAGCGCATGGCCTTCGCCGACGCCTCCTTCGACATCGCCGTCGCCATGTACACCGCTTCCGTCGTGCCCGACGCGAAGCGCCTGTTCGCCGAGATGTCGCGCGTGGTGCGCCCGGGCGGGCATCTTCTCTTCGTGAACCACTTCGCGGCGGAGAACGGGCCGCGCTGGTGGGTGGAGCGCGCCATGGCGCCGCTCTCGCGCCTGCTCGGCTGGCACCCGGACTTCGCCCTGCACGACCTGCTCGACCCGCAGGCGGTGGAGGTCGAGGCGATGGAGCCCTGCCAGCCGGCCGGTCTGTTCACGCTCGTGCGGGTGCGGAACCCGGGGCGGCCGCCGGGGCAGAAGGTGCTGGCCCGCGCGGCCTGAGCAGCGCAGCGGCGGCCACCACCAGCCCACCAAGCGTGCCGATCACGCCTGCGGCATTGAGCGCGAGATCGACGCCGAGCACCGCCGGCACCGGCCCGGAGAGAAGATAGCCCAGCGCGCCCACCGCGGCGCCGAGGCCGGCGCCGCCCAGCACCTGCGCCGTGTAGCGGTCAGTCAGCAGGCGCAGCGCGGCGGCCGGACAGACCAGCATGGCGACGACCAGGATGCTGCCCACCGCCTCGAAGGCCGCGACTGCGGCCGCGGCGATCATCAGCGACAGGAACAGCTCGACCCGCCGCGCCGGGAAGCCGATGGCGGCCGCATAGGCCGGGTCGAAGCAGACGAGCTTGAGCGGCCGCCAGAGCGCGGCCACCGCAAGACCCACCGCCAGGGCCACGCCCCCCAGCAGCGCGAGTTGCCGCGGCAGCGCCGCGAGCGCCTGCGGGTCGAGGAGGGAGCCAAGGCCCTCCGCCTCGGTCCAGACCAGCGTCTCGATCTGCCCGAACAGCACGCAGTCGAGGTCGAGGTCCACATCCCGCGCGCCCGTCACCTCCATCAGCACCAGGCCGGCCGCGAAGAAGGTGGTGAAGACCGCGCCGATGGCGGCGCCCGAATCGAGCCGCGCCGCGCGCGCCACCAGCCCGATCAGCACCACCGCCAGCAGCGCCGCCGCCAGCGCGCCCGCCAGCATGGGCAGGCCCGACCGCGCGCCCGTCACCGCGAAGCCGAGCACGATGCCGGGCAGAACCGCATGCGCCAGCGCGTCGCCCACCAGGCTTTCCCGCCGCAGCACCATGAAGGAGCCGAGCAGCCCGCAGGTCCCGCCCGCCAGCAGCGCGGCCAGGAGCGGTGCGAGGTCCAGACGCAAGAAGTCCTGGAAGGTCATGGCGGCGTCCGGATGGCGTGGGGGGAGGCGGGGAGGGAGGAGGGCTCCGGCAGCAGGCGCGCCGCCATCTCCGGCGGCAGCCCGTGCTCGACCATGTCGGCCAGCCGGTCGGCGGCCGCGACGTCGGCGGCGCCGGCCGCGATCAGGTGGTGCTCGACCGCCCGGTGCGCCCGCACCGCCCGGCGCGCGGCCGCCGCGCCGCGCGGCGTGAGGTGGACGGCGCCGTCGGCGCGCGCGACGAGGCCGCGGAGCGAGAGCAGGAAGGCG
>DASQNQ010000103.1:0-20391 GCA_035644895.1 Acetobacteraceae bacterium | reverse complement strand
ATCCGGGACGACCTCAACCCGGGCGACCTGCTGCCCCTGCCGGCCGGCGCGGGCGGGCGCCTGCTGAGCGCGCCCGACCCGCGCGGCCTCGGCACGGTCGCCACCTTCGGCGAGCGGAACCCGGAGACGGCCGGCATCGCGGCGCCCGTCTTCGGTGCGGACGGGACGCTGGCCGGCGCCATCGCCGTCTCCGGCCCGCGGGCACGCCTGGAGGCGCGGGCGGCGGCGCTCCAGGCGGTGGTGACCGACGCGGCAGAGCGGCTGACGCGCCGGCTGGGCGGGGACCTCGCGCCATGACCGCGCGCGACGTGACCGTCTCCGAGGTCGGCCCACGCGACGGGCTGCAGATGGCGAAGGCGGTGATGCCGACCGAGGCGAAGCTGCGCTGGATCGCCGCGCTGCATGCGGCGGGCCTGCCGGAGATCGAGGTGGCGTCCTTCGTGCCACCCAGGCTCGTGCCCCAGATGGCCGACGCGGCGGAGGTCACGCGCTTCGCGACAGGGCTGCCCGGGCTGCATGTCGCCGTGCTCGTGCCGAACGCGCGCGGGGCCCAGGCGGCGCTCGCCGCCGGGGCGCACAAGGTCACGCTCGCCGTCTCGGCCAGCGAGGCGCACTCGCAAGCGAACCTCCGGAAGACCCGCGAACGGCAGCTAGAGGAGGCGCGGGAGGTGGTGGCCCTGCTGCGCGCGGCCGGCCCGTCGCGTCCGCGGCTGGAGGTCGGGATCTCGACGGCGTTCGGGTGCTCGATCCAGGGCGAGGTGCCGTTGCACGACGTGGTCGCGATCGCGGAGGCCTGCGCGGCGATGGGGGTGGACAGCATCGGCCTGTCGGACACCTCGGGCTACGCGAACCCGGCGCAGCTCCGCGCGCTGCTGCGGCAGGTGCGCGCGGCGGTGGGCGAGATGTGCGACAACCTGCACCTGCACGACACGATGGGCCTCGGCCTTGCGAACGTCACCGCCGGGGTGGAGGAGGGCATCCGCATCTTCGACGCCGCGCTCGGCGGCCTCGGCGGCTGCCCCTTCGCGCCCGGGGCCTCCGGCAACATCGTCACGGAGGACCTCGTGTTCCTGCTCGAATCGCTCGGCCTGCGGACGGGGGTGGACCTCGACGGCCTGCTGGAGGCGCGCCGCATCCTGGCCGAGGCGATGCCCGGCGAGGCGCTGCACGGCGCCTATGCACGGGCCGGGCGCCCGCAGGGCTGGCGGGCCGCGGCATGACCTCGCCCAGTCCGCTGCGCGGCCTGCGCGTCCTCGAGTTCACGCACATGGTCATGGGCCCGACGGCGGGCATGGCGCTGGCGGACCTCGGCGCGGAGGTGGTGAAGGTCGAGCCGGCGCCCGACGGCGACTCGACGCGCCGCCTGACGGGCTCGGGCATCGGCTTCTACGCCTCCTTCGGGCGCAACCGGCGCTCGCTCTGCGTCGACATGAAGCGGCCGGAGGGGCTCGCGCTGGTGCAGCGCCTGGCCGCGCGCGCCGACGTGCTGATCGAGAACTTCCGCCCCGGCGCGATGGACAAGCTTGGCCTCGGCCACGCGGCGCTGTCCGCGGCCAATCCCCGCCTCGTCTACTGTTCCTGCAAGGGCTTCCTGCCCGGACCCTATGAGAGCCGCGTGGCGCTCGACGAGGTGGTGCAGATGATGGGCGGGCTGGCCTACATGACGGGGCCGGAGGGGCGGCCGCTGCGCGCGGGCAGCTCTGTCATCGACATCATGGGCGGGTTGTCCGCCACCATCGCCATCCTCGCGGCGCTGCGGGAGCGCGAGGCGACCGGGCGCGGCGGGCAGGTGCAGGCCGGGCTGTTCGAGACGGTGGCCCTGCTGATGTCGCAGCACATGGCGCAGACCGCCATCACCGGGCAGGAGCCGCGCCCGATGAGCGTGCGGCTGCCAGCCTGGCCCGTCTACGACATCTTCGACACGGCCGATGGCGGGCAGGTCTTCGTCGGCGTGGTGACCGACACGCAGTGGCCCGCCTTCTGCGCGGCCTTCGGGCTGCACGAACTGGCATCCGACCCGTCGCTCGCGAGCAAGCAGCAACGCGTGGAGGCACGCGACCGCACCATCCCGCCCATCGCTGCCGCGCTCAGGCGCTACACCAAGCCCGACCTGATGGCGAAGTGCGAGGCGCTCGGCCTGCCCTTCGCGCCCATCGGCCGCCCGGCCGAGCTGTTCGACGACCCGCACCTGAACGGGTCGGGCGGCCTCGTGCCGATGGCGCTGCCGGACGGACGCCCCGTGGCGCTGCCGGCCCTGCCGGTTTCGATCGAGGGCGTGCGGCCGGGCGGCCCGGCGGGCGGTCCGACCGGGCTGCGCCCACCCGGGGCGGACGGCGCGGCCATCGCGCGGGAGCTTGGCTATTCCGAGGCCGAGATCGCGGCGCTGCGCGGGGCGGGCGTGCTCTCCATCCCGTAACGTCCCCGCTCTCAATGATGGATGAAGAGCGGCAGCCGCGCGTGCCTGAGCAGGGTGCGCGTGGCGCTGCCCGTCAGCATGCGCGTCAGGCCGGTGTTCTCGAAGGCGCCGCAGACCAGAAGGCGCGCATCCATCGCGTCGGCCTCCGCCAGCAGCAGGTCCGCCGGGCGGCCGCCGGTGATGGCGTGCGCCGTGACCGAAAGGCCATGGCGCCGAAGGTAGGACGCGCCCTGCTCCGCCATGCGTGACGCCGCGTCGCGATCCGCGTCGGCCGAGACGACCCGGACGGGCGAGCCCTCCGCCAACCCGAGCAGGGCAAAGAGCTGCAGCGCCGCCATGGCAGGCAGCGACGCGTCGTAGCCCACCAGCACCGGGCCCTCCGCGCGCAGGATGCCGCCCGGCGGCACCACCAGCAGAGGCCGCGCACCGTCCCTCAGCAACTCGCCGATCACGGGCGCGACGTCGTCCTCCGTCTGCTCCCGGCCGAGGGTCGAGTCGCGCCCGACCAGGATCAGGTCGTGCGTCGCGCCGGCGCGCAGCAGGGCGGGTTCCGGCGCCTCCTCCAGCCGCAGCACCTCGAAGGGCAGGTCACCGGCCACGGCCTGCGCGGCCTCCAAGGCCTGCCGGGCCTCCTCCTCGGCCTGGGCGGTCAGCTTTGCGTCCCGCCGCGCCTTGAAGGCGGCGCCGCCGACGGGGACGAACTCATGGTCGCTCGCGGTGTGCGGGCGGTCGAGCACCACCGCCATGCTCAGCGCGGCGCCCGTCCGGCGCGCCAGCGCGATCGCGGCGTCGCGCGCCGCCTGCGCGCCCGGCGTGTCGTCGAGTGCCACCAGGATGCTGCGCAGCATCGCGTTCCTCCCTGCGTGTGCGAACCAGTCTAGACCCGGCGCTGCAGGGCCAGGAAGCCGAGGGTGCAGGCCAGCAACGCCAAGCTGAACGTCAGCAGCGCCGCCCCGATCCCTCCCCAGGCGGCGGCGAGCCCGGACAGCCCCTGCAGCACCGCCGCGCCCAGGAAGAAGGAGAGGTTCGCGGCCGAGAGGGCGCGCCCGGCCTTCTCGGGCGGCACGGCCGCGCGGACGAGCGAGAAGCCGATCACCTGGAAGGAGATCAGCAGCCCGAACAACACGAAGAGCACCGCGTCGAACCAGACCGGCGCCGCCCGGCCGAGCACGAGGGCGAGGACCACGCCCGCGCAAAGCAGGTGGCTGCCCGCAAGCCACAGGACGGGACGGCCGAAGCGCCGCAGCACGGCGCCCGCCAGCGCCGGCCCGGCGGTCAGCGCCACCGTGCAGGCGAGCAGCACGTTGCCCGCATCGATCCGCGTGAGGCCCTTCACCTCCATCAGCCAGGGCCCGCCCCACAAGCCCCGCAGCCCGAGCACCGCGGCGAAGGAGGCGAAGACGAACACGACGATGCCGCGCAGGCGCGCCGCGGTGAGGAGCCCGACCACCTCCCGCGCATCGGCCGACGCGGACTGCGACGGCGCGACCTCCGGAGCGTCGCGCGGCACCAGCGCGCGGATCGCGGCGATGGCCAGGATCGGGATGGCGGCGCAGGCGAGATAGCCGGCGCGCCAGCCGGCATGCTCGATCAGCAGGGCAAGCGGGCTGGCCGAGAGCAGCATCCCTGTGTTGCCCACCGCCTGGATCAGGCCCGACCACAGCGCGAAGCGCGAGGCGGATAGCCGGCGGGCCGCGAAGGTGATCGGCGCCATCAGCATGCCGGAGCACCCCGCGCCGAGCACCACCTGCGCCGCCAGCATCGTCCAGGGGCCCTGCGCCGCCGCGCCCAGCAGGCTGCCCGCGAGCCCCGCCAGCAGCAGCGCCTGGCTGACGCGCCACGCCCCGTGCCGATCGAGCGCGACGCCCACCGGGATCATTACCGCGGCGAAGGCCAGCGGGAAGGCTCCCGTGACCTGCGCCAGCGTCTCCGCCGAAATGCCGAGGTCGCGCGTCAGCACGTCCACCGCAACGGCCGGAAGCGTGCGCACCGCGTTCGAGAAGACGTGGCCGAGGCAGAGCGCCAGGATCGCCGGCGCGATGAGGTCACGCATCGCGCGGACCCGTTCCTGGCCTCAGTTCCGGAAGATCTTGCCCGGGTTCATGATGCCCTTCGGGTCGAGCGCCGCCTTGATGGAGCGCATGACGGCCAGCGCCTCCACCCCGTGCTCCTGCTCCAGGAACTCCCGCTTGCCGAGGCCGATGCCGTGCTCGCCCGAGCAGGTGCCGCCGAGCGCCATGCCGCGGGCCACGATGCGCTTGTCCATCTCCCAGGCGCGTTCCAGCGCCCCGGCCTCGTTCGGGTCGTAGAGCACCATCTGGTGGAAGTTGCCGTCGCCGACATGGCCGACGATGCAGGTCGCGTGGCCCAGCGCCTCCGCCTCCTGTTTCGCGCCCACCAGCGCCTCGGCCAGGCGCGAGATGGGCACGCAGACATCGGTGGTGAGCGCCTTCCAGCCGGGGCGCGACGCGATGCCCGCCCAGTAGGCGTCGTGGCGCGCCTTCCACAGCCTGTTGCGTGCCTCCGCATCCGTCGCCCAGACGAAGCCCTCGCCGCCCTGCTCGGCGGCCAGCGCCTGCACGGCCTCCGCCTGCTCGGCGACGCCGGCCTCGCTGCCGTGGAACTCGAGGAACAGGGTGGTCGCCGGACGGAAGCCCTCCAGCTTCGAGTAGGCAATGCAGGCGGCCATCATGTCGTCGTCCAGCAGCTCGATGCGCGCCACCGGGATGCCGAGCTGCATCACCGCGATGACCGTCTCCACCGCGGCGGCCAGCGTGGGGAACTGGCAGACGGCTGCGCTCGTCGCCTCCGGGATGCCGTGCAGGCGCAGCCGCACCTTGGTGACGACGCCGAGCGTCCCCTCGCTGCCGACGATCAGCCGCGTGAGGTCGTAGCCATTCGCGGCCTTGCGCGTGCGCCCGCCCGTGGCGATCACGCGGCCATCGGCCAGCACGACTTCGAGCCCCAGCACGTTCTCGCGGATGGTGCCGTAGCGCACGGCGTTGGTGCCGGAGGCGCGGGTCGCCACCATCCCGCCGATGGTGCAGTGGCTGCCCGGGTCCACCGGGAAGAACAGGCCCTGCGCGCGCAGGTGGTCGTTGAGCTGGTGGCGCGTGACGCCCGGCTCGATCACGCAGTCCATGTCCTGCTCGTTCACCTCCAGGATCGCCGTCATGCGGCTGAGGTCGAGCGAGATGCCGCCCCGCACGGGATTGACGTGTCCCTCCAGCGACGTGCCCGCGCCGAAGGGCACCACCGGCACGCCATGCGCGTGGCAGAGCGCGAGCAGGCGGCTCACCTCCGCCGTCGTCTCCACGAAGGCGACGGCGTCGGGCAGGGTGGGGGTGGAGCTGTCCTCGCCCCGGCTGTGCTGCTCGCGCACCGAGGCGTTGGTGCTCATGCGCTCCCCGAGGAAGTCGCGGGCGGCCGCGATCACGGCATCGGCCGGGCGGGGGAGGATGGTGTTCATGGCGTGCGCGTCCGTGCCGCGGAGGGGGCGTTCCGGGCCACCCTGCCACGGCCGGGCTGCCCCGGCAAAGCAGCCGCCCCGCGTTGACCTGCCAGGGGCCGGGGCCTAGCGTCCGCTCCACGCAACGAGGCGGGGAAGAGGGCGTCCATGGCAAACGGTGTGAAGGCGGCCTGGCAGGCGGGGAAGCCGGTGGTGAACGGGTGGCTCGCCATCCCGAGCGGCTTCACCGCCGAGGTCATGGCCCAGGCCGGCTGGGACAGCCTGACGGTCGACATCCAGCATGGCGTGCAGGACTACCAGTCCATGGTCGCCTGCTTCCAGGGCATGCAGCCGCATGGCGTGACGCCGATG
Organism: Acetobacteraceae bacterium; assembly: GCA_035644895.1. Taxonomy (GTDB): domain Bacteria; phylum Pseudomonadota; class Alphaproteobacteria; order Acetobacterales; family Acetobacteraceae; genus Falsiroseomonas. The sequence continues at coordinate 14,155 of DASQNQ010000103.1, read as the reverse complement.
GTGCGCGTGCCGTGGAACGAGCCCGGCATCATCGGCAAGGTGCTGGACGGCGGCGCCAAGGGCGTGATCTGCCCGATGGTGAACACCGAGGCCGAGGCGCGGGCGCTGGTCTCGGCCTGCCGCTACCCGCCGAAGGGCACGCGCTCCTTCGGGCCGATCCGCTCGGGCATCTACGGCGCGGCGGCCGACACGAATGCCGCGAACGACGACGTGCTGGTCATCCCGATGATCGAGACGAAGACCGCGCTCGAGAACCTGGAAGCCATCGTGCGGGTGCCGGGCGTGGACGGCATCTACATCGGTCCGTCCGACCTCTCCCTCTCGCTCGGCATGGAGCCGAAGCAGGACCGGGAGGAGCCGGAGTTCCTCGAGATCATCGACCGCATCCGGAACACGGCGCAGAAGGCGGGCGTGAAGGTCGGCATCCACACCATGACCGGCGCCTACTCGAAGAAGATGTTCGCGCGCGGCTTCAACCTCGCGACCATCATGAACGACAGCGGGCTGATGCTGACGGCGGCGCGGGCGCAGGTCGGGATCGCGAAAGGGCAGTAAGGGGAAACCCGGGGGCCTGAGGCCCCCGGACCCCCCGTCAGTCCAGCGCCTTCGCCAGCAGCTCGGCGGTGCGGCCGTTGGCGATGGTGGCGGCGCGCGGCTCGTAGCTGTGGCCGCCCGCGCGTGCAAAGGCGTGGTCCACGCCGGGATAGACGTGGCACGCCACATGCGCATGGCCCTTCAGGCCTTCCAGGATCTGCGCCTGCGCGGCGGTGGGCACGAACTTGTCCCGCTCCGCGATGTGGACCAGCAGGGGGGTGCGGATGTTCGCTGCCTCGCCCAGCAGCCCCTCCAGCCCGACGCCGTAGTAGGAGACGTTGCAGTCCGCATCGGACCGCGCCGCCATCATGAAGGCGAGCCGCCCGCCGAGGCAGAAGCCCATCGTGCCGGCCTTGCCGTTCGCGCCCTCCATCTGCCGTGCCGTGGCGAGCGTCGCCTTCAGGTCCTCCACCGCCTTGTCCTGGTCCATGCCGTTCATCAGGGCGAAGGCGCGCTCCCACTGCTTCTGCCCGGCATCGGGGTCGAGCTGCACGCCCGGCTCCTGCCGCCAGAACAGGTCGGGGCAGATCGCGACGAAGCCCATCGAGGCCACCCAGTCGGAGAGCGCCCGCATCGTGGCGTTCACCCCGAAGATCTCCTGGATCATGACGACGGCGCCCGACGGCGACGTCTTCGGGCGGGCGACATAGGCCGTGAAGGATCCGCTGCCATCGGCCGCCCGGATGGTTGTTTCGCTCATTCCCGTTCTCTCCCGCGCACACTTGTTTCTCGCTGCGCGGGCAAGCACATAAAGATTGATGAACCGCTTCGCCATGCCCCTCGCCGTCGCGCTGGCGGCGCCGCTCCTCGGCGGTGCGGCGTCGCCCGGCCAGGCGCCGCCCGATGTGGAGGCGCTGGGCTGGCGCAAGGTGGTCTGGCACGGCATCCGCCCAGCCGAGTTCTCCGCGACACCCGCAGGCGGCGTGCGGGTCACCGGCGCGGGGCAGGGATCCTTCATCTGGCGCCCGCTCGAGGGTCGGCCGACCTGCCTTGCCTGGCGCTGGCGGGTGGATGCCGGCCCGCCCGCCACGGACCTGACGCGCCGCGGCGGCGACGATCGGGCCATTGCCCTCTCGGTCGGCTTTTCCGGCTTCGGCCCGAATGCCGGCATCGCTGCCCGCACCCAGCATGCGGTGGCGCAGGCCGGTGCGGGCGACCACCGCCTGGCGCGCTCCGTGCTGGCCTATGTCTGGGGGGGGACGGGACAGGAGGCGGGGGGACGCTTCTTCGCCTCGCCGTGGACCGGCGCCATCACCAAGCTGCGCGTCCTGCGCCCCGCCCATGCGCCGCGCGGGCAATGGCTGGACGAGCAGGTGGACCTCTCCGCGGACTGGCGCGCGGCCTTCGGCGGCACCGAGGTCCCACCCCTGCAGGAGGTCGCGATCTCGACCGATTCGGAGGACACGGGCGCGCGGCTGGACGTGCAGGTGGAGAACGTCCGCCTCGTCCCCTGCGCCCGCTGAGGCTTCCCAAGCGGCAGCGGGCGCCCCATCTGCCCCTGCGTCCCCGGTAGAGGCCAGGCATGACCGTCACCAACCAGCAGTTCCGCGACGCCATGGCCCGCCTCGGGGCGGCGGTGAACGTCGTGACCACGGCGGGGGAGGCGGGGCGCTGGGGCATCACGGCGTCCGCCGTCTGCTCCGTCACCGACCAACCGCCGACGCTGCTCGTCTGCCTCAACCGCAGCAGCGCCATGAACCGCATCGTGAAGGCGAACGGCGTGCTCTGCGTGAACACCCTGGCCGCGGAGCAGCAGGACGTGTCGGACGTCTTCGCCGGCCGCACGGGCTGCACGCCGGAGGATCGCTTCGCCAGCGCAGGCTGGACGCGGCTCGTGACCGGCGCGCCGGTGCTGGAGGCCGCGGTGGTCGCCTTCGACTGCCGCGTGACGGACATCCTGGAGAAGGGCACGCACAGCGTCCTGTTCGCCGAGGTCGCCGCGATCCGCCAGGGCGACGGTGTGGAGGGCGCGCTGATCTGGTTCGGGCGCGACTACCATCCGGTGGGCCTCGCCGCGGACTAGATCCGCCCCCCGGGCCGATTTCGGAGATCCTTCGTCGCCCTTTCGGGACGACCTGCCTGATTGCCTGCTCCGCTTGTCATCTCCAGGACGGAGACGGCGGACCATGCGGACGAACGGAACGATCCGGCTTGCCCTCGCGCTGCTCGCGGCCATCCCTGCGGCGGTCGCAGCCCCGCCGCCACTCGAACCTCCGGCCGAGATCGTGCGCCTCCCCGCGCCCGCCGGGTTCGGGCAGATCGTCTTTCCAGTCGAGCCTGCGGGCGAGCCGACGATCGTCGTGCTGGTTCCGGACGCGCTTGGGGAGGATGGACGGTCCGCGCCCTACCGGGAGGCGCTGCTGGCCCGCGGCATGGCGGTCCTTGTCCTCGGCCTCGGGGACGATGCGGATGGAGGCGATCTCGCGACCGAGCCCGCCTCCACGCCGGCTGCCGTGCGCGCGACGCTCGAATGGCTCGCCGAGGATGGGCGCTTCGCGCCGGGGCGCGTCGGGCTGATCGGCTTCGGTGCCGGTGGGAGGGCGGTGCTGGAGGGCGGCATTGGCCGCCACGTGGCAGCGCTCTATCCGGGCTGCCGCGGGCTCGACGTGCAGGAGCTTGGCCCCGCCCTGGTGCTCCACGGGACCGAGGCGCCGGATTCCGCAGCCTGCACCGCCCTGTCGCCGCCAGCCGGCGTCCTGCTGGCCGCCGTGCTCGGCGCGGGTCATGCCTGGGACGTTACCGTTTCGCTCTGGCCGGACGTCGGGCCGCTTCTGCCCGACCCTGCGGGCGGACGCCGGATTCGCGCCGTGCCTGACCCGGTCGTGACGGAAGCCGTGGCGGAAGCACTCGGGGCGCACTTCGAGCAGGTTCTTGTCCTTGAAAGGGAAGCGGCGCGATGAACCTCGCCTCCAAGGCTGCCCTGATCCGGCATGCTGCGCAGCATGGCGACGCCTTCGCGACGGAAGCGGCGACGCGCGCCTACGCCGGCGCGTTGCTGCGCGCGGCCGCTGCGCGCGCCATGCGCTCGTCGTGGCGGCGTGCCGTCGCGCTCGGCCCCCTGCTGCCGCTTGCCGCGATGACGGCGGGGTTGTTGTTCCAGGATCTCGCGGCGCTCGCGTTCCAGACGATCCCGGCCATCCTCGTGCTGACGCTGACCTGCGGGCTGCTCGGCATGGCCGGACTGCCGCTGCGGGTAACGCTCGGCCGAACCGTCCTGCTGATCGTCGTGGCAATCGGCGTTGCCGCGCCGGTGATCGGCTGGGTGTTGGCTGGTGCGGTCGGCGCGACCGCCGAGGAAAGGGCCTGGGTGGCGCTTGCCTCCGCCGCGCCGGTCGGCAGCGCGGCACTTGGCGCGGCGCTTGCCCTGAGCCTGCCTTGTGCAACCGTCGCGGGCAGCGTGATCCTGTCGCTCATCGCCGCGCCGGTCCTGCTGCCCCTCGCGGCCGCGGCCATCGGCGCCGAGGCAGGCATCGCACCGGGGCCGCTGGCGCTGCGCCTCCTGCTGCTGGCCGGGCTGCCCGTCCTCGTGGCCCTCGCGCTGCGGCAGGTGCCAGCCCTCGCGCGGCCGGTGCCGCGGGTGCGCTTCGCGGAGGTCGCTCTTGTCGCCCTCGCGGTCCTCGCCCTGGCGCGGATGCATGGTGTGCGCGACACGGTCGCCGCGGACCCGCTTGCGGCGGCTCGGCTGTTCGGTCTTGCGCTGCTCCCGGTGCTCGCCGGCGCGCTCGCTGTCTGGCTCGTGCTGCGGCGGGACGCGGGGGCGGAGGCCCTGCTCGCGGGCGGCTTCCGCAACGTGGCGATCGTGTGGGCCGCGACGGCGCACATGCTGCCGCCGGAGGGGGGCCTGTTCATGGCGCTTACGGCACTGCCGATCTACGCCCTGCCGGCTCTGGTCCGAGCGCGCATGCGCGCCGGCGCAGGGATGCGGCCTGCCTGAGCACCGGGCCGGGGCGCGCGCCCCGGCCCGTGCCGCCCCTACATCTCGGCGTAGGAGCCGTTGCGCCAGACGTAGAACACGTAGTCCGGCGTGGTGACGTCGCCCTTCTGGTCGAAGGAGATGTCGCCCAGCACGCTGCCCCACGGTCCGTTCGCCTTCAGCGCCTGCGCCACGCGGCGCGGGTCCGTGGCGTTCACGCGCGCCACGGCCTTCGCCCAGATCTCGATCGCCGCATAGGTGTAGAGGACGTAGCCCTCCGGGTCGACGTTGCGGGCGCGGAAGCGCTGCACCACCTGCGCCGCCGTCGGGCGCTTGCGCGGGTCGCTGCTGAAGGTCATCAGCGTGCCCTCGCCGGCCGCGCCGGTGATCTGCCAGAACTCGTTCGTGACCAGCGCGTCGCCGCCGATGAGCGTGATGTTCAGGCCCCGCTCCTTCGCCTGGCGCAGGATCAGGCCGGACTCCGTGTGGTACCCGCCGACATACACGACCTGCACGTTCGCCTGCTGCAGGCGCGAGACGATGGCGGAGTAGTCGCGCTCACCGGGCGTGTAGGCGGAGAACAGCACCTCCTGCATCCCGGCGGCATTCAGCGACTTCTTCGTCTCCTCGGCCAGGCCGCGGCCATAGGCGGAGTTGTCGTGCAGGATCGCCACCCGCTGCCCGCGCATGTTCTGCGCGATGTGGCGCCCGGCGACCTGGCCCTGCTGGTCGTCGCGCCCGCAGACGCGGAAGGTGTTCCACTTGCCCTCGTCGGTGAAGCGCGGGTTCGTGGAGGCGGGGCTGATCTGCAGCACGCCCTCCTCGGCGTACACGTCGCGCGCGGGGATCGAGGAGCCGGAGCAGAAATGGCCGGCCACGAGCTGGGCGCGCTGCCCGGCAAGCTGGTTCGCGACGGACACCGCCTGGCGCGGGTCGCACGCATCGTCCGATACCTGGAGCTGCAGCTGCCGCCCGAGCACGCCGCCCGCCCCGTTCAGGTCGGTGACCGCCTGTTCAGCGCCCGCGCGCATCTGGCCGCCGAAGGCCGCGTACTGGCCGGTCATCGGGCCGGCCGTCGCGATGCGGATCGGGCCACCCTGCTGCGCCACGGCGTCGCGCATGCCAATGATGGCCGGCGCGGCGACCAGGCCGCCCAGCACCGACCGGCGCCTCATCCCTGTCGTCATCCTGATCCAGTCTCCCATGTCTGCGCCGGGGCAGGCGCGCCCCGGCTGCTGTGCCGAGCCTAGGACGCCGCGCGTGAGGGTGACCAGGGGTGTCCGGCCCGGCCGTCCTTCACGCCGGGTTTTGATCCGGCAGCAGCGCATCGATCGCCTGCGCGAGCCGCACGTCCCGCGCGGACAGGCCGCCCGCATCGTGCGTGGTCAGCGTGATCTCCACCCGGTTCCAGGTGTTGGACCATTCCGGGTGGTGGTCGTGCCGCTCCGCCAGCAGCGCCACGCGCGCCATGAACCCCCAGGCCTCGGCGAAGTCGCGGAAGCGGAAGAGGCGGGTGATCGCATCGCGCCCCTCCGCCAGGCGCCACCCCGGCAGGGTTCCGGGCAGCGCCGCCCGTGCCGCATCGTCCAGCCGCTCCACCATCCCGCACCCCACCGCTTGACGCCAGGCCCGGCCGGGAGATGGATGCGCCCATGCAGATGCGCCACCACCACCCGCCGACCATCGAGGACATCGTGGAGATGGCCGAGCAGGCCTTCGCCGCCATCCCGCAGGAACTGCGGGAGATGGTGCGCGGCGCCGCCATCGTGGTGGAGGACGTGGCGGACGAGGAGACGGCGTCCGAGGTCGGGCTGGACAGCCCCTGGGCGCTGACCGGCCTCTACCGCGGCCGGCCGCTGACCCAGCGCTCCGTCCTCGACGCGCCGGCCGAGCCCGACACGATCACCCTCTACCGGGAGCCGATCCTGCTGGAGTGGATCGAAACCGGGGAGGATCTGTTCCGCCTGGTGCGCAACGTGCTGATCCACGAGATCGCGCACCATTTCGGCTTCTCGGACGACGACATCGACCGGCTGGAAGGGGAGGGGTAGCGCCGCGCTCAGGGGAGGCGAACGGCCGCCGCCGGAACGGCGTGGCCCAGCGCCATTTCCGTCGCGGCGAGCGACACGATCCCCGCCACGGCCCACCCGCCGCCCTGCTGCACCAGCACCGGCGCGCCCGACGCGCCGCGCGTGCCGGCGCAGTCATGCACGAAGGTGCGCAGCCCCCCGGTGCCCGCATGCAGGCCGATGGCGCGGCAGGCGGTGTCGGCCAGGATGACCTCCGGCCGGTCCTGCTGGTAGCCACCGAGCATCAGGGGCGTGCGCGGGGCCGGCGCCTCGCGCGCCAGGGGCAGGATGCGGTCGGGCGTGCCGACCGGGTTCTCCAGGGTCAGCACCGCCCAGTCGGCCCCCGGCGCGCCGCGCCCTGTCTCCCATCCCGGGCCGGTGGCGTAGGAGGCGACGCGCGACGTCGCCGTCCATCGGCCCAGGTGGTAGCCCAGCAGGAAGTGGACTGAGCCGGGCTGCACCACGCGTCCCGTGCGCGGCGCCAACAGGCAGTGCGCGGCCGTCAGCACCGTGCGCGGCCCCAGCATCACGCCCGTGCAACGCCCGCCGAGCTCCGTCTGCACGCGCCCCAGCGCGCGCCAGGGCGGTGCGGCCGGATCCACCGGGCGGCGAGGGTCCTGCGTGCCGATGCCGGGCAGCACGTCGCGCGGCAGGGGGCGTTCCCGCATCTCCTGTGCCGCGGCGAGGCCGGGCAGCAGCGCGAGCGAGAGGGCCAGGCGGATCAAGGCAGGTCCCGCAGCAGCTCCGCCACGAAGGCGGGGACCAGTTCGGTCGCGGGGCCGTGCCGCGCTTCGGCGAACAGGTACGACCCCTCGGAGGGCTCCAGGTTCAACTCCACGGTCCGCGCCCGCCCGCGCACCTCCGCCACGAAGCCGGCGGCCGGGTAGACGGCGCCCGAGGTGCCGATGGAGACGAACAGGCCGCAGCCCTCCAGCGCCTCCGCAATACGGTCCATCTCCAGCGGCATCTCGCCGAACCAGACGACATGCGGCCGCAGGCCCCCCGTGCGGCCGCAGGCGGGGCAGGGGGTCGCGGCCGAGAGGTCGCACTCCCATGGGTGAACCGCGGCGCAGCGCCCGCAGCGCGCCTTGGCCAGTTCGCCGTGCATGTGGACCATGCGGTGCGAGCCCGCACGGTCGTGCAGGTCGTCCACGTTCTGCGTGACCAGCAGGAAGGGCGCCGGCCAGCGCCGCTCCAGCTCGGCCAGGGCCAGGTGGGCGGCGTTGGGCTGGATGGCAGGGTCGCGGAGCTGGGCGCGGCGGGCGTTATAGAAGGCCTGTACGCGCGCGGGGTCGCGGCGGAAGGCCTCGGGCGTCGCGACGTCCTCGATCCGGACCTTCGCCCAGATGCCGTCCGGGTCGCGGAAGGTGGCAAGCCCCGATTCGCGGCTGATGCCCGCGCCGGTCAGCACCACGATGGCCGGATGCGCCATTCAGGAGGTGGGCGCGGGCGGCGCCGGGCTGCAGGACCGGGGCGGCACTGGCGCCGGTGCGGGCCGTGGCGGGTCCGCGGACTGCGCGAGCGCCATGCCAAGGGGCGACACCAGCAGGACGGCGAGGAGGAGGGCGCGCATGACGGGGAGACTAGCCTGCGCCCCACCGGGGCCGACAAGCGGGAAGTCACGCCAGGTCGTACTCGACCTCCGGCGTGTAGACCGCCTGCTCCTTGCCGAGGCGGGAGGAGTAGAGGGTGAACTGCTCCACCGGCACCGTCGGCGCGCGGAACAGGCTGTGGGCGTGGACGAAGCCCACCAGCTTGTCGGGCGGCGCCTTGTCGGTGCGGGCGAGCGTCACATGGGGCGCGAACCGCCGGCGCTCCGGTTCCAGGCCGACGCGCTGGAGCGCGGTCTCGACCTTGCCCTGCAGGTGGTGCAGCGCGTCCGACCGCTCCGCCCCCACCCAGAGCGCCGAGATCCGCCCGCCCTTCTCGAAGGTGCCCACACCCTTCAGCGAGAGGTCGAAGCGCGGCGCCCGGATGGCGGCGAGCGCGGCGTCCACCTCCTCCGCTTGCCAGGGCTCCACCTCGCCGATGAAGCGGAGCGTCAGGTGGTAGTTCTCGGGCGGCACCCAGCGCGCGCCGGGGATCCCCCCCGCCATGGCGGCGAGCTGGGTCTTCAGCATGGCCGGAAGGGCCAGGGCGACGAAGAGGCGCAACATGGGCCGATGCTCCGCGACTTGCCGGTCCGGGTCTATCCCGCCGGTGCAGAGCGCACGCGATCGAGCAGCGTTTCCACGAAGGGCGCCATGCGGCGCGCCAACTCGTCCGCCCCCCGCGCGGTGGGGTGGATGCGGTCGGGCTGGTTCAGCGCCGCCTCGCCGGCCACGCCGTCCAGCAGGAAGGGGTAGAACACGACGTCCGGGTACTCGCGGTGCAGGCGCTCGAACACGCCCGCGAACTCCCGCCCGTACTCGGGCCCGAGGTTCGGCGGCGCCAGCATGCCGGCCAGCAGCGCCGGGATGCCGCGCTGCGCCAGCCGGTCCAGGATGGCCTTCAGGTTCGCATGCATCTGGGCGGGCGGCAGGCCGCGCAGCCCGTCATTGCCGCCGAGCGCCACGATCACCGCCTGCGGCCGTTCCGCCAGCGCCCAGTCGAGGCGCGACCGCCCGCCCTGGGTGGTGTCGCCCGAGACGCCGGCGTCGATCACCCGCACGCGCCGCCCCCTCTCCCGCAGCAGGGCCTCCAGCCGGGCGGGCGGGCCCTCCTGCCGGGCGAGGCCGTAGCCGGCGGTGATCGAATCGCCCAGCATTAGGACCCGCACCTCGCCCGGCCCCGCACCCTGCGCCCGCGCCGCCCCGCCCGCCGCGAGCAACAAACCGAAACAGGTTGCGGTCTGTTTAAGCGCCTCCCGCCGCCCATATCGGGCGGAAGCCGGAGAAACAGCCTTGCCCGACACAGCCGACGCCGCGCCGCTCATCCAGGCCGAGGGCCTGGTCTTCACCGCCACCGCCATGGCCGGCCCCGTGCCGGTGCTGCGGGGGGTGGACCTCTCCGTCGGACGCGGGGAGGCGGTCGGCATCGTGGGTCCCTCGGGCTCGGGCAAGACGTCGCTCCTCATGCTGCTCGCGGGGCTGGAGCGGCCCTCCGCCGGGCGGCTCCGCGTCGCGGGCCAGGACCTCGGCGCGATGGACGAGGACGGGCTGGCCCGCTTCCGCCGCGATCAGGTGGGGATCGTGTTCCAGGCCTTCCACCTCATCCCGACCATGACCGCGCTCGAGAACGTGGCGGTGCCGCTGGAATTCGCCGGCCGTCGCGACGCTTTCGACCGCGCGGCCGAGGCGCTGCGGGAGGTCGGGCTGGGCCACCGCCTCGACCACTACCCTGGCCAGATGTCGGGCGGCGAGCAGCAGCGCACCGCGCTCGCCCGCGCCGTGGTGGCCGAACCCCGCCTGCTGCTGGCCGACGAGCCGACCGGCAACCTCGACCGCGGCACGGGCACGGCGGTGATGGACCTGCTCTTCGGCCTGCGCCAGCGCCTCGGCACCACGCTGCTGCTGATCACCCACGACCCGCTGCTGGCCGAGCGCTGCGAGCGCCAGGTGCGGATCGAGGATGGGCGCATCGTCTCCGACGCGCCCTCCCTCCGCATGGCGGCGGAGTAGGCCCGTGCTGGCCGACATCGCGCTCGGCGCGCGGCTCGCGCGGCGGGAGCTGCGCGGGGGCGCGCGGGGTTTGCGGATCGTCCTGCTCTGCCTCGCCCTCGGCGTCGCGGCCCTCGCCGCGGTCGGAACGCTGCGCTCCGCGACCGAGGCCGGGCTGGCGGCGGACGGCGCCCGCATCCTCGGCGGCGACATCGAGGTCGAGGTCCCCTACCGCCCCATGCCGGCCGAGGCCCGGGCATGGGTGGCCGCCCGGGGCGGCGCCCTCTCCGAGGTGGTGGAGATGCGTGGCATGGCGGTCGCGCCCGGCGGGGAGCGGACGCTGGTCGAGCTGAAGGCGGTGGACGGGGCCTACCCCCTCTATGGCGAGCTGGTGCTGGATCCGCCGGATGCCACCCTCGCCACGCGCGGCGACCGGCATGGCGTGGCAGTGGAGCGCGCCGTGGCCGAGCGGCTGGGCGTCGCGCCGGGCACCACGCTCCGCATCGGCGACGCCACCTTCGAACTGCGCGCCGTCATCGCGACCGAGCCGGACCGCGTGGCCTCGCCCGCCGTGCTCGGGCCGCGTGCGATGATCCTGGCCGAGGCGCTGCCTGCGACCGGGCTGATCCAGCCCGGCTCGCTGGTCGAGTACGACTACCGGATCCGCGTGCCAGCCGGCGAGTCGCCGCGCGCCTTCGGCGCGGCGCTGCAGGCGGCGCATGGCGATGGCGGCTGGCGGGTGCGCTACGCCGACCAGGCGGCACCGGGCGTGAACCGCTTCCTCGACCGCGCGGCGGCCTTCCTGACGCTCGCGGGCCTCTCGGCCCTGCTGGTCGGCGGCATCGGGGTTGCGACGGGCGTGCGCGGCTGGCTGGACAGCCGCGGGCGCACCATCGCGACGCTGCGCTGCCTCGGCGCGCCGGCAGGCACGATCCTGGCCACCTACCTGATCCAGGTGCTGGTGCTGGCGGCGGTCGGCATCGCGATCGGGCTGGTGGCGGGCTTCGGGCTGACCTGGCTGGCGGCGCAGGCGCTGGCAGGCACCCTGCCCGTACCACCGCGCCTGGGCTTCTACCCCGCGCCGCTGGCGCTTGCCGCACTCTACGGGCTGCTCACCGCGCTCGCCTTCGCGCTCTGGCCGCTCGGCCGCGCGCAGCGGATCCCGGGCGCGGCGCTGTTCCGGGACATGGTGCAGGCGCAGCCGGGCTGGCCCTCGCGCGGGATCATCGTGGCCAACGCGCTCGCGGTGGCCGCGCTGGTGGCGCTCGTCGTCGGCACGGCGGAGCAGCCGGCCTTCGCCATCGGCTTCTGCGCGGGTGCGGCGGCGACCCTGCTGCTGTTCCGAGTCGGCGCCTCCGCGCTGATGTGGGTGGCGCGGCGGCTGCGGCACGTCCGGCGGCCCGCGCTGCGCCTTGGCCTCGCGAACCTGCACCGGCCCGGCGCGCCGACGCCGGTGATGCTTGTGGCGCTCGGCATCGGGCTGACGACCCTGGCGGCGGTTGCCACCATCGAGGGCAATTTGCGCCGGCAGATCACGAACGAACTGCCCGACGCCGCGCCGAGCTTCTTCTTCATCGACATCCAGTCCGACCAGGCGGCCGAATTCGACCGTCTCGCCCGGGCGCAGCCCGGCGTGCAGCAGGTGCGGCGCGTCCCGTCGCTCCGCGCGCAGATCGTGGCCGTGAACGGCGTGCCGTCGGACCAGGTGCAGGCCACCGAGGACACGCGCTGGGCGCTGCGCGGCGACCGCGGCCTGACCTACGCCGCGACGCCGCCCGAGGGCGCCCGGATCGTCGCCGGGCAGTGGTGGCCGGCCGACTACAACGGCCCGCCGCTGGTGTCCTTCGATGCGCGGCTGGCGCGCGGCTGGGGGCTGGAGGTGGGCGGCACGCTCACGGTCAACGTGCTCGGCCGCGACATCGACCTGCGAGTCGCCTCGCTGCGGGACATCGAGTACCGGAACCTCTCGATCAACTACGCCATGGTGGCGTCCCCCGGCCTGCTGGAGGCCGCGCCGCACACGAACATCGCGACGATCCGCGCGGAACTGCCGGCCGAGAGCCGGGTGCTGCGCGTGCTGACGGACGCCTTCCCCAACATCTCCGGCATCCGGGTGCGCGACGCGCTGGAGGCGGTGGCCGGGTTGCTGGAGCGGATCGGGACCGCGCTGCGCGCCACCTCCTCCCTCACGCTGCTGGCGGGGATGCTGGTGCTGGCGGGCGCCGTAGCGGCCGGACAGCGGCGGCGCGTGCGGGATGCGGTGGTGCTGAAGACGGTAGGCGCCACGCGGTCCCAGATCCGCGCTGCCTGGCTGGTGGAGTTCGGGCTGCTCGGGCTGGTGGCCGGGCTGCTCGCGGCGGCGGCGGGTTCGGCTGCCTCCTGGGCCGTGGTGCGCTTCGTCATGCGCGGGGAGTGGGCCTTCCTGCCCGGCACGCTCGCCGTGACGGTCGCGGGCTGCGTGGCGCTGACGCTTGCGCTCGGCTACATCGGCACTGCGCTGGCGCTGCGCGTCCGGCCGGCGCCGCTGCTGCGCAACGAGTGACCTGGATGACCCTGCCCGAACCCGATGCCGCCCGCCTCCGCCGCGCCTTCGCCCTCGCCTCCGAGGCAAGGGCGGCGGGCGACCGCCCGTTCGGCGCCCTGGTGGTGGACGAGTCGGGCAACGTGCTGGCCGAGGCGCGCTCCACCCAGGGCGCGGGCGGCGGGGGCACGCTGGCGCATTCCGAGATGAACGCGCTGCACGCGCTGATTCGCGCCGGCCATGCGCGGGAGCGGCTGCGGCACGCCACCATCTATTCCTCGGGCGAGCCCTGTGCGATGTGTGCGGCCGCGATCTTCTACGCCGGCCTCGGGCGGGTGGTGTACGGCCTGTCGGCTGCCGCCATCCTGCACCTGCGGAACGCACAGCCGCACACGGCGGGGCTCTCGCTCTCCTGCCGGGAGGTGCTCGCCTCGGCGGCCGAACCGGTCGAGGTGGTCGGCCCCTGCCTCGAGGAGGAGGGCGCCGCGCCGCATGCCGGGTACTGGACGGCTGGTGTCCCCTGACGTTACCCCGCGTTACGCAGGGACCGGTTGATCCGGATTACGAAAACTCCATATACTCGACACATCCGGGGCAGTCCGATCCCGGACTACCCCACCCGACGGGAGGTTTGACACCACCATGGCTCTTGGTCCCGACAACCGCTGGCAGACAGGCGCCTCGGCCTGGACGCAGCCCTTTGGGCGGCCCGCCGCGACCGTCGATGCGGCCCAGCTCGACGAGGGTCTGCGGGCGCACATGCTCCGGGTCTACAACTGGATGGCCTCCGGCCTCCTGCTGACGGGCATCGTCGCCTACCTCATCGCGCACACCGGCGCGGCCGAGCTGTTCTACCAGGTCGTCCGCACGCCGCGCGGCAACGCGACCGTGCCGACGATCCTCGGCTGGGTGGCGATGTTCGCCCCGCTTGCCTTCATCCTGGTCCTCTCCTTCGGCATAAACCGGATGAGCAAGACCACGGCTCAGGCGCTGTTCTGGGCGTTCTGCGCGGTGATGGGCGCGTCGCTGTCCAACATCTTCGCGATCTACACCTCCGCCTCGATCGCCTCGACCTTCTTCATCACCGCGGCGATGTTCGCGGCCGTGAGCCTCTACGGCTACACGACGAAGGCCGACCTGACGCGCATGGGTTCCTTCATGATGATGGGCCTGATCGGCATCCTGATCGCCGGCCTGGTCAACATCTTCCTGCAGAGCTCGGCGCTGCAGTTCGCGATCTCGGTGATCGGCGTGGTCGTGTTCGTCGGCCTGACCGCCTACGACACGCAGCGGATCAAGGCGGACTACATCGAGTACGCCTACGCCGAGGGCACGGAGGGCGCGGCGAAGCGCTCGGTCTTCGACGCGCTGGGCCTGTACCTGAACTTCGTGAACCTGTTCCAGCTGCTGCTGCAGTTCATGGGCGTTCGCCAGAACAGCGAGTGAGGCCTCGGGCGGGGGCCGGTTCGCCGGCCCCCAT
>DASQNQ010000102.1:0-9010 GCA_035644895.1 Acetobacteraceae bacterium | reverse complement strand
CGACGCGGTCCTGCGGGCGATCCGCGACCGCGCTTCGGCACGCGCCTGGGACGCCATGCGGGCGCACATCCCGGCGGCCGGCCAGCACCGCGTGCGAATGGTGCTGGCCGCCTGCTGAACGCGCAGGGCGCCAGGCCGCCGCGCCCAACACGTCCCGCCGTGCGGCGAGCTTCGCTGCCGGTCCGATCGCGGCCACCGGCACGCCTGTGCTGGCCACGCCCTTGCCCGCCGGGCCAAAGGTCGTCCCGTGCGCTGGCATGGTGAACACCGGTCGCAGCCCCGCCGTGACGGTCACGGCCCGGTCGAAGACGTGGAGCTTCGTCGCGATCCGCGCCTGGTCCGGGGGCGTTGTGACGATGCTGTCGAACTTGCCAGCGACCGCATCCCCAAACGCCTGCCGTCCACCTCCGTATGCGTCACGTCAGCGGTCCGCGACCAGGGAGGGCTGCGCGGCCATGCCCCTGGCGATGGCGGGGTCGAAGAAGGCGCGGAGCGGCGCGTAGGTTTCCTCCGGGCATTCCTCCTGCAGGTAGTGGCCGGACGGCACGGTGCCGGTCGCGACGATGTTCGTCGCATACTCGGCCCACACCTTCGCCGCGTCGTGGTTTCGGCCGACGCCGCCCTTCGAGCCCCAGAGGATCAGCACCGGGCAGTCCACGCGCCGCCCGGCCGCGTGGTCGGCCGTGTCCATCTCCAGGTCCACGGTGAAGGTCGCGCGGTAGTCCTCGCACATGGCGTGGATCGTGGCAGGGTTCTTGATGCAGCGGATGTACTCCGCCAGCGCCGCCGGGTCGAAGAACGAGGTGCCCTTGTCGGTCTTCGCCAGCTTCCGGCGGATGAAGAACTCCGGGTCCGCGCCGATCAGCGTCTCGGGCGTCGGATAGGGCTGGATCATGAAGAACCAGTGCCAGGAGAAGGTGCCCCACTGGCGCGTCACGTTGTTCAGCAGGTGGTGCTGCGGGAGCATGTCGAGGAAGGCGGCGCGCTGCACGCGCTCCGGATGGTCGAGGCACATGCGGTGCAGCACGCGCGCGCCGCGGTCGTGCCCGCCGGCCTGGAAGCGCGGATGGCCGAGGTGCTCCATCACCTCCACCATGTCCTGCGCCATGGCACGGAAGGAGTAGGCACTGTGGTCCGGCCCGCCGGGCGGCTTGGAACTGTCGCCGTAGCCGCGCAGGTCCGGCAGCACCACCGTGAATTCCTGCGCGAGGCGCGGCGCGACCTTGTGCCAGGACAGGTGCGTGAAGGGGTTGCCGTGCATCAGCAGCAGCGGCGGGCCGCTGCCGCCCCAGGCGGTCACGATCTCGGCTCCGCTGGTGCGGATGGTGGTCCTCTGGAAGTCTTCGAGCACTGCGTTTCCCCCTACGCCGGGTCCGGCCTTCGTCGGACCATCCGGTCGCCTGGGCGTGGCGTCAACGAAAAATCGTCGGCGATCTGAGATTTGCCGGCACGATGGCGCGCGGCCGGGCTAAGCTCGCACCCATGCCGAAGACCAATCCCACCCTGCCGGCCGCCGAGGCCTTGCGCCTCCGCCGCGAAACCTCGCTGCCCGCCATTGCGCGCGCCGAGATCGAACGCATGATCGAGGCCGGGGAACTCTCCCCAGGCGAATGGGTGAACGAGGCCACCATCGCCGCGCGCCTCGGCATCAGCCGCGGCCCGGTGCGGGAGGCCTGCCGCGGGTTGGAGCAATCCGGGCTGCTCGAGGTGGTGGTGAACCGCGGCTCCTTCGTCCGCTTGGTGGACAAGGCAGGGGCGGCCGAGCTCTACGACCTCCGTGCCGCCCTGTTCGGGCTCGCCGGCCGGACGCTCGCTGGCCGCATGACCGAGGCGGCCTCCGCCGAGCTCCATGGCCACGTCGCGGAGATGGACGAGGCCGCCACGCGGGCCGACGCCGAGGCCTACTACGCCGCGAACCTCGCCTTCCATGCAGCGATCGTCACGCTGTGCGGCAACCGGCGCCTGGCCGCGAGCTATCTCGGCCTGATACGCGAGCTGCACCTGTTCAGGCGTCGCGCGCTGGTAGGCGCGGACCGCATGGCCGCGTCGAACCGGGAGCATCGGGCGATCCTGGCAGCCCTGGAGGCCCGGGACGGCGACCGGGCCGAGGCGCTGATGCGGGCGCATGTGCTCGGGTCGAAGGCCCGCGCGCTCGGCTGAGCCGGCGCCGAACCGCGCCGCCCGGCGCCCGTTGCGGCCAGGGGGTGGCAGCAGGGACGGCATGGAAGGCGAACGCATCATCGGGGGAAGGGACGGGGTGTCGGCGCCGCCGCGGAGCAGGTTCTCCCGCCTGCGGCTCTACATCCCGCGCCTGGAGGGTCTGGCCGCGCTGCGCGCCTGGGTGCGTGCGGGAGAGGTCGGGCTGGTGCTGCTGGCCGTGCTGGTCGGCGCCGCCAGCGGACTCGTCGCCGGCGTGCTGGGCCATGCGGCGCAGGCGATGCATGTCGCACTCTTCGGCCCGGGCGCGGAACGCGGTCTTGCGTACCTGCACGCGCCGGATCCCCTGCTGCTGCTGATCGTCCCGGCCATGGGCGGGCTGGTGCTGGGCCTGCTGAGCCTGCTGATCGCCCGCTGGCGCCCACGCGCGCCCATCGACCCGATCGAGGCCAACGCCCTGCATGGCGGGCGCGCCTCGCTCGGCGACGCCATGGTGGTCGGGTCGCAGAACCTCGTCTCGAACGGCTTCGGCGCTTCGGTCGGGCTGGAGGCCGCCTACACCCAGGCGGGTGCCGGGATCGCGTCGCGCCTCGGGCAGGCCTTCGCGCTCCGCCGCGGTGACCTGCGCGTGCTGGTGGGCTGCGGCACTGCCGGCGCGGTGGCGGCCGCCTTCGGCGCACCCATCGCGGGCGCGTTCTATGCGTTCGAGCTCGTCATCGGCGGCTACTCCATCGGCAGCCTCGCCCCGGTGCTGGCCGCCGCCGTGACCGGGGCGCTGGTCGCGCAGGCGCTCGGCGGCACGGGCGTCCTGTCCGTGCCCTCCGGCATCGCGCCGCCGACGCTGCTTGACCACGGGCTGGCGCTGGCGCTCGGCATCGGATGCGGGCTCGCGGCCATCGGCCTCATGCGCGGGATGGCGCTGGTGGAGGCCGGCTTCCGCCGCGGCATTCCCTGGCCGGTGCTGCGGCCGGGCCTTGGCGGCCTCGTCGTCGGGGCGCTGGCCCTGCAGGAACCGGGCATCCTGGCCGCCGGGCAACAGCTGCTGCACCGCGTCCTTTCGGTGGAGGAGGGGGCGCAGGCGCTGCTGCTGCTGCTCGTGCTCAAGTTGCTTGCGGCGGCCGTCTCGGTCGGCAGCGGCTTCCGTGGCGGGCTGTTCTTCGCCTCCCTGCTGCTCGGCGCCGTGCTCGGCAAGCTATTCGGGATGGGGGTGCAGCACCTGCTGCCCGGGGTGGACCCGCTGCTCTTCACCGTGGTGGGCATGACCGCCTTCGGCGCCGCGGTGATCGGGGCGCCGCTCGCGATGGCGCTGCTCGCGCTGGAGACCACGGGCGACTTCGTGGTGGCGGGGCCGGTGCTGGCCGGCGTCGCGGTGGCGGCGCTCTGCGTGCGGCGGCTCTTCGGCTACTCCTTTGCCACCTGGCGCTTCCACCTGCGGGGCGAAGCGATCCGCGGGCCGCAGGATGTGGGCTGGCTGCGCGACCTGTCGGTCGGCAGGCTGATGCGGCGGGAGCCGCGGACGGTGCCGGTGGACATGCGCGTCGCCGCGTTCCGCCGCGCCATCGCGCTGGGTGCCGAGCACCGCGTGGTCGCCGTGGATGCGGCCGGGCGTTACGCCGGCATGGTGCTGGTGGCCGAGGCACATGCGCCGGACTGCGAGGCGGAGACGGTGGCCGGGCTGCTGCGCCTGCAGGACCGCGCGCTGCTGCCCGCCATGAACGCGAAGGAGGCGATCGCCCTGTTCGAGGCGGCGGAGGCCGAGGCCCTGGCGGTCGTGGATGGCCGCGAGAGCCGGCGCGTGATCGGCCTGCTGACCGAGGCGCACCTGCTGCGCCGCTACGGCGAGGAGATCGACAAGCGCCGGCACGAGGAGCTGGGCCTGCCCGTGGCCGACCCCGGTCGGGCGCGCTGAACCGGCGTGGCGCGGCGCCGTTCCGACCCGCGCAGCAGGCAGGGATGCGCCATGTCCGGCACCGGTACGTCAGCCAAGGCGCCGCGCCCGCCCGGCGAAAGGCTGCTCGAAGTCCATGACCGGCTCTGCCGGCACTTCGGCTGCCCGATCGCCTACTTCCATGACCTGGAGCCGCTGGACGAACTCGTCTCTGCCCTGCTGTCGCACCGGACCCGCAACGCCGACAGCGGCCGCGCCTTCCGCACGCTGCGCGCCCGCTTCCCCGACTGGGCGGCGGTGCGCGACGCGCCGGTCGCGGCGGTGCAGGACGCCATCTCCGGCTGCACCTGGCCGGAGGCGAAGGCGCCGGCCCTGCAGCGGACGCTGCGCGCCATCACGGAACGGCGCGGGGCGCTGAGCCTCACGCACCTGGCGGGCATGCCCGTGGCCGAGGCGCGCGCCTGGCTCGAAGCCCTGCCGGGGGTCGGGCCGAAAACCTCGGCCGCCGTGCTGTCCTTCTCGACGCTGCGGAGCCGCGCGCTGCCGGTGGACAGCCACCACCATCGCGTGGCGCAGCGCCTCGGCCTCATCCCGGCGAAGCTTGCGGTCGGCCCGGCGCACCGGGTGATGGAGGCGATGCTGCCGGCGGAATGGGGCGCGCAGGCCGTGTACGACCACCACGAGGTGCTGATGCTGCACGGGCAGCGCACCTGCCACTTCCACTGCCCGGCCTGCGCGCGCTGCGTGCTGTTCGACCTCTGCCCAACGGGTCGGGCGCTGCACGGGAATGGCGCCGTGCGGCAGCCGCATGGGCAGCCCGTTGCGGCGGGCGTGCAGGATTGATGCAGTCCGCACGCGTGTCTTGACCGGCAGGGCAGGGTGCCTTTGCCGACGGCGGCCACGCGTCGCGTCCGTGTCACACGGCGGCGCCTCGACTCGGGCCACCGCGGCGGCGCAAGCCGGGAGCAGGACGCGCAGAAAGAAACTAGTAATATACCGGAGGTTGCTCACGGAACTGTGATAGTATACATCATCACGTATTGGCGATTTCGGCCAAGTGACGAAACGCCGCTCCCGCCAGGGAGCGGGGTGCGCGCGACAAGGGGATCCGCAGATGGCGTACATCGGACCAATCACCCGCTATCAGGGCAACCTCTCCCCCCAGGTCCCCGCGCTGCCTGCCTCGCTCGACTACGACAACCTTCAGGTTGAATTCGACGCCTCCGCCGCGACCTGGTGGGCCCGCATGGCCCCGCATGGCCGGCCGAGCTTCACCAACGGCCTGCTTCGCGACATCGGCGAGATGCAGGCCACGCTCACCCGCGCGCTGGCAGCGTCGCCCGGCGCCGTGCGGCACGTGGTGCTCGGCTCCTCCGTCCCGGGCATCTACAATTTGGGCGGCGACCTCGCCCTGTTCGCCCGCCTGATCAGGGAGGGCGACCTGGACGGGCTTCGCCGCTACGGGCACGTGGCGGTCGATGCGATCCACCGCAACCACACCGCCTTCGGGCTGCCCGTCACCACCATCGCGCTGGTGCAGGGCGATGCTCTCGGTGGCGGCTTCGAATGTGCGCTGGCCCACGACGTGATCGTGGCGGAGCGGCGCGCGAAGTTCGGCCTGCCGGAGGTGCTGTTCAACCTCTTCCCCGGCATGGGCGCCTACTCCTTCCTCTCCCGCCGGATCGGGCGCGTGGCGGCCGAGCGCATGATCCTCTCCGGCAAGGTCTACGACGCGGCCGAGCTGCACGCGATGGGCCTCGTCGACGTGCTGGCCGAGGACGGGCAGGGCGAGCAGGCGGTGCGCGAGCACATCGAGCGCACGGGCCGCCGCTTCAACGCCCACCGCGCCGTCTACGAGACCCGCCGCCGGGTCGAGCCCGTGACGATCGAGGAGCTGCGCCACGTGGTGGATGGCTGGGCGGAGGCCGCGCTGAACCTCGGCGAGGCCGACATCCGCAAGATGCTGCGCCTCGCCGGCGCGCAGGATCGCCGAATCGCCGGCCTCGCCGCCTGAGGGTCGGGCGGGCTACGCGACGCGCATGTCCTGCAGGGCCGCGCGCACGCGGCCGAACTCGACGGCGATGGCATCCGCGTCGCCGCGCCCGCGTACGGTGAACTCCGCGCCGCCCAGGCGCTGCGCCGCCTTGCACAGCGTGCTGAGCCCTTCCGCACCGATATTGGCGGAGATGCTGGCCAGCGCATGCGCGTGCCGCCGGAAGGCCGTGCCGTCGCGTGCGGCGGCCGCAGCCGAGAGCAGGCGCAGCAGCTCCGCGCCCTCGGCCAGGAAGTCGGCCGCGACCTCGGCCACGAACGCGTCGCCGCCGAGGCTGCCCAGCCGGCGCACCGCCTCCTCGTCGAGCGCGGGTGGCTGTGCCGGGCGGAACCGGGGGTGAGCCGTCAGGTCGGCCACCTTCGCGGAGGGCGCGGCCAAGGCCGGCAAGGCCTGCCGGATCGCGTCCAGCAGCGCCTCCGGCTCGACCGGCTTGGTGATGCAGCCGTCCATGCCGGCCTCGATGCACCGCTCCCGTGTCTCCGGCGTGGCGTCCGCCGTCAGGCCGAGGATGGGCAGGCGCGGGCCGTCACCGAGCTCGGTGAAGCGGTGAAGCTTCGTCGCCTCGATGCCGTCCAGCACCGGCATGTTCACGTCCATCAGGGCAAGGTCGAAGAGGGCACCGCCCTGGTCGGACGCGGCGAGCGCATCGAGCGCGGCCTCGCCGTGCTCGACCAGCACGACCTCGTGGCCCGCGCGCTCGAGGATGCGCGCCAGGACCTTGCGGTTCACCAGGTTGTCGTCCGCGACGAGCAGCCTCAGCGCCGTGCCGGCCCTCGGAGCTGCGGGCGCCTCATCCTCTCCGCGCACGGGTGTGGCGCCGGCAACGCGGAGCGCGAGCGCGAGCTCCCCGGGCGTGCAGCCCGGGGCGACGATGCCGCCGGCCCATCGCGCGGCATCGCGCGGCAGCGCCGCCCCCGGCACGTCGGCGAGGAGCACGATCGGACAGGCCGGCCAGGCCGGGAGCGCCAGGGCCCCCGGCGCCTCCACGTCAGGTGCGGGCAGCAGGTCCCGCTCGGCGAGGAGCGGCCGCGCGCCGGCGGGCACGTCCCCGGCATCGGCGATGCGGTCCGCGACGATGCCGGCCTGCGCCAGGGTGGGCGCCAGGCGCGCCGCCACTGCATCCGAGGCGAGCAGCAGCACGGCGTCGCAGGGCGCGGGCAGGCCGGGAGCGTCCACGACCTCGACCTCCAGCGTGAACCAGAAGGTGGAGCCGCGGCCCGGCGCGCTCTCGACCCCGATCTGGCCGCCGAGCAGGCCCACGAGCCGCCTGCACAGCGCAAGCCCGAGGCCCGTCCCGCCGAAGCGGTTGACGATGCCGGCATCCGCCTGGGTGAAGCTCTCGAAGATGCGCCCCTGCGCCTCGGGCGCGATGCCGATGCCGGTGTCGGAGACCTCGAAGCCGAGCCGCACGCGCCGGGGGCCCGCGGCGTCGGCGCGCACGCCGACCGACACGCCGCCCTGCTCGGTGAACTTCAGCGCGTTGCCCGCGAGGTTGAGCAGGATCTCCCGCAGGTGCCGGCGGTCCGCGCGCAGGCGCGTGGGCGTGTGCGGCGCGACATGCAGGCCGAAGCGCAGGCCGCGCGCCTGCGCCTGCGGCGCCATCATGCCCCGCAGGTCAAGCAGCAGGTCCGGGAGGCTGAACTCTTCCGCCTCGACGCGCATGCGCCCGGCCTCGATGCGCGAGAGGTCGAGCAGGTCGTCCACCAGGTCGAGCTGCGCGCGCGCGGCGACCAGGATCGTGCGCGCCATGTCGCGCTGCTCCGGATCCAGGGGCGTGTCGCGCAGCAGGCTGCCCATGCCGATGATGGCATTGAGCGGCGTGCGCAGCTCGTGGCTCACGCTCGCCAGGAACAGGCTCTTCGCCTGGTTCGCCGCCTCCGCCGCGCGGCGCGCGTCGGAGAGCTTGCGGATCAGCAGTCCGGCGTAGAGCGGCAGCACGACAAAACCCGCCAGCAGGCCGGCGGATAGGTGCGGCTGCGTCCACCAGAAGGGCGTGGACGCGATGACGAGCGCGAAGCCGAGCACGCCCGCGACGGTCGCGGCGCGCAACCAGGGCAGGCCGAAGCGGAAGCCGTTGCCGAAGATCACCCACAGGTAGATGGCGACGAAGCTTGAATGTTCCTCCCCGCCGATGTGGAGGTACCAGGACAGGCACCCGACATCGAGCAGCAGCGCCGCGGCGCGGCGCGGCGTGGACGTGCCCGGGAAGGCAAGGATGTGGCCGAACACGACGGCGGACAGGGCGCACCACGCGCCCAGCGCGACCAGGGCCGCATCCGGATCTGCGCTCGGCGCCACGGCCTGGCAACCCAGCAGCAGCAGCGCGAAGCCGAGCCTGTTGAGGCTCATCTCGTGCTCGGAGTCGGGTCGCCCGCGCAGGCGCGCTAGGCCCTCCCGCAGGCCGCGCATGATGCTACTCCTCCGCGCCGCACAGCCGGGGCGGCGCGGAGGCGGGATCCACCTCGAGGGAGGTGCTCAGGACGCCGACGACCGTGCCGTCGGCGGCGCGCAGCGGTGCCTTCGCGGTCAGCAGGATGGAGCGGTCCTGCGCCTCCTCGAAGAAGGCCGGGATGCGCCGTCCCGTGTCGAGCACCTGCCGGTCCTTGGCGAGGCTGGCGGCCGCGCGCTCGGCACCGAGCAGGCGGGCGATGTCCTGCCCGACCAGCTCGGCCGCCGGGCGGCCGATGCGCCGTGCGAGGCGCGCGTTGACGAACACGCAGCGCCCGTCGCGGTCCGTCGCGGCGACCAGGGCCGGCAGGTCGTCGAGCGCGGGCGTGGCGGGCAGCACCGGTCTCGGCGCCGCCGGCGGGGCGGCCGCGGCGCGGGGCAGCGCCAGCAGGTTGCGCGCCCGGGCGACGAACTCGAAGTGGTCCACCGGGCTCTGCAGGAAGTCGGTGGCGCCGGCCTCCATC
>DASQNQ010000101.1:0-2839 GCA_035644895.1 Acetobacteraceae bacterium | reverse complement strand
ATGCGCCGCGATTTCACGGCGCGGCGGGGCGCCTGCTGGTCGAAGGGCAGCGGACGAACCTGATCCGCAACCCGCGCGGCGAGGGCGTCGCGCCCGGCACCCGCGCGCCAGGCGCCCAGACCGATCCGGCGACCAACTGGCGGCTGGTCAACCGTGGCTCGGGGCTGTCGCTCGACGTGTCGGCCATCTCGGCAGATGGGATGACGGGGCTTCGGCTGCGCTACCACGGCACGACCGGCGCCTCGCCTGCCACGGAGACGCTGGAATTCGACACGCGGAACGGCATCGCAGCCCCGGCGGGTACCGTGCTCACGGGGTCGTTCCTGTGGCGGCTCGCGGCGGGCACGTTGCCACAGGGCAGCTTCCAGATGGGGCCGCGCATCGTGACGCTCAACGCATCGGCGGCGTTCGTGGATCTGGCATACAGCCCTGCCGCGCACCCCGACGCGACGCTCCGCCGCTCCGCCCACACGATGACGGCGGGCGCGGGCGTGGTGAACGCAGTGGTGGGGATGCACCTGCAAACGTTTCCGGCGAGCACGGCCCTCGACTTCACCATCGACGTGTTCTGGCCGCAGCTTGAGGCGGCGCCCTTCGCCTCCACGCCCATCCTGCCGCCCGCAGGCACGCCGGGCGCCAGCACACGTGGCGCGGACACCGTCACCGCCCCCTTCGGCACGCTGTTCCCGTCCGGCGCGGGCACGGTCCTGGTGTCCTGCATGGTGCCGCAGGCGGCAGCGTCCGGCCTGGACCAGACGATCCTGCATCTCGACGACGGGACGCTCAACAACCGTTTCCGGCTGTACATGCCGAACAGCAGCACGGCCATCGTCGGCGCCCGCAGCCTCGCGGGAACGCAGGTGGTGGGGACGCAGGCGGGCGCGACGGTGCCCGGCACGCCCTTCGCAGTCGGCATCTCCTTCGACGGCACGGGCCGCATGACCTACGCGCTGGCAGGGGGCGCGGTGCAGTCCGTCACCGGCGGTCCCGCTGCCGGGCTGACCACGCTCCGTGTCGGCACGAACGCGGCGGGCGCCGCGGCGATCTTCGGTCAAACGACGGCGCTCGACGTGCTGCCACACGGCGTGCCCGCCACGACCCTGGCCGGCCTGGTCGGAGCCATGAATGTCTGAGGAGAAGCAGATGACGCAGTGGACGATGATGCGCTGGCACGGCGCACCGGAAAGGCTGGCGGCCGCGCTGCGCGAGTTCGGCTGGTTCGGTCCTGACGAGACGCCGTGCGCACTGCCCGACCCGCGCGTAGGTGGCTTCCTGCCCCAGGCCGGGCAGGCGCTGCACGTCCTGGACGGCGTGGCCTATGCGGCGCTGGCCGTCCGCACGCCGCTGGCACTGCCGCCGGACCTTGCCGAGACGGGCCCCGACCTCTCCACCGCCCTGCTGGGCAGCTTCTAACCCGACGTAAGGAGATCCACGATGTCGGACCTGACCGACTACGCGAAGAACCTGCTCGGCCGCGCACTTTGTGGCCGTGCCCCCGTGCTACCGGGCGCGGTTTGGGCGGCGCTGGGCACCGGTGGCGCCGATCCGACCGGCGTGACCGGTGAGCCCGCCGGGACCGGCTACGCGCGCCAGCGTGTCACCTTCACGGGCACGGGCACCCAACGGAACGCCGAGGCCGTGCGCTTCGCGTTCACGGCCGCAGCCGGCACGCTGACACATCTCGGCCTGTTCGATGCCGCCAGCGGCGGAAACCCGCTGTCCTGGTCGGTGCTGGCGCAGCCCGTCACGGTGGCTGGACCGGGCACGATCAGCCTGGCCGCCGACGCGTGGACGATAACCCCGGACTGACCTGCTGGCGGCGCGCAGCACTTGAACCCGATCTTCCCACTCGGATACCGTTCCGGGAGGGGAAGGCGGGGAGGAGCGGGTGAACCCGTTGGACGCAGCGCACGGCCTGACCGGTCAGGCGATGGGCGAAACCGCGGTCTGCGGGACGTGCGGGTCGCGCCTGGTGGGCCTCTGTCGCCCGCTCGACGCAGCGGCCCTTGATGACGTGCTTGCCGAGGCGCAACACATGACGCTCGGCGCACGCCGGACATTGTTCGAGGAGGGCGCACGGGCAAGCCATGTGTTCACCCTCGTTGAGGGGACGGCGAAGCTCACGCGCCTGCTCGCGGACGGGCGGCAGCAGGTGCTGGGGTTCCGCTTTGCCGGCGACATACTGGGCTACACGGCTGGCAGCACCCACTCCTTCGCGGCGGAGCTACTGACCGGTGCAAGGCTGTGCCGGATCGATCGGCCGCGGCTCGATGTCCTGCTGCGGCGGTATCCCGGTCTTGAACGGCGTTTCCTCGACCTCTGCCTGCAGGAGCTTGCAGCGACACAGGAGCAGCTTGTCACGGTCGGACGACGCAACGCTGAGGGGCGGGTCGCCAGCTTCCTGCTGTCCCTGGCTGAAGAGGGTCGCCGCCGCAAGCTGAGCGACGGCGTGATCTGCATGCCGATGACTCGAGCAGACATCGCCGACTTCTTGGGTCTGACCCTGGAGACGGTGAGTCGCTGCTTCACGGCATTCAGGCGTCGCGGCTGGCTTCGTGAGCCGCGGCACGGAATGCTGGAGCTTCTTGCGCCATCAGCATTGGCAGAGATCGCCGAAGGTGGGCCGCCGGACTGAGCCGCACGCTTTGACGCGAAAAAGCCGCCTGCCCGTTGATCGGGCAGGCGGCTTTGCACTTCAGGATCCGGCCTGGTGGCCCGGCGGCGACCTACTCTTCCGTCGCTTGAGCGACAGTACCATGGGCGCTGGGGTGTTTCACGGCCGAGTTCGGGATGGGATCGGGTGTATCATCCTCGCGATGGCCACCGGGCCACCGGGCCG
>DASQNQ010000100.1:0-2815 GCA_035644895.1 Acetobacteraceae bacterium | reverse complement strand
AGGCGGCCTCGCGCGGGGCGAAGCTGGTGGTGATGGACCCGCGCGGCACCGGGCTCGACCGGCACGCCGCCGAGGTGGTGCGCTTCGCGCCCGGGCGCGACGTCCCGATGCTGAACGCGCTGCTGCATGTCGTCATCGCGGAAGGGCTCTACGACCGCCAGTACGTGGCGGCCCACATCGACGACTTCGAGCGCCTGCGCGGCCACGTCGCGACGCTCTCGCCGGAGCGCATGGCGCCGCTCTGCGGCGTGCCGCCCGACCAGCTGCGCCGGGTCGCGCGGCTGTTCGCGCGGGCGCGCACGGCGATGATCCTCTGGGGCATGGGCATCAGCCAGTCCACCCATGGCACGGACAACACGCGGTGCCTGATCGCGCTCGCGCTGCTCTGCGGCCATGTCGGGCGGCCGGGCACGGGGCTGCACCCGCTGCGGGGGCAGAACAACGTGCAGGGCGCCTCGGATGCCGGGCTGATCCCGATGGCGCTGCCCGACTACCAGCCGGTCGGCGACCCCTCCGCGCGTGCGCGGCTAGAGGCGCTCTGGGGCGCGCCGCTCGACCCGCGGCCGGGGCTCACCGTCGTCGAGATCATGCAGGCGATGGAGCGTGGCGAGATCCGCGGCATGTACGTGATGGGCGAGAACCCGGCCATGTCGGACCCCGACCTCGCCCATGCGCGCGCGGGCCTCGCGAAGCTCGACCACCTGATCGTGCAAGACCTGTTCCTGACGGAGACGGCGGCGCTGGCCGACGTTGTGCTGCCCGCCTCGGCCTGGCCCGAGAAGGACGGGACAGCCACCAATACGAACCGCCAGGTCCAGATGGGCCGTGCCGCGATCCCGCTGCCCGGCCGGGCGCGCCAGGACCTCGACATCATCGTGGACCTGGCGCGGCGCCTCGGGCTGCCCTGGGCGTACACCCACCCGCGGGAGGTCTTCGCCGAGATGGCGCAGGCCATGGACAGCCTCGCCAACATCACCTGGGAGCGGCTGGAGCGGGAAGACAGCGTGACCTATCCCTGCGCCGCGCCCGACGTGCCGGGGCAGGAGATCGTCTTCGGCGACGCCTTCCCCACGCCGAGCGGCCGCGCGCGGCTGGTGCCGGCGGGGATCCTCGACCCGGCCGAGATGCCCGACGAGGCATTCCCCTTCGTGCTCACGACGGGGCGCGAGCTGGAACACTGGCACACGGGCGCAATGACCCGCCGCGCCGGCGTCCTGGATGCGCTGCAGCCGGCGCCGACCGCTTCCCTGGCGCCGGCGGAGCTGCATCGGCTCGGCATCGAGGCGGGCGGGCGGCTGCGGCTCTCCACGCGGCGGGGCAGCGTCGAGCTGACGGCGCGCGCCGATCCCGGCATGCCGGACGGGGTGGTGTTCCTGCCCTTCGCCTATCGCGAGGCGGCGGCGAACCTGCTGACCAACCCGCAGCTCGACCCGCATGGGAAGATCCCGGAGTTCAAGTACTGCGCCGTGCGCGTCGAAGCAGCGTGACCGGCCACACGGGCTGTTGTTCGGCGCCCGCTTGATGCCCGGCCGCTTGCCCCCGAGAGTCTAGGGGACGCCAGGCGGATGGTTCGTCGGCGCGATCCTGGAGGAGTTCCGACATGGCCTGGAAGAAGCCCCGCGTGACCGAGGTGTGCCTGGCGATGGAGATCAACTGCTACGCCAGCGCGAAGGTCTGACGCGCCGCCGCCGCGGGTGACCGCGGCGGCGCTTTCCCGCGAGGCGCGCATGAGGGTTCATGCCCGCGGCGCCGTGCCGCATTCGGTCCCATGACGCCGATGCGCGCCCGCCGCGACCTGCTGCTGGCCGCCCTCGCTGCCCCGCTCATCCCGTGCCCCGCCTTGGCCGACATCCTCCCGAGGTCCGACGCGGTCGAGGTCGCACCCGGCCTTTTCGTGCTGCCTGGCGTGGAGGAGGAGGCCTCCAGGACCAATCTCAACGCCATCGCCAACACTGGCTTCGTGATCGGCCGCGATGCGGTCGCCGTCATCGACGCGGGGGGCAGCCTCCCGCACGGGCAGCGCCTGCGGCGGGCCATCGAGGCGGTGACGCCGCTGCCGGTCCGGCACCTCATTCTCACGCATGTCCATCCCGACCACGTCCTCGGCGCCGCGGGCTTCGCGGACCTTGCGCCGGACGTCGTCGGCCATGCGCGGCTGCCGGAGGCGCTGGCGGTCCGGCACGAGAGCTACCTGCGCGGCCTCGCGCGCGATGTCGGCGCGGCCGCCATGGGCAGCGGGGCGCTGTCGCCGACGCGACTCGTCACGGATCGGCTCGAGCTCGACCTCGGTGGACGGGTGATCGAACTCCATGCGCACGGGCCAGCCCACAGCCATGCCGACCTGTCGGTGGTGGACCGGGCGACCGCCACGCTTTGGTGCGCGGACCTGCTCTTCCAGCGCCACATCCCTACCCTGGACGGCAGCCTGCCCGGCTGGATCGGGACGCTCGCCGCGCTGCGTTCCACGCCGGCGGCGCGTGCCGTGCCCGGGCATGGGCCGCCCGCCGTGCCCTGGCCCGCCGGCGCGGACGACACTCTACGCTACCTCCGCGCGCTGCTCGACGGCGCGCGTGCGGCGGTCGCGGGCGGCGTTGGCATCGGTGACGCGCCCTCCCGCGTTGCGGTGGAGGAAGCCGCGCGCTGGCGGCTGGCGGAGCTGCACCACGGCCGCAACGTCACCACCGCCTATCGCGAACTCGAATGGGAGTGAAGGCCATGATCGTCCGCCGCCCTCTGCTGGTCGCCGCGCTCGGCCTGCCGGCCCTCGCGCGCGCGCAGGGGATCGAGGGTCCCGACGGCCCGCGCCGGGCCGAGC
>DASQNQ010000099.1:0-7376 GCA_035644895.1 Acetobacteraceae bacterium | reverse complement strand
TCGTGCGCAGCGCGAGCCCGCCCGCGGCCTTCGCGACCGATGCCTGCACGCGCACCGCCTCCGTGGCCGAGAGGGTCACGGCCCCGGCCGTGCCGGCAAGGGCGGCGGCCGCGACCTCGGCGCCCAGCCCGGAGGGGCCGTCCACGACCTGCAGCGCCGGCGCCTCCACCGTCAACGAGGCGGCCTGCACCGGCACGGCCAGGGCGAGGGTGCCGCCTGACGCCACCTCGACGCGACCGGCTGCGACATCCCCGTGCAGCCCGGCGTGGCGCGCACCGCGCACCACCACCTGCCCGCCCGGCGCGCGGACCGCGGCGCCGCGGTCCACCGTGGCGCGCACGCCCTCCACGCGCAGCGCACGCGCCTCGATGACGCTGCCGGCAGCGAGCCGCGCCTCCCCCGGTGCAACGAGCGCCTCGACCAGCCCGGACGCCGCGCTGGCCGAAAGGGGCAGCGTGCCGGTCGTGGCGGGCAGCGCGCCGGCCGCGACCTGGCGCGTGACGTCGAAGGAGAGCAGGCCGTCGCCCGCGAGGTCCACCGTCACGGCCTCCGCGCCCAGCACGGCGACGCGGCCCATGCGGGCGCGGATGGTGCCGGCATTGGCGGCGCCCGGGCCGACCAGCACGGCCAGCCCCTCCTCCGCCACCGTGACCGTGCCCCTGTTCTCCACCCGCGCGCCGGGGCGCGGAGCGCCGTCGAAGGCCATGCGCCCAGCCATGAAGGCCCCGTTCGCGACGTCGGCGGTGGTGGCGATCAGCGCCGCCACGTCCACCTGCGCGCCGTTGGCGAAGGCGAGCCCCGCCGGGTTCACGAGCGCGACGCCACCGTTCGACGTGATGCGCCCCGCGATGGCGGAGGGATCGCCGCCCGTCACGCGGTGCAGGGACCAGGAGGAGGTGGAGGGCTGGCGGATGTCCACCTGATGGGCTGCGCCGACGTCGAAGCGCTGCCACTCCACCACCGCGCGGCCGGTGGACTGGTCCACCCGGGTCAGGCCGGGTGTCTGGGTGATGCGCGCCTGTCCGGCCACCACCGTGCCGCCCTGCGGGCGCGCATCGGGCACCTGCGCGAGCGCCAGGCAGGGTGTCAGGAGGGCCGTGCAGCCCAGCAGAACGCAGCGCATCGCGCACACCTCGCGACGGCCGTCCTGGCCGCGGCGGCACACTGGCGGCCGCCGGGTTAAGATTGCGCTAACGATACATCCGGCCGGTCGGGGCTGGCTACTGCAGGTTCTGCAGCTGCCGCTCCACCACCCCGCGCCAGGGCGCATCGGCCGGCGCGTCGGCCAGCAGCGCCTGCCAGGTGGCGCGGGCATTGGTGTTGCGCCCGGCCCGCGCCTCGGCCAGCCCGGTCAGGAAGCGCAGGCGCGGGTCCTGCGGCGCGTCGGCCAGGGCGCGGGTCAGCAGGACGGCGACGACGGGCCCGTTGCCGCGCTCGATCTCGAGTTCGGCGAGGTCCGCGGCGAGGTTCGGGTCGAACCGCACCTCCAGCGCCCGCGTCCAGGCCTCGGCCGCGCGGTCCGCCTGCCCGCGGGAGCGCTCGGCGTTGCCGAGCAGGATCCAGCCGCCGCGCGCCTGCTCGGAACGGGGATCCATCGCCTCAAGCCGGGTGCGCAGGTTGGCGATCAGCTCGTCGTCGCGGGCCTGCGCGGCCTGACGCTCCTCGAAGGGGGCGGCCGGCAGCTCCGGGTTGCCGCGCAGAAGGTACAGGCCGAGGCCGCCGGCGGGGATGAGGAACAGCGCGGCCAGCAGGGTCGCGGCCGTGCGGCGGCCCATCTCCCCGCCCCCGCCCTCCTCCGGCACGGAGAGGATGCGGCGCTGGATCTCGATGGTCGCGGCCTGATGGGCGACCGCGTCGAGCCGCCCAGCCTCGCGCTCCCGGTCCAGTTCCGCGAGCTGGGCGCGGTAGAGGGCGAGGTCCGCCTCCCGCCGCCCCCGCGCGCGGGCCGGGCGCAGGATGGCGAGGACAAGCGGCGCCAGGGCGGCGAGCGCCACCAGCCCGAACAACGGCCAGATCAAGGGGTGCGGTCCTCGGCTTCCAGTCGGGCGAGGCGCTGCCGCTCCTCCTCCGTCAACGGGGCGGGTGCGGCGATGGCCGCGCTGCGGCGACGCGTCGCGACGATGAAGAACAGGCCGATGCCGAGCGCGAGGGCCGGCGTCGCCCAGAGCACCGCGGTGTACGGGTTGAAGGGCGGCCGCAGCAGCACGAAGTCGCCGTAGCGCGCGTGCAGGAACTGCCGCACCTGGTCGTCGGAGGCGCCGGAGGCGATCTGCTCCCGCACCACCAGGCGCAGGTCGCGCGCCAGCGTCGCCTCGCTGTCCTCGATGGACTGGTTCTGGCAGACCATGCAGCGGATCTCGCGCCCGAGCTCCCGCGCACGGTGTTCCAGCGCGGGGTCGGGCAGCATCTCGGCCGGGTTCGACACCGCCAGCGCGGCGCCGGGCAGGAGCAGCGCGAGGACGAGGAGCAGGCGGCGGATCACGACGCGTACCGGCGCAGCAGCGGGCGGAGGTCCTGGGCCAGCACCTCGTCCGTGATCGGGCCGGCGAAGCGCCAGCGGATGATGCCCTGCCGGTCCACCAGGTAGGTTTCCGGCACGCCGTAGACGCCCCAGTCGATCGCGGTGCGCCCCGGCTGGTCCTTGGCCAGCAGCCGGAAGGGGTTGCCGTGGCGGCGCAGGAAGCCGACCGAATCCGCGTCGCGGTCCTTGTAGGCGATGCCGGCGACCGTGATCCCCTCCCGCGACAGGCGCATGAGCTGCGGGTGCTCGACGATGCAGGGCACGCACCAGGACGCCCAGAAGTTCACCAGCACCGGCCCGCCGAGCCGCGCGAGGTCGGCCTGGGAGAAGCCAGGCATCTCCGCGCCCTCGACCGGCGGCAGCGCGAAGTCGGGCACCGGGCGGCCGATGAGGGCGGAGGGCACGCCGCGCGGGTTGTACTCGCCCGTCTGCATGTCGCGCAGCATGCCGAAGAACAGGCCGCCGCCGACGGCCGCGACGCCGAGCGGCGCGAACAGCAGGGTGCGGCGGGCGAGCGGCGTCATGCCGGCACCGTCCCTGCCGCCGCTCGGCGCGCGGGCGCGGAGACGCGCACGCGGCGGTCCGACAGCGACAGCGCGCCGCCGATCGCCATGATGCCCGCGCCGATCCAGAGCCAGGGCGCGAGCAGGTTGTAGTGGACGCGGATGACGGCCTTGCCCGACCCGTCCTCCTCCCCGATCACGGCGTAGAGGTCGTACATCAGGTTGGTGTGGATCGCGGCCTCGGTCGTGTTCTGCCGCGCGATGGGGAACCAGCGGCGGGACGGCTCCATCACGTCGATCACCTGCCCGTCGCGCAGCACGCTGATCGTCGCCTTGCGCGCCGTGAAGTTCGGGCCGGTGAAGTCGCGCACGCCGTCCAGCCGCCACTCGTAGCCCGCCATCTGGATGCTCTCGCCGGGCGAGAGCGCGGCGAGCCTCTCCTGCGCAAGCCCCATGCCGGCAATGCCGGCGGCGACGATGCCGATGCCGGCATGGCCGATGGCCGCGCCCCAGGCCGCCCGCGGCAGGCCGCGGGCCCGGTTCCAGGAATTGCGGAGCGGCGTCCGGAACAGCGCCACGCGGTCGCCGATGTCCGCCGCGGCGGCCAGCACGACCCAGGCGGCGAAGGCGAAGCCGAGCGCCGGCAGCACGCGGTGGCCCGACAGCGCATAGCCCACCATCAGCACGGCCAGCATGGCGACGCCCGCGAACCACAGCCGCTGCATCACCGGGAACAGCGCGGCGCGCTTCCACGGCATCAGCGGCCCGGCCGCCATGGCCAGCACCAGCGGCACCGCGAGCGGGAAGGTCGCCGCGTTGAAGAAGGGGGGGCCCACCGAGATCTTCTCCCCCATCAGCGCGTCCGCGAACATCGGCCAGAGCGTGCCGACGAACACCACCGCGGTGATCGAGCAGAGCAGCAGGTTGTTCAGCACCAGCGACCCCTCGCGCGAGACGGGGGCGAAGATGCCGGTCGGCACCATCGTCTGCGCCCGCCATGCGAAGAGCGCGAAGGCGCCGCCGAGGTAGAACATCAGCAGCGCCAGGATGAACATCCCGCGCTCCGGATCGTTGGCGAAGGAGTGGACGGAGTTCAGCACGCCCGAGCGCACGAGGAAGGTGCCGAGCAGGCTCATGCCGAAGGCGATGATCGCGAGCAGCACGGTCCAGGTCTTCAGCGCCTCCCGCTTCTCGACCACGATGGCGCTGTGCAGCAGCGCCGTGCCGACCAGCCACGGCAGGAGGGAGGCGTTCTCCACCGGGTCCCAGAACCAGTAGCCGCCCCAGCCCAGCTCGTAGTACGCCCACCAGGAGCCGAGCGCGATGCCGAGCGTGAGGAACGACCACGCCGCCAGCGACCAGGGGCGCACCCAGCGACCCCAGGCGGCGTCCACCCGCCCCTCGATCAGCGCGGCGACGGCGAAGGCGAAGGTCACCGCGTAGCCCACATAGCCCACGTAGAGCAGCGGCGGGTGGATCGCGAGGCCGATGTCCTGCAGCACCGGGTTCAGCCCCTGCCCGTCCAGCGGCGGCGGCCAGATGCGCTCGAACGGGTTCGAGGTCTTCAGCGTGAAGGCCACGAAGCCCACGGAGACGAGGCCGAGCACGCCGAGCACGCGGGCCTTGAGCGCGGAAGGCAGGTCGCGCCCGAAGCCCGCGACCGCCGCGCCGCAGAGCGCCAGGATCAGCACCCAGAGCAGCAGCGACCCCTCGTGGTTCCCCCAGACGCCCGTGACCTTGTAGAGCATGGGCTTCGCCGAGTGGCTGTTCTGCACCACGTTCAGCACGGAGGTGTCGTTCGCGACGTAGAGCCAGGTGAGGCAGGCGAAGGCGGCCGCGATCGCGACCGTCTGCCCGACGGCGAGCGGCCCGGCCGCGGCCATCAGCCGCGCGTCCCGCCGTTCCGCGCCGACGAGCGGCAGCACGGTCTGCGCCAGCGCGAGGACGAGCGCGAGGGCGAGCGCGAAGTGGCCGAGTTCGGCGATCACGAACCGGACCTCCCGGACGGGTTGCTGGGAGGGTTGCCAGAGGGGTTCATGGTGTTCCAGCTGGCCGGCGCCGGCGGCGCGCCCTCGGCGGGATTCCAGTGGCCGGCACGCTTCAGCGCGTCCGCGACCTCGGGCGGCATGTAGGTCTCGTCGTGGCGCGCCAGCACCTCGGAGGCACGGAACACGCCGTCAGGCCCCAGGCGGCCCATGGTGACGACGCCCTGCCCCTCGCGGAACAGGTCGGGCAGCACGCCCTGGTAGGCGACGTTGATCGCATGGGCGCCGTCCGTCACGCGGAAGCGCACCACCGGGCGCTGGCCGGACACGTTCGGCTCGCGCTCGACGGACCCGCTCTCGACCAGGCCGCCCAGGCGGAAGGCGCGGTCGGGCGTCGGGCGCTCCGCCAGGATGTCGGAGGGGGAGCGGAAGAACACCAGGTTGTCCTGGAACGCGGTCAGGGTCAGCGCGGTGGCGCTGCCCAGGCCGATGGCGCACAGCAGCAGGATCCACAGGCGGCGCCGCTTGCGGGATGTCATCGGCGGTCCTTCTCGAGAACGGCGAGGCGGCGCGCGGCAGCACGGTGGCGGAGCACGGCACCCGCCGCAAGCGCGCCGAACACCCCGAGGGTGAGCGCCCAGGAGGCGCTGATGTGGATCCAGTGCAGGCTCATGCCGCGGCCCGCGCATCCAGGCGGCGCGCCCGCGCGCCCTCGAGCGCGCGCACCCGCCGCTCCATCACCGCGGCGCGCGTGCGCGCCAGCACGACGGTGGCGAACAGCAGCGTGAAGCCGATGGAGCAGGCCAGCAGAGGCCCGAGCATGTCCATGTGCATCCCCGGCGCATCCAGGCGCGTGACGGAGGCGGGCTGGTGCAGCGTGTTCCACCAGTCCACCGAGAACTTCACGATGGGCAGGTTCACCACGCCGACAAGCGCCAGGATGGCGCCCGCCCGCGCGCCCCTCTCCGGGTCGTCGAAGGCGCGCACCAGCGCCGCATGGCCGAGCCAGAGGAAGAACAGCACGAGCACCGAGGTCAGCCGCGCATCCCAGACCCACCAGGTGCCCCACATCGGCTTGCCCCAGAGCGAGCCAGTGGCCAGGCACAGCGCGGTGACGGCGGCGCCGACCGGCGAAAGCTCCCGCGCCGCGAGGTCGGCCAGCGGGTGCCGCCAGATCAGCGACATGAGCGACGCGATGGCAAGCCCCGTGTAGCCCCCCATCGCCAGCCAGGCCATCGGGACGTGGACGTACATGATCCGCACCGTCTCGCCCTGCTGCCAGTCGGCCGGCGAGAGGACCAGCGCCCAGGCAATGGCGGGGACGAGCACGAGCGCCGTGAGCCCCCAGAGCCAGGGCAGCAGCCGCCCGGTGCCGCGCAGGAAGCGCCCCGGGTTCGCGAAGCGGTGCAGTGACCGCGCGCCCGGCGCGGGCCGCCCGCCGGGATGGGCATCCGGCGGGGCGTTGGATGAGTCGTGTGTCGAGGCGTCCACGCCCCCAACCTAGTGCCGGATCGCGCCGGATTGAAGCGTCACGCGCGAGGCGTTACGCCTTCGGGTGTCAACCGTTGCGGAAGGCCCGCCCCCGATGCTGTTCTCCATGCAGTGCACCGACCGGCCTGGCGCGCTCGACCTGCGGATGGCCACGCGCCCGGCGCATGTCGCCTACCTGGAGTCCGTGCAGCCGAAGCTGATGCTGGTCGGCCCCGTGCTCGACCCGGCGGGGCAGCCCTGCGGGTCCCTGCTGGTCGTGGATGTCGAGGACCGCGCGGCGGCCGAGGCGCTGGCCGCCGCCGATCCGTATGCGAAGGCCGGGCTGTTCGAGGCCACCGTGATCCGCCCCTTCCGGCTTGTCTTCAAGGACGGGCAGAAGGCCTGACCGTGGCCCGCTGGCTTGTGAAGTCCGAGCCCGACGCCTTCTCCTGGGACCAGCAGGTGGCGCGCGGCGTCGAGCCCTGGACGCAGGACTCTACGGTTACACGCATTGAAATTACGGGAATCTGCTTCAATTCGTCCTTAGCGGGGCGCTTGCATTCCGTAAGCCATTGGTCGCGCCTGACTGGTGCGGCGGGCAGCCTGCGCAATCTTCCGCGTATCCAACTCTCGATGTTATTGACTGTGTGGAAAAGCGGCTTGCGAGCTATTGGAGACCATCTAGCGTCGTTGCAGCAATGGCGAACCCGCGACGATCTGTCTGCCCGTAGATCGCGTTCAGGAAACTGGATGTTTGTCGGGCCGGGCAATCAGCCAGAACACGACCGCACCTCCACCTGCTGGTATCGCGCCCAGGAAAGTAACAGTCGTCCACCCCCAAGAGATGCACGCAAGCGCATCCATCTCATAACGAGAGCAATCCTGAAGCACCAGCAT
>DASQNQ010000098.1:0-16345 GCA_035644895.1 Acetobacteraceae bacterium | reverse complement strand
GCTGGCCGTGCTGCTGCCGCTTGCGTACCTGACCTTCGGCACGGCCACGGTGACCACCACGGGCGGCGTCGCCTTCGGTGCCTTCAGCCTGTTCCTCTGCGGCGCGGTGGGGCTGGCGGTCACGGCCGCGATCGTCTGGGTGACGGAGTACTACACCGGCACCGACTACCGCCCGGTGCGGGCGATCGCCGAGGCGTCGCAGACCGGCCACGGCACGAACGTGATCCGCGGCCTGGCGGTGTCCATGGA
The DNA here is from genome assembly GCA_035644895.1 of Acetobacteraceae bacterium. Taxonomy (GTDB): domain Bacteria; phylum Pseudomonadota; class Alphaproteobacteria; order Acetobacterales; family Acetobacteraceae; genus Falsiroseomonas. The sequence continues at coordinate 16,096 of DASQNQ010000098.1, read as the reverse complement.
GTCCACGGCGCTCCCCGCGCTGATCATCATCGCGGGCGTGCTCTCCTCCTACGGGCTGGCGGGCCTCTACGGCATCGCCATCGCCACCACCACCATGCTGGCGCTGGCCGGCATGATCGTGGCGCTCGATGCCTTCGGCCCCGTCACCGACAATGCCGGCGGCATCGCGGAGATGGCGGGCCTGCCGAAGGAGGTGCGCGTCAGCACGGACGCGCTGGATGCCGTGGGCAACACCACCAAGGCGGTGACGAAGGGCTACGCCATCGGCTCGGCGGGCCTCGGCGCGCTGGTCCTGTTCGCGGCCTACACGCAGGACCTCTCCTACTTCATCGCCAACCCGCAGACCTACCCCTACTTCGCGGGGATCGGGCAGCTGAACTTCTCGCTCTCCGACCCCTACGTCGTCGTGGGCCTGCTGTTCGGCGGGCTGCTGCCGTATCTCTTCGGCGGCATGTCCATGACGGCCGTCGGCCGCGCCGCCTTCGCGGTGGTGGAGGAGGTGCGCCGCCAGTTCCGGGAGAAGCCGGGCATCATGACCGGCGCCGACAAGCCGGACTACGGCCGGGCGGTGGACATGCTGACCAAGGCGGCGATCAAGGAGATGATCATCCCCTCGCTGCTGCCGGTGCTCTCGCCCATCGTGGTGTTCTTCACGATCCTCTTGATCGGCGGCAAGGCGGCGGCCTTTTCGGCAGTGGGTGCCATGCTGCTCGGCGTCATCGTCACCGGCTTCTTCGTCGCGGTCTCCATGACCACGGGCGGCGGCGCCTGGGACAACGCCAAGAAGTACATCGAGGAGGGCCATTACGGCGGCAAGGGGTCGGAGGCCCACAAGGCGGCGGTCACCGGCGACACGGTGGGCGACCCCTACAAGGACACGGCCGGCCCGGCGGTGAACCCGATGATCAAGATCACGAACATCGTGGCGCTGCTGCTGCTGGCGATCCTGGCGCACGGCTGACGGCGCCGCATCACCTGGGTACGGCAAGGGCCGGCGGAGCGATCCGCCGGCCCTTCGCGTCTGGCAGGCCGGGTCAGTCCCGCCGTGCCGTGATCAGCTCCGCCGGAGCCGGGGCCTGGCCGGCCTGCCTGCCCAGCCATCCCGCGGCATGGACGGCGACGGCGTGGCGCGTGGCGACGTCGCCGAGCATCGTCACCATGCCCAGCGCATGCGCCTCGACCTGATGATGGAGGACCGGCCGCGGGAGCGCGACCCGGATGACCTGTGGCGCCGCCACGGTCCGGCAGGAGGCATGCGTCGCCCCGGCGACCGCCATGGCGGGTCCTGCACCAGGCGGATCGCCGCAGTCGGGCTCGACCGCGACGCGGCCGGCAAGGTCCCGCCCGTCCGCCGCCAGGACCGCGGCACCCGCCGGCCCGCCGAGGCCGATGAGCACGGTCGGCATGGGCGCCCGCCCGGCCTCGGCGAGCACGTCCTGGATGAGGTCGGCCAGATTGGCGGGCCTCGCCCGCTCGATGCGCACGGTGAAGCCGGCAGCGGCCAGGGGAGCATGGAACGCAGCGGCCAGGTTCGTGGGCGAGGCGTTGTCCGTCACCAGGACGGCAAGCGGCCCTGGCAGGGCGGACGCGCCTGCCGACGGGTCGTGCTCCGGAAGCAGAAGCCCCGCGCCGACCGCGGCGCAGCAGCCAACCAGGGCAAGACGGAACATGACACCTACCTCCGCAGGAGGAGGTCATCCTGCGGGGATGGGGCAGCCTCAGTCCCGAAAGCCGACCTAAGCTTTTCCGAAGCCTGCCGGACGCATCACGCCCGCAGCCGCTCCGGGATGTTGAGCCCGAGACGCTGCGGCACCGGCCAGACCTCGCGGATCGTGCGCACGACGCGGAAGCCTGCATCCACGTAGTTCGGCAGGGCGCGCGGGTGGTCGGCGGTGCAGGTGTTCACGGTCAGCACGCGCGGATGCTCCGCCCAGGCGGTGTCCACCGCGTGCCGCAGCAGCGCGCGCCCCAGGCCCTTCCCGATCGCATGCGGCATCAGCCCGAAATAGGACAGGTTGATCCCCGCATCCCCCCCGCGCCGTTCCAGCTCGTAGAAGCCGCCGGGCTCGCCCCCCTGGTAGAGCACGTGGACGGAAACCTCGGCGCGCGACAGCATCGCCGCCACCTCGTCGTCCGGCACGGTGCGGCGCAGCCACCAGACGTAGTCGCGCCCGACCGTATCGTAGAGGTAGCGGTAGAAGGGCACGGACGGCCGGGCCACCCGGATCACCTGCGCGCCCTTCGGGAAGGGCGGCGCGGGCGGGTCGGGCGGCGCCTCCATCCGCAGGAAGGTCACGTCCACCGCGACGCGGGTGACCGGCTCCCTCGCCGCGCTCATCAGTTCTCCAGGCCCATCAGTTGTCGAGGAACGAGCGCAGCTTGCGGCTGCGGGAGGGGTGCTTCAGCTTGCGCAGCGCCTTCGCCTCGATCTGCCGGATGCGCTCGCGCGTCACGTTGAACTGCTGCCCGACCTCTTCCAGGGTGTGGTCGGTGTTCATGCCGATGCCGAAGCGCATGCGCAGCACGCGCTCCTCGCGCGGCGTGAGCGACGACAGCACCCGGGTCGTGGCCTCGCGCAGGTTGGACTGGATCGCGGCGTCCAGCGGGATGATCGCGTTCTTGTCCTCGATGAAGTCGCCGAGGTGGCTGTCCTCCTCGTCGCCGATCGGCGTCTCGAGGGAGATCGGCTCCTTCGCGATCTTGAGGACCTTCCGCACCTTCTCGAGCGGCATGCCGAGCTTTTCCGCAAGCTCCTCCGGCGTCGGCTCGCGGCCGATCTCGTGCAGCATCTGCCGGCTGGTGCGGACCAGCTTGTTGATCGTCTCGATCATGTGGACCGGGATGCGGATCGTCCGCGCCTGGTCGGCGATGGAGCGCGTGATGGCCTGCCGGATCCACCAGGTGGCGTAGGTGGAGAACTTGTAGCCGCGGCGGTACTCGAACTTGTCCACGGCCTTCATCAGGCCGATGTTGCCCTCCTGGATCAGGTCCAGGAACTGCAGGCCGCGGTTGGTGTACTTCTTGGCGATCGAGATCACGAGGCGCAGGTTCGCCTCGATCATCTCCTTCTTCGCCTGCGTCATGTCACGCTCGCCGCGGCTGACCGTGGCATAGACGCGCTTGAACTCGCCGACCGGCAGGCCGGCATCACCGGCAAGCCGGCCGATCTCGACGCGGATCGCCTCCACCTCGTCCTTCGACCTGGCGACGAAGGTGGCCCAGCCCTTGCCCTTCAGCTTGCCCACGCGGTCGAACCAGGCCGGGTCCAGCTCCGCGCCGCGCCAGTGCTGGATGAACTCGTCGCGCTTGACCTTCTGCGCCTCGGCCAGGCGCAGCACCTGCCCCTCCAGGCTCGTCAGCCGGCGGTTCAGGCCCTTGAGCTGGTCCACCAGCTCCTCGATCCGGTTGTTGTGCAGGTGCACCTTCTGCACCAGCGCCACCAGCTCGGTCCGCTGCTTCTCATAGGCCTTCTCGCCGCGCGCCGAGGTCTCGCCGCCCGAAGTGTAGGCATCCATGCGCTTCGAGGAGAGCTTCTGCAGCTTGCCGACCGCATCCTCGATCGCCTCGAAGGCGGCCAGCGCCTCGGGCTTCAGCTTCTCCTCGAGTGCCGAGAGCGACAGGCCCATGCCCTCACCCTCGTCACCCTCCTCGAACTCCTCCTCCTGCGGCTCGGCGCCCACCTCGGGGTTGTCGGCGTTCGCGGTGGCCTCGAGGTCGATGACGTCGCGCAGCAGCATCTTCCCGTCCTTCACCGCGTCGTGCCAGGCGACGATGGCGCGGAAGGTGAGCGGGCTCTCGCAGAGCCCGCCGATCATCATGTCGCGTCCCGCCTCGATGCGCTTGGCGATCGCGATCTCGCCCTCGCGCGAGAGCAGCTCCACGCTGCCCATCTCGCGCAGGTACATGCGGACGGGGTCGTCGGTGCGGCCGAGGGTCTCCTCGTCCACGTTGCCGCCCGACTCCTCCTCCTCCTCGCCCTCGCCCTCGGCCTTGGCGGCGGGCTTCGCGGCGGGCGCGCCCTCGGCCTCCTCGGCCTCCTCGGATTCCACGAGGTTGATGCCGAGCTCGGAGAGGTTCGCCATCACGTCCTCGATCTGCTCCGAGGACACCTGCTCCGGCGGCAGGGCGCCGTTCAGCTCATCGTAGGTGACGTAGCCGCGCTCCCGCCCGCGGGAGATCATCTTCTTGACCGCCGCGGACTGGATGTCCTGCAGGACGCCCTCCAGGGCGTCGTCCCGGCTCTCGACCGTCTCCGCGCCACCCGCGACCTTGCTCGCCATGCCCTGCCCGCTCCGTCAATGCTGCGCCGGCGCGGCCCTGGATGTCCCGGCCACGCCCGCGTGAAAACCCACCTAACCTATGGACCATCCCCGGCCTCGCCGCGGCGGAGCGCGGCCAGCGCCTCCGTCAGGCGGATGTGGCGCTGATGCGCCGCCGGGTCGTTCGTCGCGTTCCAGTCGGCCAGTGCCTCGTCCCGGGCGCGGAGGAGTTCCTCCTCGCCATGGAGCAGCCCGTGGAAATGCCACCAAGCCTCGAGCGCCGCGGCCGGTTGCGCGCCGGGCCGGGCCGCCTCGGGCAGGCCCGGGTCTCTCAGAAGCCCTGCCACGATCTCGCCCACTCCTGCTTTTGCGAGGTGGGCGATCAATGCCTCGGAGTCAAGCACATCGGCGTGGGCGAACCATGCAAGAGCCAGATCGCGCAGCCGCGACATTCCGGCATCGTCGAGGTCCAGCGTGCCGAGCGCCTCCTCCACATCCGGCAGGATGGCGGGGTTGCGGAGCACCACGGCCACCAGCATGCGCGCCTTCTCGCGCCGAATCGTGGCGGGGAGGAGCGCCGGCCGCGGCGCGCGCGGCGGCGGGGTGCGCGCGGGCGGGCCGCCCCGCCCACCCGGCGCCCGGCGCCCCGCGGCGAAGAACCGGTCGAGCAGCGCGCGGCGGTACTCGGAGGCGAGCGCCTTGTCCTGGATGGCGCCGGCCGCCGCGGCCAGCCGGGTGCGGAGCGCCGCGCGCTGCTCCGGCGTCACGGCCGGCCGCCCCTCGGTCAGCAGCCCGTAGAGCGCATCCGACAGGCCCCGCGCCCCGTCCAGCACCGCCTGGAAGGAGGCCGGGCCGCCGCGCGCGACCAGGGTGTCCGGGTCCTCCCCGGCCGGCAGGGTGGCCAGCCGCAGGCTCCGCTCAACCGTGACGAGCCCGAGCGCCGCCTCCGCCGCCCGCGCCGCGGCGCGGGATCCCGCGGCGTCGCCGTCGAAGCAGAGCACCGGCTCGGGCGAGACGCGCCAGAGCTCCTCCATCTGCTCCGCGGTCAGCGCCGTGCCGAGCGGCGCGACGGCGCCCCCGAAGCCCGCCTGATGGAGCGCGATGACGTCCATGTAGCCCTCGACCACCACGAGCGTGGCGCCGCGGAACACCGCGTCCCGCGCCAGGTCGAGCGCGTAGAGCTGCCGGCGCTTGCTGAAGAGCGGCGTCTCCGGCCCGTTCACGTATTTCGGCTGCCCGTCGCCGAGGATGCGGCCGCCGAAGGAGATGACGCGCCCCCGCCGGTCGCGGATGGGAAACATGACGCGGTTGAAGAAGAGGTCGCCGTAGCCACCCTCCTCCCGCTCCCGCAGCAGCCCGGCCTCGGCCAGCATGGCGGGCTCGATGCCCTCGGGCTTCAGGTCCGCCTGCAGGGAGCCGCGGCCGGGGCCGGACCAGCCGAGGCCGAAGCGGGCGATCGTCGCCTCCGACAGGCCGCGCCGGCGGAGGTAGGCGAGCGCCTCTCCGCCTTCCGGAAGGCGGAGGCGGCGCTGGAAGGATTGGGCCGCCGCTTCCAGCACGTCGTGCAGCGTGCGGGCCCGTCGCTCCCGCGCCGCGGCCTCGGGCGTCGGCTTCGGCACCTCCAGCCCGGCCTCGGCGGCCAGGCGCTCCACCGCCTCGATGAAGGAGCCGCCCTCGGACCGCATGGCATAGGTGATGGCGTCGCCATGGGCGCCGCAGCCGAAGCAGTGGAAGTGGTCCTCGTAGACGTAGAAGGAGGGGGTCTTCTCCCCGTGGAAGGGGCAGCACCCCTTCCAGTTCCGCCCCGAGCGCGAGAGCCGCACCCGCCGCCCGACCAGGGAGGACAGCGGCGTGCGGGCGCGGAGTTCCTCGAGAAAGGCGGGCGGGAGCGCCATCGGTCCGCCCCTATAGCATCATGCGCCGAGCTTCGCCTTCACGACCGGGCCCGCCTTGGCCATGTCCAGCACCGCCCCGTGCTTCGCGCGCAGCGCGGCCATCACCTTGCCCATGTCCTTGATGGAGGCCGCGCCCGTCTCCGCCACCGCCTCGGCCACGGCCCGCTCCATCGCCGCCTCGTCCATCTGCTGCGGCAGGAAGGACTCGATCACCGCGATCTCGGCCTCCTCCTTCTCCGCCAGTTCGGCGCGGCCGCCCTGGCGGTAGAGCTCGACGCTCTCGCGGCGGGACTTCACCATGCCCCGCAGCAGGGCCACCACCTGCTCGTCCGGCAGTTGCGCGGCCGGGCGGGCGGCGATGTCGGCGTCCTTCAGCTTCGCCATGATCATGCGGAGGGTGGAGGTGCGGGCGGCATCCTTGGCCAGCATCGCCTCCTTGAGCGCGGCGGTGAAACGGGGGCGAAGCTCCTCGGCCATGATCTGTCCTCTTGTTCGGGGCGCGGCGTGTAGCACGGTCACCCCGCCTGGGAAAAATCTTCCCGGACGGCTTTCCGGCTTGCCCTGGGAAGTTTCTTCCCACATAGGAGGCGCCATGCAAACGGTCGAGAGCATCATCGCCCTGCTCGGCGGCCCGGATGCCGCCGCCGCACGCTGTGGCATCGGGACCGAGGCCGTGCGCAAGTGGCGCCAGGCCCGGGCCATCCCGGCCAAGCACTGGGCCGCCATCCTGGCCGCCACTGGCCTGTCGCTGTCCGACCTGCCCCAGCCCACCCGAAGCCAGCCTACGGAGCCGCCCATGCCCGACATGATCCCCGAGGGCGCGACCGCCGCCCTGGTGCTCTCCGACGGCACGGTGTTCTGGGGGCGCGGCTTCGGCGCCCACACCACCACCGTGGGCGAGGTCTGCTTCAACACGGGCATGACCGGCTACCAGGAGGTGCTGACCGACCCCTCCTACGCCGGGCAGATCATCACCTTCACCTTCCCGCACATCGGCAATGTCGGCGCGAACCCCGAGGACATCGAGGCGACCACGCCCGCCGCACGCGGCCTCGTCGTGAAGCAGGACGTGACCGAGCCGTCCTCCTGGCGCGCGACGCGCCACCTGGACGACTGGCTGAAGTCCCACGGCGTGCCGGGCATCTGCGGCCTCGATACGCGGGCGCTGACGGTGCGGATCCGCGACGGCGGGGCGCCGAACGGCGTGCTGGCCCACCCCGCCGACGGGCGCTTCGACCTCGACGCGCTGCGCGCCCAGGCCGCCGGCTGGGCGGGGCTGGAGGGCATGGACCTGGCGAAGGAGGTCACGACGCGCCAGACCTACCGCTGGGACGAGACGACCTGGGCCTGGGGACAGGGTTACGGCAAGCACGCCGCGCCGCGCCGCCGCGTCGTGGCCGTGGACTACGGCGCGAAGCGCAACATCCTGCGCTGCCTGGCCGATGCCGGCTGCGAGGTGACCGTGGTGCCGGCGACCGCGACCGCCGAGGACATCCTGCGCCACGACCCGGACGGCGTCTTCCTCTCGAACGGCCCGGGCGACCCGGCGGCGACCGGCGCCTACGCCCTGCCCGCGATCCGCGGCGTGCTGGACAAGGGGGTGCCCACCTTCGGCATCTGCCTCGGCCACCAGCTCCTCGCGCTGGCGCTTGGTGCGAAAACGTACAAGCTCAGGATGGGCCATCGCGGCGCGAACCAGCCGGTGAAGGACCTCGCCACCGGCCGGGTCGAGATCACCAGCCAGAACCATGGCTTCGCGGTGGACGACGCCTCCCTGCCCGTGGGCGTGCGCATCACCCACACCAGCCTGTTCGACGGCACGAACGAGGGCATCGCGAGCGAGCGGCACCCGGCCTTCTCCGTGCAGTACCACCCGGAGGCGAGCCCAGGCCCGACGGACAGCCACCACCTGTTCCATCGCTTCGTGGCGATGATGGACAAGGCGAAGGCGGGGTAAGCCATGCCCACGGCCGAGACGCTGCTGGTCTTCGCCGCGCTCTCGCTCGGCCTCGCGGTGACGCCGGGGCCGAACATGCTCTACCTCGTCTCTCGCGCGCTCGCGCAGGGAACGGGGGCGGGCATGGTCTCGCTCGTCGGGTGCCAGGCGGGGTCGCTCGCGATCATGCTGTGTGCGGCGGCGGGCATCACGGCGGCGCTGCTGGCCATCCCCTATGCCTGGGACGTGCTGCGCCTCGGAGGCGCGGCCTACCTGCTGTTCCTGGCCTGGCAGTGCGTGCGGCCGGGCGGGCAGCCGCTGTTCAGCCCACGGCCCCTGCCGCGGGAGCCGGCGCTGCGCCTGTTCTCGGTGGGCTTCGCGACCGCCGCGCTGAACCCGAAGGTCGCGCTGTTCTACATGGCCGTGCTGCCGCCCTTCATGGACCCGGAGCGCGGGTCGCTCTTCCTGCAGGCCGCCATCCTCGGCGCCGTGCAGATCGCCATCTGCGCGGCCTGGGACGCGGCTCTCGTCTGGGGCGCTGCCGGCGCCGCGCGCTTCCTCGGCACGCGGCCCGGCTGGATGGCGGCGCAGCGCTGGGTGCTCGGCGCGGCACTCGGGCTGCTCGCCGTGAAGCTCGCGACGGAGAGCCGCGCGTGAGAGTCGATCCGGAGGATCGCGGATGATGGACTCCGCGATGGGCCTCTTCGCCCTGGCCTATTCGGGGCTGGTGCTCTTCGTCCTCGCGCACAGCCTGCGCAAGGTGATGCCGCCCCTGCGCGCCGCGCTCGGGGCCTTCGCCATCTCCGCCGCCGTCCACGGCGCGACGACGCTGATGATGGGCGAGCACGCGCTCGAGGCGCTGTTCTTCTGGGGCGTGCCCCACCTGCTGGTCCTTCCCCTTCTCCTCTACAGCGCGTGGCGCATGTCACGCGGCGGAGCCTGACATGCCGAAGCGCACCGACATCAAGTCCATCCTCATCATCGGCGCCGGCCCGATCGTCATCGGCCAGGCCTGCGAGTTCGACTATTCCGGCGCGCAGGCCTGCAAGGCGCTGCGGGACGAGGGCTACCGCGTCATTCTCGTGAACTCGAACCCGGCCACCATCATGACCGATCCGGGCCTGGCGGACGCCACCTACATCGAGCCGATCACGCCCGAGATCGTCGAGAAGATCATCGCGAAGGAGAAGCCCGACGCGCTGCTGCCCACCATGGGCGGCCAGACCGCGCTGAACACGGCGCTGAAGCTGGCGGCGTCGGGCGCGCTGGAGCGCCATGGCTGCGAGCTGATCGGCGCGAAGGCCGAGGTCATCGACAAGGCCGAGGACCGGCAGAAGTTCAGGGACGCGATGTCGAAGATCGGGATCGAGAGCCCGCGCTCCGCCATCGCCCACAGCATGGCGGAGGCGCAGGCGGCACTCGACCAGATCGGCCTGCCCTGCGTCATCCGCCCCTCCTTCACCCTCGGCGGCACGGGCGGCGGCATCGCCTACAACCGCGAGGAGTACGAGCAGATCGTCTCGGCGGGGCTCAGCGCCTCCATGACCTCCGAGGTGCTGGTCGAGGAGAGCGTGCTCGGCTGGAAGGAGTTCGAGATGGAGGTGGTTCGCGACAAGGCGGACAACTGCATCATCGTCTGCTCGATCGAGAACCTGGACGCGATGGGCGTCCACACGGGAGACAGCACCACCATCGCGCCTGCGCTGACGCTGACCGACAAGGAATACCAGCGCATGCGCGACGCCTCCATCGCATGCCTGCGCGAGATCGGCGTGGACACCGGGGGCTCGAACGTGCAGTTCGGCATCAACCCGGCGGACGGGCGCATGGTCATCATCGAGATGAACCCGCGCGTCAGCCGCTCCTCGGCGCTGGCCTCCAAGGCCACCGGCTTCCCCATCGCGAAGGTCGCGGCGAAGCTCGCCGTGGGCTACACCCTCGATGAGCTGAAGAACGACATCACGCGCGTCACGCCGGCCTCCTTCGAGCCGACGATCGACTACGTCGTCGTCAAGATTCCCCGGTTCACGTTTGAAAAATTCCCCGGCACGCCGGCGACGCTGACCACCTCCATGAAGTCGGTCGGCGAGACGATGGCGATCGGCCGCTCCTTCGCCGAGGCCCTGCAGAAGGGCCTGCGCGGGCTGGAGACGGGGCTCTCGGGCCTCGACGAGATCCCGCTGCCGGGCGATGGCAGCCATGCCGCGATCCGCGCCTCCCTCGCGACGCCGAAGCCCGACCGCGCGCTGGTCGTGGCGCAGGCGATCCGCGCGGGCATGGGCGTCGAGGAGATCCACGAGGCCTGCAAGTTCGACCCGTGGTTCATCCGGGAGATCGAGCGCATCGTCCGTGCGGAGGAGGAGGTGCGGGCGAAGGGCCTGCCCGCCCAGCCGGTCGCGCTGCGCCGGCTCAAGGCGCTCGGCCTCTCGGACCGGCGCCTCGCCGCGCTCGCCGGCACGACGGAGGCCGATGTCCGTTCTCTGCGCGAGCAGCTCGGCGTGCGGCCGGTCTTCAAGCGCATCGACACCTGCGCGGCCGAGTTCGCCTCCGGCACGCCCTACATGTACTCGACCTACGAGGGCGGCTTCGGCCAGCCCGTCTGCGAGAGCGAGCCGACGGACCGGAAGAAGGTCGTCATCCTCGGCGGCGGCCCGAACCGCATCGGGCAGGGCATCGAGTTCGACTATTGCTGCGTCCACGCCGCCTACGCGCTGCGGGAGGCGGGCGTCGAGACGATCATGGTCAACTGCAACCCCGAGACGGTCAGCACGGACTACGACACCTCCGACCGCCTCTACTTCGAGCCGCTGACGGCCGAGGACGTCATCTCCCTCGTCCGCAAGGAGCAGGAGCGGGGCGAGGTGCTCGGCTGCATCGTGCAGTATGGCGGCCAGACGCCGCTCAAGCTCTCCCAGGCGCTGCACAAGGCGGGCATCCCGATCCTCGGCACCAGCGCCGAGGCCATCGACATCGCCGAGGACCGGGAGCGCTTCCAGCAGCTCCTGAAGGGCCTCGGCCTGAAGCAGCCCGAGAACGGCACGGCGCGCACGCTGGACGAGGCGGAGCGCGAGGCCGAGCGCATCGGCTATCCGGTCGTGGTGCGTCCCTCCTACGTGCTCGGCGGCCGGGCGATGGAGATCGCCTACAACCGCGAGCAGCTCCGCCGCTTCGGGGCGGAGGCGGTGAAGGTCTCGGGCGAGAACCCGATCCTGATCGACCAGTACCTGGCGGATGCCATCGAGGTGGACGTGGACTGCATCGCCGACGCGGCGGGCGAGGTCTACGTCGCGGGCGTGATGGAGCACATCGAGGAGGCGGGCATCCATTCGGGCGACAGCGCCTGCTCCCTGCCCCCCTACTCCCTGCCGCCCGCCATCGTGACGGAGCTGAAGGCCGAGACGGAGGCGATGGCCCGCGCGCTCAAGGTGCGGGGGCTGATGAACGTGCAGTACGCCGTGAAGGACCAGGACATCTACGTGCTCGAGGTGAACCCCCGCGCGTCCCGCACCGTGCCCTTCGTGGCCAAGGCCACCGGCGTGCCGGTCGCCAAGATCGGCGCCCGGGTCATGGCCGGCGCCCGGCTCTCCGAGTTCGGGCTGGACGACAGCGCGGTGTCCCGCCACGTCGCGGTGAAGGAGGCGGTCTTCCCCTTCAACCGCTTCCCCAACGTGGACGTGATCCTCGGCCCCGAGATGAAGTCCACCGGGGAGGTGATGGGCCTCGACCTCTCCTTCGAGCGGGCCTTCCTCAAGTCCCAGCTCGGCGCAGGGGTGAAGCTGCCGGAAGCCGGCGCGGCCTTCATCTCGGTGAAGGACGCGGACAAGGCCGGGGCCGTGACCCTGGCCCGGCGCCTGTCGGAGATGGGCTTCAAGGTGATCGCCACCCGCGGCACGGCCGCCAAGATCCGGGAGGCCGGGCTCGACTGCGCCGTCATCAACAAGGTGGCGGAGGGGCGGCCGCACTGCGTGGACGCCATCAAGTCGGACGCCATCCAGCTCGTCATCAACACGACCGGGGGCGGGCAGAGCGTGGCGGACAGCTTCGACATCCGCCGCTCGGCGCTCACGCACGGGGTGCCGCACTACACCACCATGGCCGGCGCCCGGGCGGCGGTGCACGCCATCGCGGCGCTCCGGGCCGGAAGCCTTGATGTGGCGCCGCTCCAGTCGTATTTTGCCCCATCATTCTAGGGTGGGCCGGGGGCGACGGCCGGGCCGGGGGCGCTCCGCCCCCTACCGGTGGGGTTCCATCTCCGGAAAGGTTTGACTGCGGGGGGCACGGAGCCCCGGGTCGCCTGTTCCACCCCCGCCCCTGATCTGCTTGCATGATGCTCGGACGGCCCGCAGCGGCCGTGCGGAGGAAGGACGCGACGTGCAGAAGTTCCCGATGACCGCGGAGGGGCTCGCCCGCCTCGAGGACGAGCTCCGGCAACTCAAGGCCGAGGAGCGGCCAGCCGTGATCCGCGCAATTGCCGAGGCGCGGGCCCATGGCGACCTCTCGGAGAATGCCGAGTACCACGCGGCGCGCGAGCGCCAGTCCTTCATCGAGGGCCGGATCGCCGAGCTGGAGTCCATCATCCCGGCAGCCGAGGTCATCGACATCTCGAAGCTCTCGGGCAAGCAGGTGCGCTTCGGCGCCAAGGTCACCGTGATGGACGAGGAGACGGAGGAGGAGCGGACCTACCGGATCGTCGGCCAGTACGAGGCCGACATGAAGACCAACTCCATCTCCCTCACCTCCCCGCTCGCCAAGGCGCTGATGGGCAAGACGGTGGGCGACAGCGTGGAGGTGCCCGCCCCGGGCGGCGCCCGCGCCTACGAGATCACGAACGTCACCTTCGCCTGAGCGGCCGGCCCGTGCCGCTCACTGCCCTGGAGGCGCCCCTCGTCAGCCTGGCCGAGGTGCGCGCCGCGGCCGGGCGCATCGCCGGCGCGGTGCTCCGCACGCCGACCGTGCCCTGCGACGCGCTGTCGCGGGCGACGGGGGCGAAGGTGTTCCTGAAGCTCGACAACCTGCAGGCGACCGGCGCCTTCAAGGAGAGGGGGGCGGCGAACCGGATCGCGCTGCTGACGCCGCGGGAGAGGGCGGCCGGCGTCGTCGCCATGTCCGCCGGCAACCACGCCCAGGCGGTGGCGCGCCACGCGGCGCTGGCCGGCATCGCCGCCACCATCGTCATGCCGCGCTTCACCCCGGCCACCAAGGTCACGCGCACCGAGGGCTGGGGCGCCCGCGTCGTGATGCAGGGCGAAACCCTGGCCGAGTCCGCGGCCCACGCCCATGAGCTTGCGCTGCGCGACGGCCTCACCTTCATCCACCCCTATGACGACCCGGGCGTGATCGCCGGCCAGGGCACGCTGGCGCTCGAGATGGTGGAGGATGCGCCCGGCCTCGACACGCTGGTCATCCCCGTCGGCGGCGGCGGGATGCTCGCGGGCTGCGCAGCCGCGATGCGCGAGGCACGGCCCGACCTCGCCCTGTTCGGCGTGGAGGTCGAGGGCTACCCCGCCATGGCCCAGCGCCTCGCGGGCCAGCCCGTCGCGGTCGGCGGCCCCACCATCGCCGAGGGCATCGCGGTGCGCGACGTGGGGGAGGTGCCGCTCGGCCTGCTCCGCCGCTTCGGGATCGAGGTGCTGGTCGTGCCCGAGCGCGCCGTGGAGCAGGCCATCGCCCTGCTGGCCGAGGGCGCGAAGCTGGTGGCCGAGGGGGCGGGGGCGGCGGGGCTGGCGGCGCTGCTCGCCTTCCCCGAGCGCTTCGCGGGCCGCGCCGTCGGGCTGCCCGTCTGCGGCGGCAACATCGACGCGCGCATCCTCGCCAACGTGCTGCTGCGCAACCTGCTGCGCGACGGGCGGCTGCTGCGCCTGCACCTGGCGATCCCGGACCGCCCGGGCGTGCTGGCCGACATCGCCATGCGCGTGGCGGCCGCGGGCGGCAACGTGATCGAGGTGAGCCACCAGCGCCTCTTCGCCGCGCCCTCCGTGCAGAGCGCGGAGCTGGAGCTGATGGTGGAGGTCCGCGACGCGGTGCAGGGCAACGCGATCGTCGCCGCGCTCCAGGCCGGCGACTATGACGTCCGCCGCGGCTAGCGCCTTCCGCGACCGGCGCCTCTGGCTTGCGCTGGCGGCGGTCGCGCTCGTGCTGGCGCTGCGCGCCACGGGGCTCGGCGCCTACCTGTCGCTCGATGCGCTGGCGGAGCACCGCGCGGCGCTCTCGGGCTTCGTCGAGCGCAACGCGGCGCTGGCCGCGGCCGCCTATGTCGGCGTCTACGTCGCGGCCACCGCCTTCTCGCTGCCCGGCGCGCTGGTGCTGACGGTTTCGGGCGGGTTCCTCTTCGGCCCGGTGCTCGGCACGGCGCTGACCGTGGTGGCGGCGACCACAGGCGCCACCCTCGTCTTCCTCTTCGCGCGGACGATCTTCGGCGACGGCGCGATGGAGCGCCTCGGCCCGCAGGCGGCGCGCATCGCGGAGGGCATCCGGCGCGACGCCGCCTCCTACCTTCTGGTGCTGCGGCTGGTGCCGCTGTTCCCCTTCTTCCTGGTGAACCTGGTGCCGGCCTTCGTCGGCGTGCGGCTGCCAATCTTCGTGCTCACGACGCTCTTCGGCATCATCCCGGGCTCCGCCACCTACAGCCTGGCCGGCGCGGGCCTGGGCGACGTGCTGGATGCGGGCGGACGGGCGGAGCTGGGGCAGGTGCTGACGCCCGCCGTGCTCGGCGCGCTGCTCGGGCTCGCGGCCCTCTCGCTCGCCGCCATCCCGCTGCGCCGGCGCTTCGCGCGGTGAGCGACGTCACCGACAGCCGCGCGGCCTGGCTGCGGCTTGCCGCCATCGTGGCGCTGTCCACCATCGGCGGCGTCGGCATGTGGTCCGTCGTCGTCGTCCTGCCGCATGTGGAGGCGGAGTTCGGCGCCTCCCGCGGCGCGGCCTCGCTGCCCTACACGCTGACGATGCTGGGCTTCGGCGCGGGCGGCATCCTGATGGGCCGGCTCGCGGACCGGTTCGGCATCATGGTGCCGGTGATGGGCGGGGCGGTGGCGCTCTGCGCGGGCTATGTCGTGGCGGGGCTGGCGCCGAGCCTTCTCGTCTTCGCCCTCGCGCAGGGGGTGCTGATCGGCGGCCTCGGGGCATCGGCCGCCTTCGGGCCGCTGATGGCGGATGCCTCGCTCTGGTTCCGGCGCCGGCGCGGCATCGCGGTGTCGCTCGCCGCCGCGGGCAACTACCTCGCCGGCGCCGCCTGGCCGCCCGTGCTGCAGGCGGGCATCGCCGCGCATGGCTGGCGCACCACCTACGTCGCCGTCGGCTTTTTTTGTCTGCTGGTGATGGTTCCCCTGGCGCTGATGCTGCGGCGGCGCCCGCCGGCGCTGGCCGTGCGGACGGCGGCGCAGCTTGCGGAGGCGCGGGGCGCGCGGCCGCTCGGCCTCTCGCCGAACGGGCTGACCGCTGTGCTCTGCACCGCGGGCGTCGCCTGCTGCGTCGCCATGGCGATGCCGCAGGTCCACATCGTCGCCTATTGCGGGGAGCTGGGCTACGGCGTCGCGCGGGGGGCGGAGATGCTCTCCCTCATGCTCGGCTTTGGCATCGTGTCGCGCATCGCCTCGGGCTTCATCGCGGACCGGATCGGCGGGCTGCGCACGCTGATGCTGGGATCGGTGCTGCAGGGCTTCGCGCTGGTGCTCTACCTGTTCTTCGACGGGCTGACCTCGCTCTACATCGTCTCGGCGCTGTTCGGGCTGTTCCAGGGCGGCATCGTGCCCTCCTACGCCGTCATCGTGCGCGAGCACTTCCGCACCGGCGAGGTCGGCACCCGCGTCGGCATCGTGCTGATGTCGACGCTGGTCGGCATGGCGCTCGGCGGGTGGATGTCGGGCGTGGTCTTCGACCTCTCCGGCTCCTACGACGCGGCCTTCCTGAACGGGATCGCCTGGAACGCGGTCAACGTGCTGATCGTCGCCTGGCTGATCCTGCGCGTCAGGGGTGCCGCGGCAGGCCCACGCCCACAAGCGCATCCCGTG
>DASQNQ010000097.1:0-7829 GCA_035644895.1 Acetobacteraceae bacterium | reverse complement strand
GATGGGCACCACCTTCAGCCCCGGAATGCGCGTCAGCGCCGCGACGGTCGCGGGGAAGGCGCCGAAGGCCTTCTGGTGGCAGTGGCCGTGGACATGCGCGGCCTCTGCCACCGGCTTCAGCGCGAGGTCCGGCTTCGCCTTGGCCAGCCACTCCGTCAGCAGCATCGCCCGGTCGGCAAGCCTCTGCGTCGCCTCGCCCGGCAGCAGGGAGAGGGACTCGTCGCGCAGCGTCGTCAGCGTCGAGGGTTCGAGGCCGACCACCGGGCTGCTCCACTGCGAAAGCGTGGAGACGGTGCGCCGCGCCTCCGCCCGCGCCTCCTCGACCATCCCGGCCGAGAGGTAGGTGCGGCCGTCATCCAGCGGCCGCCTGCCCTCCGGCGGCCGCGCCACGGCGGGGTCGAAGCCCGCGGCCCGGATGACGCGGAGCGCGGCGCGCAGGTTCTCCGGCTCGAAGTGGCGGTTGAAGAGGTCGGGCAGCAGGATGACCTCGCCCTCCCGCCCGTCGGGCGCGCGCACCTCGTCGTCCCGGAAGGCGTCGCGGCGGAAGCGGGGCAGGGTGCGTTCGGCGGAAAGCCCCGTCAGCCGCTCGACCAGCCGCGGCAGGAAGGGGACCAGGTCGCGCGCATTCGCCAGCGGCGCGACGGTGCTGGCGAAGGGCGCCCAGCGCGGCATGGTGGCGATGATGCGGTCCTTCAGCGCCACGCCCCGGACGCGCGCCCGCGCATGCGCAGCCTCGATCTTCATCTTGGCCATGTCCACGCCGGTCGGGCATTCGCGCTTGCAGCCCTTGCAGGCGACGCAGAGCGAGAGCGCATCGGCCACCTCGTCCGAGGCGAGCCCGCCCTCCAGCTGTCCCGTCAGGGCAAGCCGCAGCGTGTTGGCGCGGCCGCGCGTCAGGTGCTTCTCCTCGCGCGTCGCGCGCCAGGAGGGGCACATGGTGCCGGCGTCGAACTTCCGGCAGGTGCCGTTGTTGTTGCACATCTCGACCGCGCCGAGCAGCCCGCCTTGCGCGCCGGGCCAGGCAGACCAGTCGAGCGCCGGCTGCACGGCCGGGTCCGCCGCGTAGTCGGGGCCGTAGCGGAACAGCGTGCGGTCATCCATGCGCGGCGGGTGGACGATGCGGTTCGGATTCAGCAGCCCCTGCGCGTCGAAGGCGTCCTTCACCTCCTCGAAGGCGCGGGCGATGCGGGCGCCGAACATCGGCTCGTTGAACTCGGACCTGACGATGCCGTCGCCATGCTCGCCGGAGTGGCTGCCCTTGTACTCCCGCACCAGCGCGAAGCATTTTTCGGCGATCTCGCGCATCTTCCGCACGTCCTCGCCGTCCTTCATGTTCAGGACAGGGCGGACATGCAGGCAGCCGACGGAGGCGTGCGCGTACCAGGTGCCCTTGGTGCCGTACTGCTCGAAAACCTCGTTCAGCCGCTCGGTGTAGTCGGCCAGGTCCTCCAGCGCGACGGCGGTGTCCTCGATGAAGGAGACGGGCTTCCCGTCGCCCTTCATGCTCATCATGATGTTGAGCCCGGCCTCGCGCACCTCCGCGACGGCCGCCTGGAAGCCGGTGTCCTCGCAGCGCACCACGGCGCCCGGATGGCCGAGGTCGCCCATCATCTCCTCCAGCCGGTCGAGCTGGCGGAGCAGCGGTGCGTCCTCATGGCCGTGGAACTCGACGATCAGCAGGCTGTCTGGCTCGCCGCGCACCATGCGGTCGATCGTCGCGCGGTAGATCGGGATGGAGCGGCCGAGGTCGATCATGGTGCGGTCCACCAGCTCCACCGCCTCCGGCTCCAGCGTGACGAGATGCCGGCTGGCCTCCATCGCCGCGCGGAAGGTGGGGAACTGGCAGATGCCGAGCACCTTGCGCGGCTTGAGCGGCCAGAGCTTCAGGTCGAGGGCGGCGGAGAAGGCGAGCGTGCCCTCGCTGCCCACCAGCAGCCGGGCGAGCGAGCCGCGGCCGGCGGCGCGCGCCTCCGGCGTCAGCGCATCCAGGTTGTAGCCGCCGACGCGGCGGAGCTGCTTCGGGAAGCGCGCCGCGATCTCGGCCGCCTCCCGCGCGCCCAGCGCCCGCAGCCGCGCCACGAGATCCGCGACGGAAGCAGGCACGCCGGGACCCAGGTTGTCGGGCAACTCGGAAAAGTCGAAGCGCGTGCCGTCGGCCAGGATGGCGTCGATCGCCAGCACGTTGTCGGCCATCAGCCCGTAGCGGATGGACTTCGCCCCGCAGGAGTTGTTGCCCGCCATGCCGCCGATGGTGCAGCGCGCCCAGGTGGACGGATCCACCGGAAAGAACTTTTTCTCAGTTTTCAGGTGGTCGTTCAGGGCGCCGAGCGTGATCCCCGGCTCGACGCGCGCGACGTCGCCCTCCACGCTCAGCACGCGCCGCAGGTGCTTGGTGCAGTCGAGCACGAGGGCGCGGTTCACCGTCTGCCCGCACTGGGAGGTGCCGCCGCCGCGGGGCAGGACGGGGATGCCCTCCTCCCGGCAGATCGCCATCGCCGCCGCCACGTCGTCCACCGTGCGCGGCACCAGCACGCCCACCGGCTCCATCTGGTAGATCGAGGCGTCGGTGGCGTAGCGGCCGCGGTCGCCGGCGCCGAACAGCACCTCGCCCGCCGTTTCCCGCCGCAGGCGGTCCGCCAGGCGGCTGTCCCCGATCCGTGCCTTCCCGGTGATGGCGTTCATGCGAAGCTCCAGACCCCTTCCCATCCATTAGCGGGGGTGGGGCATCCCGTGTGATCTATAATGCTCATCAATCCAACAAGCCTTACTCATTGGCGCCTGGCATGGCGCGGGGCTAAACCGGCCCGGCAGAGAGGGGACGCTCCATGGCCTACTTCCAGTCCAAGCCCACCGCCGGCCGCCACTTCCTCCAGATCCCCGGCCCGACCAACGTGCCGGACCGGGTGCTGCGCGCCATGGACCACCCCACCATGGACCACCGGGGCCCCGATTTCGGCCGCTTCGGCAAGGCGCTGCTGGAGAAGGTCCGGCACGTCTTCAAGACGGAAGGGCATGTGGTGATCTATCCCGCCTCCGGCACCGGGGCGTGGGAGGCGGCGCTGACGAATACCCTCTCGCCCGGCGACCGCGTGCTGATGTGCGAGACGGGCTGGTTCGCCCACCTGTGGCACGAGATGGCCGGCCGCCTCGGCATCGTGACCGACTTCGTGAAGACCGACTGGCGCCGCGGCGCCGACGTCGCGGCGATCGAGGCGCGGCTGCGCGAGGACAAGAGCCACGCCATCAAGGCCGTCTGCGTCGTGCACAACGAAACCTCCACCGGCTGCACGTCGCGCATCGACGAGGTGCGGCGCGCGATGGACGCGGCCGGCCACCCGGCGCTGCTGCTGGTGGACACGATCTCCTCGCTGGCCAGCATCGACTACCGCCACGACGAGTGGGGCGTGGACGTGACCGTCGCCGGCTCCCAGAAAGGCCTCATGCTGCCGCCCGGCCTGTCCTTCAACGCAATCTCGGAGAAGGCGCTGAAGGCGAGCGAGACCGCGAAGCTGCCCCGCGCCTTCTGGGACTGGAAGGCCATGCTGGCGGCCAACGCCACCGGCTACTTCCCCTACACGCCGGCCACCAACCTGCTCTACGGCCTCGACACCGCCGTCGACATGCTGCTGGAGGAGGGGCTGGAGAACGTCTTCGCCCGCCACGACCGCCATGCGGAGGCGACCCGCCGCGCCGTGCGCCACTGGGGCTTCGAGATCCAGTGCGAGGAGCCGCGCCACTACTCCAGCAGCCTGACGGCCGTGCGCCTGCCGGAGGGCGTTTCCGCCAATGCGCTGCGCGCCACGATCCTCGAGCGCCACAACATGAGCCTCGGCAACGGGCTCGGGCAGCTGAACGACCGGGTGTTCCGCATCGGCCATCTCGGCGACTTCGGCGACCTGCAGCTGGTGGGCACGCTGGGCGGCGTGGAGATGGGGCTGCGCGCGGCGGGCGTGCCGCACCGCGCGGGCGGCGTGCAGGCCGCGATGGACTACCTCTCGGGCAACGCGTGACGGGGGCGGTGGACTGGTCGCGCCTGCCGCCGCCCGAGGACGATGGCGGGGCGCGGCACCTTCCGGGCACGGCTGTGCCCCCGATCCCGCTGCCGGGCACGCATGGGCAGGCGGTGGACCTCTCCTGCCTGGCGGGCACCACGGTCGTCTACGCCTATCCGATGACCTCCCGCCCGGACCGGCCGGTGCCGGAAGGGTGGGACATGATCCCCGGCGCCCGCGGCTGCACGCCCCAGTCCTGCGCCTTCCGCGACGGACATGCGGAGCTGCGTGGCCTGGGCGTGGACCACCTGTTCGGCCTCTCGACGCAGGACACGGCCTGGCAGGCGGAGGCCGCTGCGCGGCTGCACCTCTCCTTCCCGCTGCTCTCGGACGCGGCGCTCGGCCTCGCGCGGGCGCTCCGCCTGCCGGTGATGGAGGTGGAGGGCCGGACGCTTCTCCGGCGGCTGACCCTGGTCATTGCCGGGGGGCGGATCGTGCAGGTGTTCTACCCGGTCTTCCCGCCTGACCGCAGCGCCGCGGACGTGATCGCCTGGCTGCGCGGCTGACCGCCGCGCCCGCTTGCCCAGCCCCGTCGGGGCCCCCATGCTGCACCCCCCGCTGCAGGGCGAGGGCGCGGGCGAACCTCACCCGCGCGGCGTCGTTCTGCACCCGGCAGGGCAGGTAGGGCACCCCATGGCAGAGATCGACCACATCGTCATCGGCGCGCGCACGCTGGAGGAGGGTGCGGCCTTCGTGCGGTCCCACCTCGGCGCCGACCCGGTCGCGGGCGGCGTGCATGAGGGGGTCGGCACGCACAACATGCTGCTCGGCCTCGGGGCGGAGTGCTACCTCGAGGTGATCGCCCCCGACCCGGCGCAGCCCGAGCCGCCGCACCCGCGCCCCTTCGACCTGGACGAGCCGGCGATGCGCCAGATGCTGGAGGCCGGGCCGCGCCTGATCGCCTACGTCGCGCGCACGCCGGTGCTGGACGCGGTCGCCGCGCGTCTCGGGCCGGGGGGCATGGGCGAGGTGCGGTCGATGCGCCGGGGCGATCTGTCCTGGCGGATGGCCTTCCCGCCGCAGCGACAGGACATGGACAACCTGGTGCCGGCGCTGATCCAGTGGGACGGCGGCGCCTCGGCCGCCATGCGGCTGCCGGACAGCGGCTGCCGTCTGGCGGCGCTGGAGGGCGAGCACCCGGAGGCCGAGGCGGTGCGCCAGGCGCTCGCCCGGCGGGGTCTCGAGGAGGCGCTGCGCGTGCGGCAGAGCCCGCATGCGCGCCTCGTCGCGCGGCTCCGGCGGCGGGACGGGGCAGAGGTCACCCTCGCCACGGCCTGAGGACGCCCATGCCCGGCCCGAAGGAAGGGTCTGCGCCCTTTCCTCCCATTCATGCTAATCGTTGCGGAACAGACTTTGCGTCCATGGTCCGGGGTTGAAGGGGGCGCCCGATGTCACCCGACGGGCTGGTAGCGCCAGACGCTGGCGGGAGGGAAGTTCACCGGCGTCCAGACCTTCCGGTCCGCCGAGAGGCCCAGCTTGCGATAGGGCAGCGGCGAGGTGATGCAGTAGGTCAGCAGCAGGAAGCCGCGGCCCGGCGCCACTGCCTCCACCGCGTCGACGAAGCGCTGCTGCTGCGCCAGCGGCAGCATCACCAGCGGGATGCCGCAGATCGCGTCGCCGACCCGGCCCCGGAAGCGCGCCGGCAGGTCGCGCTCCAACTCGAAGGCGTCGCCGCAGATCACGTTGACGCCCGGAAACACGCGGCGCAGGTGCTCGGCCATTTCGGGCACGATCTCGAACACCACGATGCGCTCCGCCGGGATGCCGGCCGCGAGCATGGCGCGTGTCACCACGCCCGTCCCGGCGCCAAGCTCCACCACCACCTCGTCGTCCTTCAGCCGGACATGGGAGGCGATGTGCCGGCACAGCGTGCGCGAGGAGGGAATGATGGAGCCCATCTGCAGCGGGTTGGCCAGCCAGCGGCGGAAGAACAGGCCGGCATTCGTGGCCGCGCTTTCCGTGCGTGCACCAGCCGCGGTGATGTCCGACATCGGCCTCTCCATGAAGCATCTATGACAGATAACCTGTCCTTTCACCTGCCGCCGATGCAGCAGGCCGGACCGCGGCGCACAACGCAGACCAGGCGTCCTGGCTTCCTCTCGGCTTGCAGCTTCTTGCGTTTCCGGATCACGCATCCATGACCGCGCGGGTCCTGGTGGTGGACGACGTGGCCGGCAACCGGGCGCTGCTGGAGGCCAGGCTGCTCTCCGAGTACTACGAGGTGGCGACCGCCGCCTCGGGGCCGGAGGCGCTGGAGGTGGCGGGGCGTTGGATGCCCGATGTCGTGCTGCTCGACGTCGTGATGCCCGGGATGGACGGCTACGAGGTCTGCCGCCGGCTGAAGGCGGCCCCGGCCACCGCGCATGTGCCGGTCGTCATGGTCACCGCCCTGCTCGACCAGGCCGAGCGGGTCCGGGGCTTGGAGGCGGGGGCGGATGACTTCCTCTCCAAGCCGCTCGACGACGCCGCGCTGTTCGCACGGCTGCGTCCCCTGCTGCGGGTGAAGCAGGCGGTGGATGCCTGGCGCCTCCGCGCGGAGACGGCGCGCGACCTCGGCCTGGGGCAGCCGCTCCCGCCACCGTCCCTCATCGCCGGCGCGCGCGTCCTGGCGATGGCGCCGTCGGATGTCGAGGCGCTGCGGGCGATGCTGGCACTCGACGGCGTGCACCTCGAACCCGCCGCAAGCCCGGCTGAGGCCTGGGACAGGCTGGCCGGTGGCGACTTCGACCTGCTGCTGCTCGACCTCGGGCCGGAGGGCGGGGACGCGCTCCGCCTCGCCGCGCGCCTCAGGACGGAGGAGCGGCTGCGGGGACTGCCGGTGCTGCTGATGGCGGATGCCGGGCAGAAGGCGCTGGTGCTGCGGGGCTTCGACCTCGGCGCGAACGACCACCTGTTCCGCCCGGTGGACCCGAACGAGTTGCGGGCGCGCGTCCGCAACCAGATCCGCCGCCGGCGCTACCAGGAGAGGCTGCGGAGCGACCTGGACCGCAGCCTCGAGATGGCGGTGACCGACCCCCTGACGGGGCTGCGCAACCGGCGCTACGTCCGCCGGCACCTCGACGGCGTCCTGCGCGGCGCGGGCGCGGCGGTGCTGCTGATGGATGTCGACCGGTTCAAGGCGATCAACGACACCCACGGCCACGCCATCGGCGATGCCGTCCTGCAGGAGGTGGCGGCCCGGATGCGCGGGCAGGTCCGCGCCGCCGACGTGGTGGCGCGCTACGGCGGCGAGGAATTCCTGGTGGTGATGGCCGGCACGACCGCGGCCGATGTGCTGGCCGTCGCCGAGCGCCTGCGGGCCGCCGTCGCGGCGGAGCCCGTCGCCGTGGACGGCCTCGTGCTGCCGGTCACCATCAGCATCGGCGTCGCAGTGGCCACGCAGGGAATGGGCGCGGAGCAGGTTCTCGGTGCCGCCGATGCCGCGCTCTACCGCGCGAAGCGGGACGGCCGGGACCGCGTCGTGCTCGCGGAGCCGCCCGACCCGCCGGGCTGACGCGCAACGCCCCGCCAGGCATCCGGCCAGGCGGGGCGTCGAGCGGCGGGGCGTTGCGGGCGGTGCCGTAAGCGGGGCGGCGCACGGCCGCCCGGACGCCTTGGCGTCGACTGCTTACTTGATCTTGGATTCGCGGAAGACGACGTGCTTGCGCGCGACCGGGTCGTACTTCTTCTTCTCGAGCTTGCCCTGCGCGTTCCGGGTGTTCTTCTTCGTGACGTAGAAGTAGCCCGTGTCCTCGGACGAGACGAGCTTGATCAGGATGGTGTTGGCCTTGGCCATGG
>DASQNQ010000096.1:0-5382 GCA_035644895.1 Acetobacteraceae bacterium | reverse complement strand
CCCCCAAGCGCCGCCTGCACGACGCCCGCCGGGTCGAGGCCGGCGGGCGGCGCGCCGGCCAGCGCCACGACTGCCTCGTGCAGGTTCACGAGGCCCGGGCCCGAGAGCACATGCTCGGCCGAGACGCGGCCGAGGCGCGCGCGCAGGTGGGCGACCACCGCATCCTCCCGCGCCGTGGTCGCGGGCAGGTCGGCATGGCCGCCCTCGGTCGGCACCGCGCCGACGCCGGGCACGAGCAGCGCGACGCCGAGCCCCGTGCCGGGCCCCATGACCAGCAGCGGCGCGCCGGCCAGAGGGGCGCCGCCGCCCACGCGGACCGCCTCCCCCGGGCCGAGATGCGGCAGGGCCCAGGCCAGCGCCTCGAAGTCGTTCACCAGCCGCACGCGGCGGAAGCCGAATCGGGCGCGCAGCGCCGCAGGGTCCAGCACCCAGGGCGCGTTCGTCAGGCGCACCGGCGCCTCCCCCGACACGGGCGCGGCGATCGCGATCACCGCCGTGTCGGGTGGCGCGCCGCTGGGTGCCCCGCTGGGCGCCCCGCTGGGCGCGAGCGTGGCCAGGGCGGCGGCGACCGCGTCCTCCGCGGTGGCGTGCGCGGCCACCTGGAGTTCGGTCACCGCACCCGGCAGGCCGGGCGCGTGCAGGGCGAAACGTGCGTTGGTGCCACCGATGTCGGCCAGGAGGGCGCTGCTCATGCCCCTCCTTCTGCCCGGCGCGGCCGCGCCCCGCCAAGCGCCCGCACGCAGGCGCACCGGTCGCCGCCCCGGCGACACTTCGTCAACAGCAGGCTGCGAGATTGCAGGCGGAATCAGCGCTTGCCGCGGAATGCGATGCGTTGCACGGATGCCGCGGCGGCCGCGATTCGGCCGCCTCGTGGGCTGCCGGGCCGCACGAATCCCGAGACAACTCCGCGTGACAAGCGTATCTGGGCCAAAGCCTCAAGGAGGGCACTGCATGTCGAAGAAGTTCCTGACCGACGTCATCGCGAAGTCCGCGGACATGTCGGGCGTCGCCGCCGGCCGCGTGGCCGCCGACCTCATCGCCGCGATCAAGAGCGAGATCATCTCGACCGGCCGCTTCACGCTTCCCGAGTTCGGCGCCTTCATCGTGCGCGAGACGCCGAAGCGCACGGCGCTCAACCCCCGCACGGGCGAGAAGGTGCAGGTGAAGGCCGGCGCCACGGTGCGCTTCAAGGCCAGCCCGACCCTGAAGGAGGCCGCGCTGGCCGGGGCGAAGAAGCGCGCGAAGGCCGCCGCGAAGGCGAAGTGATCCCGACGGGGTGCGCGTTCCCGCCCCGGCGGGAACGCCGCCCCGGAAGGGTGGACGACTAGCCGGCCTTGCCGGCCACCACGACCATCGCGGGCTTCAGCAGGCGCCCGTTCAGCGTCCAGGCGGGCGTCCATGCCTGCATGACGGTGCCGGGCTCCACGCCCTCCGGCGCGGGCTGCTCGGCCATTGCCTGGTGCAGTTCCGGGTCGAAGGGCTGCCCCTGGGCCTCGCGCCGCTGCACACCGTGCCGCTCCAGCATGGCAACGAAGGCACGCTCCACGCCCTCGAAGCCGTTGCGCAGCTTGGCCAGCAGCTCGTCCTCGCCCTCCTGCGCGGGGGGCAGGCTGTCGAGGCCGCGGCGCAGGTTCTCCGCCGTCTCCACCACGTCACGGGCGAATTTCTGGACAGCGAAGTTGCGCGCGTCCTCGGCCTCGCGACGCGCCCGGGCCCGCAGGTTCTGCATCTCCGCCTCGGCGCGCAGCCAGCGGTCGCGGAGCTGCGCGATCTCCGCCTCGGCGGCGGCCAGGCGCTCCTCGGGCGTCTGCGGAGCCTCCGGCGCGTCGGGGGCGGTGGTCTCTGTGTTCGTGTTCTCGCTCATCGGTCCCGTTCGGGTCTCACCAGCTTGGCCCCCACCTAGGCGCCCCGCGGCCCCGGCACAACCCGGACGCCCTCAGGCCGGCGAGGCTTCCATCAACCGCGAGGTGATGGCCCGCCGCACCGGCGCCAGCGCGCCGCCCGCGCGCATCACGGCGGTGCGCAGCAACCGGCCGGGGACCGTGTCGTCCGTGTAGAGCGTGGCGATCGCGTTCGTCGCCGTGAACATCGGCCAGGTCGCCCGCCGGTGCGCCGATTCGTAGGCCAGCAGCGCCGCGCGGTCGGAGGGGTCCCGCCCGCGGCCCACCGCGGCGGCCACGCTGCGCGCCAGGCGGTGCGCGCCGGCCAGCCCGAAGTTGAAGCCATGCGCCGTGACCGGATGCATGCCGACGGCGGCATCGCCGACCAGCGCGAAGCGCGGCGCCGCGAAGCGGTGCGCGTAGGTCGCGACGAGCGGATAGGCATGGCGCGTGCCGGCCAGCCGCATGGCGCCCAGCCGCCCGGCGTAGCGCCGCGTGACCTCGGCCCCGAAGGCCCCCTCCTCCATCGCCATCAGCGCCGCGATCTGATGCGGGTCGAGGGTCAGCACGACGGAGGAGACGTCGCCCCGCAGGGGCAGCATCGCAACGGTCTGGCCATGGCCGAACCACTCGGTCGCCACGCCGCCATGCGGCCTCTCATGCGCGACGCGGGCCACCAGCATGGTCTTGCGGAAGTCGCGCACCGTCGCGCCGATCCCCATGCGCCGCCGCGCCTCCGAGAAGCGGGTGTCGGCGGCGACCACAAGCCGGGCCTCCACCGCCTCCCCGTCCTCCAGCCGAAGCCGGGCGCCGGCCGGGCCGGCCTCCACGCCCGCCACGGCGCGCCCGGCGAGGAGCACGGCATCCGTGTCCTCGGTGACCGCGCGATGCAGGGCGCGGCGGATCAGGTGGTTCGGCACCAGCCGGCCCAGGCTCTCCTCTCCCTCGGGCGCGAAGCGCAGCGCGAAGGGGGAGTGGCCGTCGAGGACGCGGGCCTCCCGCAGCGGGGACGTCTCCTCCATCGGAATGCGGTCCCAGGCGCCGATCCCGCGCAGGATGCGCTGGGAGCGAAGGGTGAGCGCGATCTCGCGCCCGTCGAAGGCCGGCTCGGCGATCGCCCGTTCCGGGCTGCGCTCGACGAGCGTGACGCGAAGCCCGGTGCCCGAGAGGCTGCGGGCGAAGGCCAGGCCCGCGGGGCCGGCGCCGATGATGGCGATGTCGGTGTGCGGCATGCCCCCCAGGTAGTGCCGGGGGCGCGGCTCCGCCATGACCTGCGTCAAGACGTTGCGGGTATGGGCGGAACGACCGCCGCTACGCCTCGACCAGGATGGCCCGCAGCCCCGCCTCCAGCACCCGCCGCAGGTCGCGCTCCCCGAGCGCCACGCAGCCCTCGGTCGGCGCGAAGTCCTCTCGCGCCAGGTGGAGGAAGATGGCGCTGCCGCGGCCGCGCTCCGGCGGGCTGTCGTTCCAGCCCAGCACGCCGATCACGTCGTAGACGTGGTCCTCGCGCCAGAGCCTCTCATGCGAGGCGTCGAAGGGGGTCGGCACGGGCCGGTTGTAGAGGGGGTGCGCCGGGTCGTCGCACCACCCGTCCGCCGGCGCCAGGGGCTCCACCGGCACGGCGCAGCGCGGCGCGGGCCCGCGGTCGGCGCGATAGAGCACGCGGCGGAGCGGCAGGAGGGCGGCCGGCGTGGCGCCATCGCCCTCGCGCTTCGCCTCGGCCGGGCGAATGCCGCCCTTGCCCAGGGCGCAGCGGAACACCTGCCCCTCGAAGCGGAGGAGGCGGTCGGGGCCGGCAAGGGCCAGGCCGGGCTCGGCGGGGTTCATCGGCTGTTCGGTCTCCAAGGGGGCCTCCGACACGCCACGGCAAGCGGCAACCCGGGCCAGGACCGGATCGCGATTTCGAGAGGTTTGCCGTTGAACTATGCGGGAGCATACGGTATTTTGATTAACATACGGCACACCGGGCGCGCCCGAAGAACGGGCACCGTCACGGACCGAAACGGGAAGCAACCTTGTCCAAGCCGCACCTGACCCGGTTCCTGCATGCATGGTCCCTGCCCGTGCTGCTCGTGCTGTCCGTGCTGCTGCCCTCGCTCATCCTGGCCTGGACCGCAACAGCGGAGCGCGCGCGCGTCC
This sequence comes from Acetobacteraceae bacterium, assembly GCA_035644895.1. GTDB lineage: Bacteria > Pseudomonadota > Alphaproteobacteria > Acetobacterales > Acetobacteraceae > Falsiroseomonas. The sequence continues at coordinate 1,363 of DASQNQ010000096.1, read as the reverse complement.
TGGCGGAGGCGGAGGCGAATGCCGTCCGCACCGTGACGGCGCTGCACGAGCACGCGGCCAAGGTGTTCGACATACACGAGTTCATCCTGTCGGAGGTGCTGCGGCGCGTGGATGGCCGCGGCTGGTCCGACCTCTCGGGCGACGCTGCCCTTTGGGCGGAGCTGGCGGGCATGGCCCGCAGCCTCGATTCCACGACCTCCATCGTGCTGGCGGATGCCGATGGGCGCGTCCGCCTGGCCACCACCGCCTTCCCCGCGCCGCCGGCCGCCACCGTCGCCGGGCAGGACCACTTCCAGGCACACCTGCCCGGCCAGCCGGCGCGCACCCATGTGGCGCCCTGCAGGGCGGAGGCCGGCGGACCGCGCATCGCCCTCTCCCGCCGCCTCTCGGACCCGGAGGGGAACTTCGCCGGCATCGCGAAGGTGTCCGTTCCCATGGCGGAGTTCACCGGCTTCTGGGAGCGCTTCGCGCCGACCATCGCGCACATCGTGCCCCTCGTGCGGTCCGACGGGCTGGTCGTCGCCCGCTACCCGGCCGAGGCCGTGCCGGCGCGCCTTTCCGTCGGCGGTCCCTTCCTGTCGCGCGCCCTCGCGGCCCGCGACGGCACCTACACCGCCGTGTCGCATGTGGACGGGATCGAGCGGCTGAACGCCTTCACCCGCATCAAGGACTACCCGCTCCACATCGCCTTCAGCATGGAGACGCGGGCGGTGCTGGCGGGCTGGCGGACGCGGATGGAGCTGCTCGCCTTCTACACGGTGCTGGCGACGATCGCCCTGCTCGGCATGAGCCTCATGGCCGCGCGCCAGTACCAGGACCAGCGCCGCGCCGCGAAGGCCTGGCGCGAGCAGGCCGACCGGCTGGAGGCCGAGATGGCGGCGCGCGAGCAGGCGGAGGCGCAACTCCGCCGCGCCCAGACGCTCGACGCGGTGGGGCAGCTGACGGCCGGCGTCGCGCACGACTTCAACAACCTGCTGCAGGCGGTGAAGAGCGGCCTGTTCCTGCTGCGCAAGCGCAGCACCGACAAGGCAGGCCACGAGATCATGGACGGCGCGCTCGCCGCCGTGGACCGCGGCGCGAAGCTCGTGCGGCAGATGATGGTCTTCGCGCGGCGGGAGAGGCTGGAGCCGCGCCCGGTGGACCTCCGCGCCCAGGTCGCGGGGATGGGGGAGCTGCTGGCCAAGGCGCTCGGCACCGGCATCCGCGTGGAGGCCGAGTTCGAGGAGGGGCTGCCCGCGGTGATGGCGGACCCGACGCAGACCGAGCTTGCCGTGCTCAACCTGGCGATCAACGCCCGCGATGCCATGCCGCGCGCCCAGGGCGTGCTGACGATCGCCGCGCGGGAGGTCGCGCTGGAGGAGGC